>JAKDSA010000032.1 GCA_030457025.1 Brevibacterium sp. | reverse complement strand
CGTGATCAGTTCAACTGTCCCCGTGCGTCTACGGGCCAGCGATCGATCAGTTCGCCGTGGGAATTCGAGATGATCAGCTCCTCGAAGCTGTTGACGATGGGGCACACGTGATGGGGCACGATCGCCACACGCTGTCCCACCTGAGGTCGGGCACCGCGGTCGGGCAATCGCAGAAATCCGTGGTACTCGTTCAGTCGATGCAGCCGACCGTCGCAGCTGGGCACCCGGCCATAGCCTCGGACGGGATCACCCTCGCGTGCGAGGGCTTTAGTGCCCGCGTCCAGAATGACGTGTCCGTGCCCCTGGTCGCTGACAACAGTGCTTGCGACGAACAGGCCGATGTCTGAGGCCCCGCAGTCGCCGATGAGAAGATTGTCGTAGTCGTTGAAAACGTACTCGCCGGGTCGAATCTCGGTGATCACCGGATCCGTACTCAAGTGCGCGGTCGGCGTCGACCCTGCGCTGACCTTGTGCGCCTCGACTCCGTGCTCGGACAGCGAAGCAACAGCGTGCCGCAGCGCGAGCGCCTGATCCTCGGCTGCGCCCTCGGGCTTCCCGACGGCACCGCCGTGCCCCGGGTATGTGAAGACCCCCAACGGAACGAGACCACGGTCGCGAGCGTAGGCGGCGAGCCTGCCGGCTTCTTCAGGGGGCACACCGGAGCGTTCGGCTCCGCAGTCGATCTCCACGACGATGCCGAGCAAGCCGGCGAACTCACCCACAGCTTCCGCCAGACGGTCGATCGCAGCGGTGCTCTCGGCGCCCACGCTCAGCCGCGTATTCTGCACCAATCGCTTCAAACGGGTGGCTTTGGTCCCGACGGCCCACAGGGGATAGGCGAGGAAGATGTCCGCGCATCCGGCGGCAGCGAAGATCTCGGCCTCGCTCAGATTGCCGGCAGTCAGCCCGCTCGCCCCCGCTTCGAGCTGCATCTTTCCGATGCGCACGTTCTTGTGCGTCTTCACATGTGGAGACAGCTGCTTCCCCTGCTCGTGGGCAAACGCCTGCATGCGCGCAATATTGTCGGCGACCACATCGATCAGCACGATCGGTGCCGGAGTGCTCACTGCGTCTCCGAGGGTGGCCATCACATCTTCGAACAGACTCGCCCGGTCAGTCATCGCCGACGTTGACGACATCGTGCACTCACAAGCCTCTCTGCATCCTCCGGCGGCATCGTGTGACGGGCCGGCTCAGGACCTCGCTCTCCCTGCGTCCTCACGGTTGAGCAGGCCACGCGTTGAACTGTGCAGTCTTCACGATAGTGCAGTTTGCACAGGCAGTGAATAGTTCTCAATGGGTGCGGACAGCTCAGGCGTGCGCGGACGCCTCAGCCGCCTCGGCGAGGGTCTGCTTCCGGGCACCCAGGTGGCCGATGACGGTCACGACAGCGATGGCCACGGAGACGAAGGCGATGCCGATCCACTGATTGATCATCAGCGTCGCGGCACCGGCGACGGCGCCGACGAGGATGAGAGCCACCGCGAGCGCGCGACGGATCCAGCGGACGCTGTCGCCTCCGGCCAGCCGAGAATCAGACGCGAGACCGACGATCGTCGAGGTGACGACGACGGTGGTGACATCGGCGAGCTTCATCCGCCGGGCCGCAGCCGCCTGCGCACCCATGAGGGCTGAGAGCACCGAGGTGAAGATCGTGCCGGCCAGCCCCACCTCGGGATCGGGAACGAGTGCGACGTAGACAGTCAGACCGGCACAGCCGATGGCAACGCCGGCATAGATCGTCGTGGTCCGCGCGTGCCAGGCCTCGCCGATCCGACCGAGGATGCGGCCGCCCAGTGCCGCCCCGACCATGAAGAACACGAGTGCCAACGCCGGACGCACAACTGGAGTGTCCTCGGCGCCGGCCAGGCCCATGCCGAGGATGACGACGTTGCCCGTCATGTTTCCGGTGAAGACCTTGTCGAAGCCCAGGTAGCCGATCGCATCGACCATGCCGGTCGAGAATGTCAGCACGAGCAGCATGGCCAGGTCGAGTCGACGAGCCATCGTGTCCCTTTCGGCGAGCTCAGCGTTGAGTCGAGATCTGAAAGATCTGAGTTGTTTGTATGCAAAACGATAAAGAGAGATTAGATTGTATGCAAACGATCTGATTCGGATCGGACCTGAATATCACCAGAAGAAGGGGCAGTGTCATGCCATTCGTTCCGCCGGCGCTCTTCACCACCCGGCCCACCCTGGAGGGTCACTTCGGCATGGCCGCCTCCACACACTGGCTGGCGACTGCGGCCTCGCAAGCTGTCCTCGAACGCGGCGGCAACGCCTTCGACGCCGCTGTGGCCGGAGCCTTCCTCCTTCACGTCGTCGAACCTCATCTCAATGGTCCCGGCGGTGACATGACAGGGGTCTTCGCCACCGCCGAAGACCCCGCGAATCCACAGATCATGATGGGTCAAGGGCCAGCACCGGCGGGCGCAACCATCGCCCACTACCGCAACGAAGGCCTTGACATGGTGCCAGGAGCCGGAGCACTCGCCTCAGCGGTGCCCGGAGCCGTCGACTCCTGGCTCAACCTGCTCGAACACCACGGCACCTGGGAGCTGGTCGATGTCCTCGATTTCGCCATCGACTACGCGGAGAACGGACACCCCGTCCTCGCACGGGTAGTGGGCACGATCGAACGCGTGCAGGAGCTCTTCGCCGAGCACTGGCCGACGTCTGCAGCCCAGTGGATGCCCGAGGGGCAGATCCCGAAGGCAGGCGACCTCGTTCACAACCGTCCCTATGCCGAGGTTTTGAAGAAACTCATCGCCGCAGGTGACGGTGTTGTGGGTCGTGCGGCTAGAGTCGCCGCGGCACGGCAGGAATGGAAGTCCGGTTTCGTCGCCGAGGCGGTCGCGAAATTCATTTCGACTCCGCACCGACACTCGACCGGCGGTGACCACGCGGGCGTTATGACAGCTGAAGACTTCGCAGGATTCGATGCGCACTTCGAAACACCGGTGACGATCGACTTCCGTGGGTATTCGATTGCGAAGATCGGAGCCTGGGGCCAAGGCCCGGTGCTGCTGCAGACACTGAAGATCCTCGATGGCTTCGATGACGAGCGACTCGATCCCTCGACCGAGATCGGTGCACACACGATCCTCGAGGCACTCAAGTTGGCCATGGCCGACCGCGACACCTACTACGGGGACGCTGATGTCGACCTTGATTGGCTGCTCAGCGACGACTACGCAGCCAGCCGCCGCAAACTCATCACTGATAAGGCCTCACTCGAATTCCGACCTGGCCTCGACCGTGCAGGCGCTGCTCCGACATTCACCCCGCCACTCGTGCTCGAGGGTGCGGACAAGGGGGCCATGGCAAAGGCAGGCATCGGCGAGCCCACCGTGGCGAAGAACGGCGTCAACAACGGCGACACCTGCCACATCGACGTCGTCGACCGCTGGGGCAACATCATCTCTGCCACTCCTTCGGGCGGGTGGCTGCAGTCCTCGCCGATCGTCCCGGAGCTCGGATTCTGCCTGGGTACTCGTCTGCAGATGATGTGGCTCGACGAAACAGCGCCCTCGGCTCTGACCCCGGGCAATCGCCCCCGGACCACGCTGACTCCGACCCTGATCTCGAAAGATGGTCAGCCAGTCATCGCACTCGGCTCTCCGGGCGGTGACCAGCAAGAACAGTGGCAGCTGTTGCAGATCCTGCGCATGCTCATCGGCGGGTATGCACCACAGCAGGCAATCGACGCTCCCGCCCTGCACACGACTTCTCTGGCCGGGTCCTTCTGGCCGCGCACCTGGGTTCCCGGCGGAGCAGTCGTCGAAGACCGCCTCGGCGAGGGCGTCATCAACGGACTTATCAGGCGCGGTCACGTCGTCACCAAAGCCGGCGATTGGGAACTGGGCAGACTCTCCTGCGTGACCCGGGACCCGGCCACAGGTCGCGTCACCGCAGGGGCGAATCCGCGCGGCGCTCAGGGATACGCAGCAGGCAGATGACAAATCAGACATCGAGCAGCGTCAGCGTCGGGGCGAAGATCCGCCACGACATCATCAAGGGTGTGCACCCGCCGGGCGGCAAGCTTCGCGAGGCCGCCTTGGCGAAGCAGTACGCGGTCTCACGCATCCCGATTCGTGAGGCGCTGCGCTCCCTTGAAGCCGAGGGCCTCGTCGAGTCCCGGCCCTACAGCGGCAGCATGGTCGCACCCTCACCCACCGAGGACGCAGAGGACCTGTTCGAGATCCGCATCGTCCTCGAGTCCGCGACCGCCAAACGGGCGGCGAAGCGGGCCGCGCAGCAGAGCAACGGTGAGGCACCGGATGAGCGATGGCGGGGGACTCGCAAGGAGATCAATGAGATCCTTGACGTCGGCGACATCGTCATCGGCCAGGAGCGCTACGAAGATCTCGCGGTGCTCAACATGCGCTTCCACTTCGCCATCGCCGAACTCAGCGGCAGCCTCTCCTTCGTCAGTCTGCTCCGCCAGATCTCGGGCAAGATCGAATGGCTGTACTCGCTCAATGTGACTCGCCGCGGACCGCAGGCCTGGCCCGAACATCGCGACATCATCGCGGCCATCGACGCCGGGCAGGGATCCAAGGCCGCCGAGGTGATGGGCCAGCATGTCCGTCGCAGTCGCGACTCGTACTTCGCCATGATGGCGGAGAAGCCCGCCTAGCCGAGGTCAGTCAAACCAGCTGAGGTCAGTCAAGGCGACCGCTGGTCATGAAGTCGGCGAGGCGTTCCCGAAAGGGAACCGTGTCGATCCCGGCCTCGGTGAGCCAATCCTGCGAATAGTACTTGTCGAGGTAGCGCTCGCCGGGATCGCAGATCAGAGCCACCAGGCTGCCCGTCTGCCCGGCCGCCTTCATCTGTGACACGATCCGGAACGCCGCCCACAGGCCGGTGCCCGTCGACGCCCCGGCGCGACGCCCCATCAATGTCTCAAGGAGCTGGATGGAGGCGATGGCCGCAGCATCGGGAACATGCATCATCCGGTCGATGCTCGAGGGGATGAAGCTCGCTTCGACCCGCTGGCGTCCGATGCCCTCGATCCGGGACCCTTGATCGGTCGTCGCCGACGGGTCATGGTCGCGCCACCCGGCGAAGAAGGCCGAATTGTCCGGGTCAGCCACGCAGATGCCGGTGGCCCGACCGGTGTAGCGAACGTACCTGGCCAGGGTCGCCGAAGTGCCGCCGGTTCCTGCGGTGGCGATGATCCAGGAGGGTTCGGGATGGGTCTCACTCGACATCTGATCGAAGATCGACTCGGCGATATTGTTGTTGCCGCGCCAATCCGTGGCCCGTTCGGCATAGGTGAACTGGTCCATGTAGTGACCGCCGGACTCCGCTGCAAGATCGGCAGCGACCTCATAGACCTCATTGGCGTTGTCGACGAAATGGCAGGTGCCGCCATAGAACTCGATGAGCGCGATCTTCTGTGCACTCGTCGACCGAGCCATGACCGCGATGAACGGGACGCCGATGAGCTGTGCGAAGTACGCTTCGGAGACCGCGGTCGAACCGCTGGAGGCCTCCACGACCGGGCGACCGGGCCGAATCCACCCGTTGCACAGTGCATGGAGGAAGAGTGAGCGGGCCAAGCGGTGTTTGAGAGAGCCGGTGGGATGGCTCGACTCGTCCTTGAGATAGAGGTCGATGCCCCAATCGGAAGGCAGTGGCACATGCAGCAGATGAGTGTCTGAGGATCTGTTGGCATCTGACTTCACCGCCCTGATGGCCCCGGTCAGCCACTTGCGTGCCTCCGGATCGTAGCGGTCGATGTCCACTTCGGTGAGCACCTTCGTGTGATCGTGTGAGTCGGTCATGCCCTCGAGCTTATGGGACTTCTGGGATGATGCGACAGCGCCGACGCAGGATGCGCCGACGGTGGATCGACTCAGCAACCTGGCGGGCGCTGAGCAACCCCGCCAAAGGTTGCTCAGCCGCCCGCAGGGTTGCCGGGGCAGGTCCGGGGCCTTCTCCGGCCGCGCAGCTGGAAGCATCCCCCGAGGTGGTCTGACCGTCAGTCCTCCGCGAGCATCTTCTCGAGCTTGTCGTAGCCCTCGCGAATCCCGTGCTCCATGCCGGAGGCGACCATGCCGTCGCGAGATTCGAGAGAATCGAAGACCGACGTCGAACTCAGGCGGGTCCGCCCATCGCCGAGGTCCGTCAGTGTGAGGATCTCAAGATTCACGGCATCCGGGAAGCCCTCGAAGGTGAAGGTCTGAACGATGCGTTCGTTGACCCGCACCTCGTGGAAGGAACCGAAGAAGCCATACTCGCCGTTCTCGTCGCTTGAGAGGTAGCTCCAGTGCCCGCCTGTCCGGGCGTCCCATTCCCGAATCGTGGTCGTGATCGTGTCGGGTCCGCACCATTTCACGAAGAGTTCGGGGTCGGTGTGGGCACGGAACACCTTGTCCGGGGCGGCCGCGAAATCGCGAGTGATCGACAGTGATTGGGCGCCCTCGGGGACGTCGAGCTTCAGGGTCGAGTAGTCGGTGTCGTTTGCAGTGGTCATGTCATGCTCCTTTGCGTGATCCTGGTGTCGGTGCGTGTTGTGTCTCCGACGCTGTGTCGGACTCCCTCGCCGAGGTGGATGTAGGCTCCATGGTTTCCAGGACTGCGTCGAGGCGTTGGTAGCGTTCTTCGGCCCGTTGTCTGTATCTCTCGATCCATTTGGTCATCAGATCGAACACATTGTCTTCGAGGTGGACCGGTCTGCGCTGGGCGTCCCGCGTGCGAGTGACCAGTCCGGAGTCCTCGAGCACCTTGAGGTGTTTCGACACAGCCTGGACGCTGACCTCGTAGGGTTCGGCGAGTTCATTGACCGTGGCGTCGGCGAAGGACAGCCTCGCCACCATGTCTCGTCGAGTGGGGTCGGCCAGGGCCGAAAACACCTTTGTCAGCTGGTCTTCCACTGACCCTCCATCCTGTAGTCAACCAGTGGGTTAAATACACTGTAGGCCGCTGGATCCACGTATTCAACCGTTTTGTTGAATAGGTTTTCGTAGGATGCGGACAAGCTTCTGGCCAGGGCCGATGTCCGATCGAATGAGATTCTCACTGTGCTCGGCGACCGATTCCGCACTCACAATTTCTGCTCAGCATCACCTCGGCGAGGCAGGACTGTCGTAGGGTCGCTGTAAAGAATGGGCCGGAACAGGGTCGACGGTCACTGTCGAGGACTGGCAGTTCCGGTACTCATGGGCAGGAAAGACGACGATGTCTGGGGAATGACAATGGCAACTCTGCGACAGCAGCTGTTCCGGGTGAAACCGGTCCCACAGCAGGGCGAGGAGACGGGCGGCGACCTCAAGCGCACTATCGGGTTGTTCTCCCTGACCATGATCGGCGTCGGGTCGACCATCGGCACCGGCATCTTCTTCATCCTCTCCGAATCCGTGCCCGTGGCCGGGCCGGCGGTCATCTGGTCATTCGTCATCGCCGGCCTCGTCGCGGGTCTCGCGGTCATCTGCTACGCGGAACTGGCCGGCAGTGTGCCCGTCTCCGGCTCCTCGTACTCCTATGCCTATGCCACGCTCGGCGAGCTGCCGGCGATGGGAGTCGCGGCCTGTCTGCTCCTCGAATACGGCGTCGCGGGTGCCGCGGTCGCCGTGGGCTGGTCACAGTACGTCAATCAGCTGCTGTTCAACCTCTTCGGGTTCGAAATTCCCCACGCCCTGGCCTACGCCCCGGAGGAGGGCGGGATCGTCAACCTGCCGGCGATCGCGCTGCTGGCCATGTGCTGCTTCCTGCTGGTGCGCGGCACAGGCGAGTCGGTCGTCATCAACACCGTCATGGTGTGCACGAAGATCGGTGTCCTCCTCTTCTTCGTACTTGTCGGAGTCACCGGCTGGAACGTCGACAACTTCGCGGACTTCGCACCCTTCGGCTTCTCCGGAGTGGTGGCCGGCTCCGGCCTCATCTTCTTCAGCTACGTCGGCATGGACGCCGTGGCCACTGCCGGTGATGAGACGAAGAACCCGAAGAAGACCATGCCCCGGGCACTCATCGCAGCGCTCCTCATCGTCACCACGGTCTACGTGCTGGTGGCAGTCGCTGCCATCTCCGCCCAGCCCTGGCAGGAGTTCGAAGGACAGTCTGCCGGCCTGTCGGCGATCCTGGAGAACATCGTCGGCGCCCAGTGGCCCGGAACCGTCGTCGCCGCCGGTGCCGTGATCTCGATCTTCTCCGTCACCCTCGTCTCGATCTACGGCCAGACTCGCATCCTGTTCACGATGTCACGCGACGGAATGATGCCCAAGCTCTTCGGCGACGTCAACCCGCGCACGCTGACCCCGGTCAAGGGCACGATCGTCGTGACCATCGTCATCGCCATCCTCGCCGGCTTCATCCCACTGAACTTCCTCGCCGAGATGACGAGCATCGGCACCCTCGTCGCCTTCGTCGTCGTCTCCCTGGCCGTCATCATCCTGCGCGTGCGCGAACCCAACCTCGAACGCGGCTTCAAGGTGCCCTTCTACCCGGTCTTGCCGGTGCTCGCGATCATCGGCTGCCTGTGGATCATCTCCAATCTGCAGATCATCACGATCGTCGTCTTCCTCATCTGGACCGCGGTCATCCTCGGGTTCTATCTCGTCTTCGGCCGCAAGAACTCGGTGCTGGGCAAACAGCGGGCAGCACATGACAGCATTGAGGGATCCGATCCAGCAGGAGGGAAACAATGAGCATCGTCGTCGGCATCGCACCAGGTCAGGACAACAGGTCGGCGGTCGAACTGGGAATCGTGCTCGCGCGATCCTATGGACACAGACTGGTCGCGGCGGCCATCGACTCCGCTGCCTTTCCGATGAGCCCTATCCACTTCGAGAGCGAATACCAGAAGAAGCTGCGCAGGGTCGCCGAGGTGGCCCTGGACGAAGCCCGGGCGATCCTTCCCGATGACATCGAGTCCGAATGCGTCGTCCACAGTGCCCGATCATCACGACGTGGACTGCTCGAGATGTGCCAGAAGGAGAATGCCTTCCGCCTCGTCGTGGGCTCGGCTGCGGATGGAAAACCGGGTCGAATCGCTCTGGGGTCCGTTTCAACCGGACTGCTGCACAGCGCCAGCCTGCCGGTGGCGCTGGCGCCGGTCGGATACCGGGCTGCGCCGGGCGCTCGCCTGCGGAGGATCACTGCCGCGTACAGCGGTTCATCCACCTCGGCGGACCTCATCCTCGGGGCTGCGACGGTCTCTGCCGAGTCCGTCGTGCGCTTCCGCATCGCCTCCTTCGCGCCCCGGTCGCGGGTGGTTTCAGCAGCGGGTGTGGGACTCGACGTCGAATCCAGTGTCATCGACGAATGGTCCAAGGTGATCCGCCGCGACACCGACGAGATCCTGTGCTCGATCGATCGGCTCCAGATCAAGCCCGGTGAAACCGACGTGGCGATCGGGACGGGGCCGGACTGGGCGAGTGCGCTGACCGCAGTGGAGTGGGAAGACCCCGAAGTCATGATGCTCGGCTCCTCCGGTCTGGGAGCGCTCAAGCGTGTGTCGCTGGGCAGCCACGCCATGCGGATCCTGCAGCACTCGCCGGTTCCCATCGTCGTCGTGCCCAGACGCGCCAAGCCGGATTACACCTCGGCGGCGTTCGGTTCGGACTGAATGGCCGTACTTCCGCAGTGCGGAAGTAATTGTGCGAACGTCCACAAAAGACGAGTCCAATACTTGAACGGTTCCAACTTAGGATGTGAGACGACGCTAGCGTGGGACCACAGGCGTGCACCATGCATTCGTCCAACGACGGCCGGATGTCCAAGCCTGACGAACACGAGAGGAACCGTATGGAATTGCTGCGTTTGGGTCCCATCGGCCACGAGATCCCGGTAGTGCGTGACAAGGACGTCCACTTTGATCTGCGCCCCCTGACCACCGACATCACCCCAGAGTTCTTTGCCGACGACGGCATCGGAGACGTTCGCGCTGCACTGGATCAAGGTGCACTCAAACCCCTTGAGGATGCGGAGGATCTGCGGATCGGCGCACCCGTCTCGCGCCCCTCGGCGGTCGTGTGCGTGGGCATGAACTATGCCGCTCACGCGCGTGAAGCCGGGGCGGAGCCACCCGAGGCGCCCGTCGTCTTCTTCAAGATGCCCTCGACGATCGCCGGCCCCTACGACGATTTGGAACTGCCGCCCTACGCCACGAAGGCCGACTGGGAGGTCGAGCTGGGACTGGTCATCGGCACCCGAGCCTTCAGGGTCGCCTCGGCGGAGGACGCGTATTCGCATGTGGCCGGCTATATGCTGGCCAATGATCTGTCCGAACGCAGGTTCCAGATCGAGGAATCCGGCGGTCAGTGGTCGAAGGGGAAGAACCTCCCCGGCTTCACACCTCTGGGCCCGTGGATCAGGCCCGCCGCCGAGGTGGATCCCGGGTCACTGCGACTGCGCAGCTGGGTCAATGGTGAGGCGCGCCAGGATTCGTCGACGAGTGACCTGATCTTCGATGTCGGTCAGATCATCTATCGGCTCAGCCAGATGATGCCCTTCGAGCCGGGGGATGTGATCCTGACCGGAACACCTCAGGGCGTGGCCCTGTCGGGAAAGTTTCCGTTTCTCGCAGATGCCGATGTCGTCGAGATGGAGGTCGAGGGCCTCGGCCGCCACCGGCAGACCGTGACCGTCTCCCAGTGACGGAAGCGTAGTACCGCTGAGGTGGTCGCGGGCTCAGAGTCGAGCCACAGGAGAGCGGCGGTACTGTACCGCCTTGATCGCCATGGCTTCTCGTTCCCCTCTGTGTCAGAGCATCGTCCAAGGACTCTCTGGTCAGTGAAATGTCGCCGTTGATCTTGCTGACCTGGCACTATTGCTGAAAGACATATTCCGGCAACGGCCGGTGCGGCACCGACCGGCATGACCCTGCAGATCGGCCCGGGACCAGACAGCTCGGAGACCAGCCAGAACCGAGACCCATCGACGAACAGGAGCATCGACATGAGCGCACGTCGTCTTCCACTGAGCGGTGTGCGAGTCCTCGAACTCGGCAACTACATCGCGGCACCCACCACGGGGCGCATGCTTGCCGACTTCGGTGCGGAGGTCATCAAGATCGAGCGCCCCGGCACCGGCGACGAGCTGCGCAACTGGCGCCTCAAACAGGGCACCACCTCGATGCTCTACCGGACCATCAACCGCAATAAGAAGTCCGTTGTCCTCGACCTGCGCTCAGAGGAAGGCCGGGCATCGGCGCTCGAACTCGTGCGCCGGTCCGACATCGTGCTCGAGAACTTCCGTCCCGGGACCATCGAGAAATGGGGCCTGGGCCCCGAGGTTCTCGAAGGGGCCAATCCCGACATCATCCTCGTCCGCATCTCCGCCTTCGGCCAGACCGGGCCCATGTCCGAACGCCCCGGATTCGCCGCCGTCGCCGAAGGCTACTCCGGGTTCCGCGAACTCGTCGGCGACCCCGACCGTCCCCCGGTGCGCGTGGGCGTGTCGATCGGTGACTCCATCGCCGGAATGCAGGCCGCGTTCGGTGCCGTGATGATGCTCTTCGACCGTCAGCGCCAGAAGATCACCGGTGCCGCCGAGGCTGTCGTCGGCTCCGAGCACAGCTTCGAGGGCAGGGAGTCCTTGGCCGATCGCACGGTCGACGTGGCATTGAACGAAGCCATGTTCTCCGTGATGGAATCCCTCGTCCCCGACCACTCCGCCTTCGGCGAGACGCGCACGCGCACCGGTGGCCGGATGGAGGGCATCGCCCCGTCGAACGGCTACCTCTGCGCCGGCGGAAAGTCCGTGGTCATCGCCGGCAACGGAGACGGAATCTACAAACGTCTCATGGACGCCATCGACCGTCCCGACCTCGGCGAGGACCCCGAGCTGCAGACCAACGCAGCTCGATGGGATCGGCGCGAGGAGCTCGACGAGGCCATCGGCGCCTGGTGCGCGCAGCGCGATGTCACCGAGGTTGTCGACGCTTTGGAGGCAGCTGGAGTTCCCGCCGGCCCGATCTACACCGCCGAAGACCTCGTGGCAGATGAGCAGCTCGCCGCACGCGACATGATCCAGCACCTCGATGTCTCGACCGGCGAAGAGACCCTGGCCGATGTCGCCTTCCCCGGCATCACCCCGGTCATCGGCGGTTCATCGATCCCGATCGACCACCTCGGCCCGGACCTGGGCGAACACACCGACGAGGTGCTCGAGCAGCTGGGCGGTCAGCGGCCCGAACACGACTGAACGCCCCGCATCCGAACTGTCGGGACCTGATGTCCCATTGAACGGGAGTGATCGTCTTCACTTCATTGACGGTTCTCACATAGCGAGCAATTCGCGTCGGCGCTCACCGCAGGGATGCTGAGAACGACTATGTTAAGGGCAGACGGCAGCATGCGAGGAAGCGTGAAGCCGCTCTCGTCCCGCTGGCCGGGAATGAGGCAGGTCAACGAAGGAGCTCTCACCATGGTTCGGCCCACATCGGTCACGATTCTCGACACCACGCTGCGTGACGGTCTGCAGATCGAAGACGCCATCGTCCCCACCGACGCCAAGGTCGCACTCGGCGAGCAGCTCATCGCCGCGGGCCTCAAGGAGATCGAGGTCGGATCCTTCGTCAATCCGAAGAAGGTCCCGCAGATGGCCGACACCGGCGAGGTTCTGCAGCGCCTCCAGCCTTTCGAGGCCGAGGGCGTCGATTTCTTCACATTGGTCTTCAACCTCAAGGGCGCCCAGCGTGCCGTCGATGCCGGAGCGAAGAACATCAAGCTCGTCCTGTCCGCATCCGAAGGCCATTCGCAGGCGAACTCCGACGCCCCGATCGCTCAGGCCACACAGCGTCTCCTGGAAGCTGCGGCCTGCGCCCGTGAGAACGGTGTGCGCTTCGACATCACCACCGCGGTCAGCTTCATCTGCCCCTTCGACGGCATCACTGACCCTGGCCACCTCGTCGAGGTTCTGCGCCCCTTCGTCGATGCCGGAGCACATGGCATCGGAGTGGCCGACACCATCGGCAACGCCAACCCATCGCTGGTGGCCAGGAACACCTCGGCGGTCATCGAGGCCTTCCCGGACCGGCCGGTGAGTCTGCATCTGCACGACACGTACAACTTCGGCATGGCCAACGTCATCGCCGCACTCGACCTGGGAGTCTCGAACTTCGACGCGGCCATGGGTGGACTGGGCGGCTGCCCCTTCGCCCCAGGTGCGGCCGGCAACATCGGCACCGACGACCTCGTCCACCTCCTGCACCGCGAAGGCGTGGCCACCGGCGTCGACGTCGAAGCGCTCTCGGCGATTCGGGAGCCGCTGGCGGCCGCGGTCGGCCACGAACTGACTTCCAGTCTGTCCGCGATCCCCGCTGTTCCGGCGGCATTCCATGCGTGACCAGGCCGAAGCCTCCACCGTCGACGCGGAAACGCTGCCGCTGGCGGGCATCCGCGTCATCGAGTCCTCCCACATGGTCATGGGCCCCAGCTGCGGAATGATCCTCGCCGACTTGGGCGCCGAGGCGATCAAGGTCGAACCGCGCGGAGCCGGCGACAAGACCCGTTACCTGCCCGATTCGGGCTCGGGACTGTTCCCCGCCTTCAACCGCAACAAGCAGTCCGTCCAGCTCGACATCGCCGAGGCGGCCGACCGTGAGATCGCCCTGTCCCTCATCGATTCCGCCGATGTCCTCCTCGAGAACTTCCAGGTCGGGAAGATGGAATCCATGGGCTATGGCTATGACGAACTCGCGCAGCGCAATCCCCGCCTCATCTACTGCTCTCTCAAGGGATTCCTGGCCGGTCCCTACGGCCAGCGCACCGCCCTCGACGAGGTCGTGCAGATGCTCGGCGGGCTCGCCTATATGACCGGTCCACCCGGACAGCCGCTGCGTGCCGGGGCCAGCGTCAACGACATCATGGGCGGCATGTTCGCCGTCATCGGTGTGCTTTCCGCCCTGCGGGTGCGCGAGCGCACGGGTGAAGGGCAGCTCATCAACTCGGCCCTGTTCGAGAACAACGCCTTCCTCGTCGGCACCCACATGGCACAGGCTCAGATCAGCGGTGAACCGCTGCGGCCGATGCCTACGCGCAGAGCCACCTGGGCCGTCTACGACATCTTCCGCGATCAGCACGGCGCCAGTTGGGGGCTCGAAGAGAGGTGAGTCGGGTGCGGTCTGAGGTTTCGTGTCAGCTTGGCGTGAGAAACTGAGGCAATGGATCGAGCGATGACAGTTGTGCCGACCGACGAGATCATCGACCTCGGTGGACCAGGTGCTTTCTCACGCGGGACTGCCTACGCCAACCAGGGGCGGGTGCTGCGGGCGGTCTGGTACGGGAACGAACAGCAGCTGGTCGGCGACGTCGTCGGCTCGAGCGGTCTCTACCGGACCATGATTGAATTCGAGGACTTCGAAGACGGGGAACCAGGTGAGATCGTCTCCACTGATTGCTCATGCCCGGTCGGCGGCGACTGCAAACACTGTGTGGCACTGCTGCTGTTCAACAACACGCGCACTCCCGAACAGGACGATTCGGGCGGGCACCGGCTTCCGGGCAGGCAGGCTCCGGACCCTGTATGGAAACAGCAGTTGGACCGTGTCGTCGAGGCGTCGAACCGGACATCGAGCGTGCCCGATACTCCTCTGGCCCTCGGGTTCGAACTGCATCGGCCGCCGAACCGACGCTACTTCCAGCCCCAGACACCCGCCCGACTCAAGGTCGCCGAGATCCCCGACGAGCCGGAACCGCAGGTGCACATCAGACCGCTCGTCCCCGGGTCGAAGTCCAACTGGATCAAGGGACAGGCGGGCTGGCACTGGTTCACCACTCGCATGAACTCTGCCCGGTTCGACTCCGAACAGTTCGAATGGTTCTTCCGCCTCGCCACTCTTGACGACTCGCTCGGGTATCGAGGGTATTCGAGTTCTTCGACGACGATCACCCTCGACGACTTCGCCTCGCCCTTCCTGTGGGACCTCCTCGCCCAAACCGCCGACCTCGACATTCCCCTGGTGAGCACGGACAGACAGATCACGATCCGCCTCGGCGAGAGAGCCCAGTTCCACATCGACATCACGAGCAGGTCCGAGGACCTCGTGGTCTCTCCCGAGGTCTCGATCGACGACCGACCGGTTCCACTCGAAACCGTGCGCCCCATCGGCAACGCCGGCGTCCACTCCCTGGCCCTGACCGGAAAGTCACGAGCCATTCTCACGCTCGCACCCCTGAGCACGCGCCTGAGCCCGGGGCAGCAGGCGATGCTGTCCAACACCTCGGCGACGGAGATACCAGCCTCGGCACATGAAGATTTCTTTGACCGGGTCCTCCCGCTGCTGCGCCCGCCCAGGGGTCAAGGCCAAGACTCGATCATCAGCAGCGACGATTCGGTCGAGGTGCCCGTCGAACGGCAACCACATCTGAATCTGCAGGTCAGCTACGACACGACCACTGGCCGGGGGAGCGCGGCGACCGGCAGAGGAGGCAGTGCGAAGGAGACGCCGAAGACGAGCGCACGGCTCGAGTGGTCGTGGACCTACTACTCGCCGAAGCGGATGTATCCTCTCGTGGCCGTTCAGTCGGAGTTCGCCGACCCGCAGCACAGTCGCGATTCGAAGTTCGAACAAGCGGTGCTGCAGAAGGTGCGAGGAATTCAACCTGATGCGGCGCGGACCGAATCGGCGACGCTGACCGGGATCGAAGTCGCGAAATTCACCACCCGCATCCTGCCGCAGCTCTATGACCTCGACGACGTCGAAGTGACGATCACCGGCCAGGACGGCCCACCGGAGTTCCGCGAACTCGAGGCCGCGCCCTCGATCACAGTCCGGACCTCGGCGAACGATGACTCCGACTGGTTCGACCTCGGCATCGACGTGACGATCGAGGGCCACGAGATCCCGTTCGTCACTCTGTTCAAGGCGCTCGCCACCGACGAAACTCACCTGATGCTCGACGACGGCTCATACTTCTCCCTCGACAATTCTGCCTTCGACAAACTGCGTGAACTCCTCGCCGAGGCGGCATCCCTCGACGGTTTCAAGCCCGAGAATCCGCAGCTGAGCCGGTATCAGGCCGGACTGTACGAGGATCTCGAGGAACTGGCCGATGATGTCGCCGAGGATCCTCGGTGGTCCGGGCTCATGGACGGTCTGCGGCAGATCGATTCCATCGCCGAGGTGGCCGTGCCGGACACGGTGAACGCGCAGCTGCGCCAGTACCAGGTCGAGGGATTCCGGTGGTTGGCGTTCCTGCACGAGCACAACCTCGGCGGGATCCTCGCTGATGATATGGGCTTGGGCAAGACTCTGCAGACCCTGGCGCTCGTCGACCACGATCGGGGCCAGCGGGAGGAGCCCGGGCCCGCGTTCCTCGTCGTCGCGCCCACCTCGGTGGTGGCGAACTGGGTGCTCGAGGCGCGGAAGTTCACCCCGCATCTGAACGTCACCGCGGTTGCGGAAACGGCGAAGAAGCGGAAGAGTCCGGTCGCCGAGGTGGCCGCGGGTGCCGATATCGTCGTCACCTCGTACGCGGTGATGCGTCTGGATATCGACGAATTCGCGGGCCACGAATGGGCGGGGGTCATCTTCGACGAGGCGCAGTTCATGAAGAACAACCAGGCCAAGACGCACCGCGCGGCGCGGCGGATCGCGGCACCCTTCCGGTTGGCGATCACAGGTACGCCGATGGAGAACTCGCTCACGGATGTGTGGTCGCTGGCGGCCATCACGGCACCGGGATTGTTCCCGGCAGCGAAGCAATTCAAGGAGGACTACGTCAAGCCGATCGAATCGGGAGATGACCCGGATCGGATGACTCGGCTGAGGTCGCGGCTGCGGCCGTTCATGCTGCGACGGACGAAGGACCTCGTCGCCGCGGACCTGCCGGCCAAGCAGGAGCAGGTGCTCACTGTCGAACTCGAACCACAGCACCGCAGGCTCTACGACACAGTCCTCCAACACGAGCGCAAGCAGGTGCTCGGCCTCCTCGGCGATTTCGAGAAGAACCGGTTCGCAATCTTCCGGTCGCTGACGCTGCTGCGGATGCTCGCGCTCGACCCGGGCATCGTTGCCGACCACGCCGATTCCGGAATCGGATCGAGCAAGCTGACCGTGCTCATGGAATATCTCAACGAGATCACCGCTGAGGGCCATCGGGCGCTCGTCTTCAGCCAGTTCACGAGCTATCTGCGCAGGGTCGCAGCCGAACTCGAAGCAGGTGGGATCGACTTCGTCTACCTCGATGGGTCGACCACGGACCGGACGAAGGTCATCGAAGCCTTTCGTCAGGGAAGCGCCCCGGTGTTCCTCATCAGCCTCAAGGCCGGTGGGATCGGGCTCACGCTGACCGAGGCTGACTATGTGTTCCTGCTCGACCCGTGGTGGAATCCCGCCGCCGAGTCCCAGGCGATCGACCGCACGCATCGCATCGGTCAGACTCGCAATGTCATGGTCTATCGATTGGTTGCAGAGCACACGATCGAAGAGAAGGTGCTCGCGCTGCAGGCGAAGAAAGCCGAGCTGTTCACGGCCCTCATGGACAATGGAAGTGCGTTCAACGAGGTGATCTCGGCCGCAGACATCAAGGGACTGCTGGAAGCATAGGTCCCGGTTCCATAGTGCGCGGGCCGGGGTACGTCTGCGAGAGCTGCTGAACCAGCTGGCGGGTTTCGAAGAGACCGTGCTGCTTGACCACGACGGGAACAAGGCCGACCCCGAGCCCGGCGAATGCTCACCGATGCCTCCACCAGTGCACAACGCCTCGGCGAACTCGTCGGCATCGGCTGCTACGCGCCCCGCCGACAACTCCCACTGTCAGTCCCGTTCGGGTCATACACTGAAAAGCAGACTGAATCCGTTCTGACCAGGACAAACACTCACCCCACACGACACAGATCGGAAACTCCGCTAGCGGTCGCACCCGAAGAGCTGGGACTGGGTCGGGTACTGATGACGGTCTCCGCCGGGATCATCACCGACCGCAGGAACGAGTGGGAGCAGGCTCGGTGGACCTGTTCCCACTCGTCGACAGCAATGCAGGTCAGTCGACCTGGAGTTCTCCCATTGCGTCCCAGTCGTCGCCGTCGATCTGGCGAGAGATGATCTTCGGCGTCGATGCGAGGGCGCATGGTTACGCCGCGGGTGAGGCAGTGCCGCGGGTGAGGCGGTAGACAAAGCGGTCGGAGCGCAGACCTCGCATCGCACTCCGTCCTACCCGTCGACCCACAACCTCGGCACCGCGAGGATGAGCGAGAGGCCCGAGGACGGTGTCGTCGACAGGTGGGGTCGTTCCCACGATGTGAGGAACCTCTTCATCTCCGATGGTTCGGTCTTCACCACAAGTGCAGCGGCGAACCTGACTCTGACCATCGTTGCACTCGCTATTCGGCAGGCGGAATACATTGCGGAGGCGCTGCGCACCCAGGAACTCTAGGAAAAGCCGCTGAGGCTCATCCGGATAACGAACAAGCCTGGCACCGGCAGGGCGCATGTGATTCGATGCACATATGACTGAAGCATTGGAAAAGCATCGCGCGAGCCTTGCCGCGGGAGAGATCTACAACGGACTGTGGATGATGTCGACGAGCCAGGAGCTCGCGAAGATCGGATCAGCCGCAGGCTACGACTACGTGTGCCTCGATATGCAGCACGGCTTCATTCGCCCCACGGATGTCCTGCGCCTCACCGACGCCGTCCGAGCCAGCGGTCCAGCGCTGGTCACCGTCCGGGTGGCAGCGAATCGATTCGCCGAGATCGGGATGCTCGCCGATGCAGGTGTCGAGGCCGTCATCGTCCCTCTCGTCTCCTCTGTTGCCGATGCTGAGGCGGCGGCTTCCGCACTCGACTACCCGAGCCGTGGCGGCGACCGTTCATGGGGCCCGACCGCGGACCTCATGCATGATGCGGTGCAGGACACTCGTGCGCAGCGGCCGCTGCTCTTCGTCATGATCGAGAACGAGGAGGGCCTGGCGAACGTCGAGAAGATCTGTGAAGTTCCCGGTATCGACGGCATCTACATCGGCCCCGCAGATCTCGCGTTCGCTGTCGACGCTCTCCCCGGTCAGCCCAATGACGCCCACGCCGAGGCGGTGGCGCGGATCCGCACGGCCGCCGACGTTGCCGGGATCATCCCCGGCATTCACTGCGGCAACGGTGCGGAAGCCAAGGTGCGCAAGGAACAGGGATTCCGCTTCATCACCTCGGCGGGGGACATCGGGGCCGCCGGCCGTGCCTTCCGGGAGGACCTGGCGACGGCACGGGGATGAGGCAGCACGTGGTTGGTCACCGGTCGATATCCACCACGGTCCGCAGCCCCGGACTCGGCTCGGCGAACTCAGCAGCCAGATCCGACAGCCCGATGGGGCCGCCGAGGATGTGCTCCCACGGCATGCTCCCGCCGTCCGCAGCAAGGAAGTCGACTGCCTGCTGCAGGTGGTGAGGTTCGAAATTGTGCACACCGGTGATCGTGCGCCAGCCCCGGACGAGCTGCTCGGGACTGATCTCGACGCTCGGCCCTGGGCTGACACTGCCGGCGAGCACCGCAGTGCCGCCGACGCCGAGGCCGGCCAAGCAGGTCTGCACACCAGAGGTGGTGCCGGAGAGCTCGAGTGCGACGTCGACATCCGGAGGCACCTCCTCTTCCATGATCGTGCTCGCCCCGGCGTACAGGGCCACGTCCTGGCGCTGCGGCGTCGGATCGAAGGCAATCACCTCGGCGGCTCCCAGAGATCGGGCGGCGGCCACCGCCGTGAGCCCCAGCATTCCCAGGCCATTGACGAAGACTCGACGTCCCCGCAGGCCATCGGCGGCCTCCACCATGGCCATGACGGTGGCCACGGCACAGCCGGCGGTCGCAGCCACCGCGTCGGGCACCGATTCCGGTACCGGGACGACGGCCACACCGGCGGGCAGGTGGATGTGTGAGGCGTAGGTGCCCGACAGCGTCCAGCCGCTGTCGGTGGCTTCGTGGCCGACCTTGACCACCGACGTGCATTTCGCGCTGAGCCCACGCCTGCAGTTCCGACACTGCCCACACACCGAGGTGACCGAGAAGACCACGCGCTGCCCGGGTGTGAGATCCGCCCGAGAACCCTCGACCACGCCGACGCCTTCGTGGCCGAGCACCGAGGGGCACGCTCCGGGGCGGCGTCCGCGAACGGTGTGCCGATCCGAGCCGCAGACGGTGGCTGTGGTCAGTCGGATGAGACTCTCACCCTCGGCAAGTTTCGGGAAAGCGAAGGACTGAGTCTCGAAGTGGCCCCCTCCGGTCCAGACCACGGCTTGGACCCGAGCCTGTGCTGGGCGCTGACGGGCAGAAGCTGAGCGAACGCAATCCTGCTTCTGGGCTGAAGTCGTCACTGCGTCACCGTATCCGCACGCTCGGTGACAGCAACTGAGAACTCAGCCATCACTGCGGGAAGCTCAGCCACGGACTCGAGGACGATGTGCGCACCTTCGGACTCGAAATCCTCACGTGTGAGATGCCCAGTGAGGACGCCGATGGCGGTCACCTCGGCGCGCAGAGCCGACTGCACGTCTGCTGAGGTGTCGCCGGTGCTGATGACCGCGTTCCGGTCCTCGACTCCGAGACTCTCCATCACAGAGAAGATCATGTCTGGTGCTGGTCGGCCATGGGGCACCTCGTCCCCCGTGGTCGAAGCGTCGAAGATTCGGCCCTGAGTCCACCCCATTGTGTCGAGGATGAGGTCGGCGATTTCGCGCGAGAATCCCGTGGTCAAGCCCACTTGGACACCGCGTTCGCGCAAGGTCGCCAGCGCCTCCTCGACGCCGGGCAGGGGAGTCGGTGGATTATCGGTATAGGTGCGGTGCAGTTCGGCACGGAACCATTGCCAGGCTCGCTCGTGGTTCTCCTCGGTCACATCGACCCCGCCGAGGCGAAGCAGATTCTCGATTGCCCACCTCTTCTCCGTGCCCATCCACTTCTGGAATACTGCATCGGAGTACTGCGCGCCTTCGCGTTCCGTCGCCTGTCGCAGGACGCGATAGACCTCGTCTCGTTCGTCGATGGTGGTGCTCGCCATGTCGAAGACTGCGAGTTCAATCATTTTCTCTCTCCATTTCTCTGCGGGATGCAGATGGGTTCCATCTGCCTGGGGCCGGGAAGGTTGCCTGGTGGGTGGCTGACGCGGTCGGTGGCGTTCCGCAGAAGCCATTGCGCGTCAGCGCACGGCATTGCGCAGCCACACCGACAGCGCTTCGACCGCGAGGACGACGGCGACCATGAGGATGAGCACCATCGTGACGACATCGAACTGGTTGACCCGCGAGGCGTTGAGCAGCAGGAAGCCGATGCCGCCTGCACCGACGACTCCGAGCAGTGTGGCCGAGCGGATGTTGTTGTCGAGTAGGTACATCGTGTGGGCGACGAAGGCCGGAGCTGCTTGGCGCAGGGTGGCCGAGAAGAAGACCTGCGCCTGGCTGGCCCCGGTCGCCCGCATCGCCTCCTGCACCTGGGTGTCTGTCTCCTCGAGCGAATCGGCGATGAGCTTCGAGAGCAGGCCGATCGCCCCGATGGACAGCGCCAGCGTGCCGGCGACCTCGCCCAGACCGGAGATGACGACGAAGATGATGGCGAGGATGAGTTCGGGAATGCCGCGTACGATCACGATGATCACGCGGAACGTCTGATGCACAGAGGCATTCGCCACGGCGTTGCGGGCGGCGAGGATGCCGATCGGAATCGCGAGAACGGCACCGATGAGAGAGGCCGCGAGCGAGATCTGCACGGTCACCAACAGCTGTTCGAAGAGGCTGGACATGGACCCGCCGGCCGATGGTGGGAAGAACAGTGCCAGAGTCTGCGGCAGCTCGAGGATCCCCTGCAGGAGTGCCGACCAGGACACGTCCACGCGCCACAGGGCCGCAACGGTGAAGACGACGATCAGTGCAACCGAGAGGAATCGCTTGAAACGAGCCGCGCTCCAGGGTGGCGTCAGGTGAAGATCGTTGACGCCGGACTCGCGGCCGGCGTTGAACAGACGATCGACCCAAGTGCCGCCGGTGATCGTCTGCCCGGCCGACCTCATCAGTCCAGCGCGGATGGTGCCGGAGACGAGTTCGATGCCGATGCACAGGAGCAGGACGAGCACCGCGAGGGCCATGCCCCGCTGATAGTCCAGCGTCCGCAGGGAATCAGCGATCGCCAGGCCGATGCCGCCCACACCGACGTAACCCAGCAGCACCGAAGTGCGCAGATTGATGTCGAAGCGGTGCAGCGCCGTCGCAATGAGCTGAGGCATCAGCGTCTGCGGGAGGGCCGCCATGATCTGCTGAGCACGGGTGCCGCCGAGAGACTCGACAGATTCGCGCGGGCCGGCGTCGAGTTCCTCGATCGCGTCGGCGTAGAGCTTGGCGATCATGCCGACCGAATGGATGCCCATGGCGATGATGCCGGCGGTGGCTCCGAGGCCGAACATGCGCAGGAAGATGATCGCGAGAACTAGGTCCGGGACTGCGCGAGCCAACACCGTCAGCCCGCGAGCCACCCACTGCGAGGTGACTCCCCATCGTGTGGGTCGGGCGGCGGCCAGAGCCACCGGAAGGGACAGGGCGACCGAGAGGAGGGTCGCGAGGAAGACGATGGCCAAGGTCTCGAACACCAGGGAGAGGGTCTCTGCCACAGGTGGGAAGTCGAGGGGAACCATGCGGGCGAAGAAGTTCACCGCATTGTCGAAGGAATCGACGATCGTCGCGACATCGATGCCGAGCGAACCCACGGACCACACACCCCCGGCGACCAAGGCGATCATGACGATCGTGGCCGCGATGCTGGACCCGGCCGGTCGCGGACGTGCTGGAACCTCGCGATTCTCGGGTGAGGCCTGGGTGAGCGTGGACATCAGCGGGTGAGGCCACTCGACAGCGGGGTGCGGACGGAACCGGCAGCGGGCTGGTCCTTGGCCGCGGGACTGGGCCCAGCCTCGGCGAGGTCCATGCCGGAGACACTCGAATAGATCGTCGAGGCCTCTTCGGCACTCAGGCCGGCAGTCGAACGATCGAGGACGGCCTGGCCGCCGCGCAGGCCGATGATCCGATCGGCGAACTCGATGGCGAGCTGGACCTGATGGAGCGAGGCGATGACCGTGAGATTGTCCTCCTCGGCGATCTGGCGCAGCAGGTTGATCACGTCGAGCGCCGACACAGGATCCAGCGAGGCCACCGGTTCATCGGCCAGGAGCACGGTGGGGCGCTGCATGAGTGCCCGAGCGATGGCCACTCGCTGCTGCTGACCGCCGGAGAGCGTGTCCGCGCGCTGATAGGCGCGATCGGCCAGGCCGACGCGGTCGAGCTTCTCGATGGCTTCGCGGCGCACGGACTTCGGGTACATCATCAGCGAGATGCGCGGTCCCTTCAGCGAGCCGAGCTGCCCGGCGCAGACATTCTCCAACACGGACATCGGACCGACGAGGTTGAAGGACTGAAAGATCACGCCGATGTTCCGGCGCAGCTCCCGCAGCCCTCGTTTCCCCACCGAATTCACGTCCTGGCCCAGGACGCGCACCGTTCCCGAGGTAGGGGCGTGCAGTCCATTGATGTGGCGCAGCAGCGTCGACTTGCCCGATCCCGACAGCCCGAGCAGAACAGTGACCCTGCCGGTGCGGAAGCCGAGGTTGACGTCGTCGAGTCCGAGGACCCCACCGCCGAAGTCCTTGGTCACATGGTCGAGCTGGACTGCGTAGATATCGTCGATCTCTCGCTGGAGTTCAGTGGTCTTGGCGCGGTGGTCGCCCGGGGTGGTGTGGTGATTGCTCATCAGGTGTTCTCCTAGCCGACGTTTGTGCAGGCGTCTGCCTGGGTGGCGTCGCAGATGTCGCGGATGGAGTCGAAGTCGGAATCGGCCACCTCGGCATAGCCGTACTCGATCTCCTCGGGCAGGGCGCAGTCATCCTCGGACGAGCAGATGCCTGCCTCGACCATGGCCGGGACGTTGGCCTTCTCGCGCAGCACGGTGGTGATCTGTTCGGCCAGCTCAGGGTCGAGGGATTCGTTGTTGACCGCGATCGGGTCCTCGGTGATGGGCTCGGACTCCCATACCGGTTCCAAGCTGCCCGGCTTGACCTGATCGGTGCTCTCGAGGGTGTCCAGCATGGTGTCGTGGGCGAAGGCCGCATCGCACTCCCCGGAGGCCAACGACAGCAGTGAGGCGTCGTGGCCACCGGTCAGCGTCTGCGTCATGTCCTTGTCCATGTCGAGACCGTCGTCCATGATCCCCTTCATCGGCAAGAGGTAGCCGGAGGTCGAGGCCTTGTCGACGAAGCAGACGTTCTTGCCCTTGAGGTCCTTCAGGCCTGTGATCTCCGAACCCTTCTTCACGTAGGCCAGCGAAGTGTAGGCCGGGGCTTTGTCCTGATCGTTCGTCGGTGCCGCCGCAGGTTCCATATCGATACCGGAGTCCTTGGCGATGACGTAGGCGAAAGGGCCGAAGGACGCGGCGTCGATCTGGCCGGCACGCATGCCCTCGACCACCGCCGCGTAGTCCGAGGCGTTCTGGAATTCGACCGTCTTGCCGGTCTCTTCCTCGAGCAGCTTCGTGACGTTCTCGAATGAGGATTCGAGCGTGGAGGACGATTCGGCGGGGACGGAGGCAAAGGTGATCGTGTCGTCGGCGGAGGCCCCGGAGGATCCGCAGGCGGCGAGCAACGGCAGCGCGAGTGCAGCGGCGGCGAGTGAGCGAACGGTACGGCCGTGCTTGGTGCGCGTGCTGCTCGTGCTGAGTGCATCGGAGGTGGTCCCGAGTGCATCGGAGGTGCCCGAACGGGTGGAGCGGAAGCGGGTGAACAGGGCCATGGGCGGCCTGCCTTTCGAGTGGTCGGGGTGATCGCTTGCCTTGATTCTTCGACACCTCGCAACCACATGTCTATACAATTTGGCCCTGTTCACCGATCAGACATGACAACTTCATCGGCGGTTGGGGTGAGCGGAGGTGAATGTGGCGCCGGTCTCGTTCGCGCGGCGGCTGCTTCCTCGCCGAGGATGCGGTCCGCGATCCCGAACGACAGGGTCATTCCGATGCCCGAGGTGACCACGGCGACCGTCGTCCGCTCGTCGGGGCGCTCGAGGATGAAGTTCGTGTCCGTGCTGTCGGCGTACTGGCCCAGCCACCGTTGGCGAACCACCGGTTCATCGATGCCGAGGATGCTGGTGGCGCGGTCGAGCAGCAGGTCGCCGACGCGTTCGTCGATGAAGGGCTCGGGGCTGAGGGTATAGGCGTGGGAGTCGCCGATGAGCAGTCCGCCGGGGATATCGGTGACCATGAGGTTGGCGATGACGTCGACGAGGTCCGGCTCCCGCCGTGCGAGATCCTCGCGCAGGGCCGATGCTCCCGGCATCGCGGCGAAACCGTCGTAGCGCGCCAGCGATGTTCCCGTGAGCATGGCGAATCCGCTCGGAATCCGCTGCGGTCGCTCGATCAGGGACATCACCAGGGTGCAGATGCGCACCCCGTGTGCCTCGGCGATGTCAGGAAACAGGGAGCTGAGCTGATACCCGGGGCAGACGATGACCTGCTCACCGTGGAAATCGCCTCGGTTGGTGGACGCGGTGCCGTCGGCAACCTCGGTGACGGTGGTGTTCCACGTGAAATCGACGCCCTGATCGGCCAGCCAGTCGGCGATCGCCGGGACGGCCTCCCGCGGGTCGACGCGCATGTCCAGGGGCAGATGGGCCCCGCCGATGGCACCCAGATTCGGGTTTCCGACGGACGTGGCCACTTCCTCGGCGCTGAGCATTGTCGCCTGAGCCGCACCCCGGTGATCGGCGAACTGCTGGAGGACGGTGAGCTCGGGCTCGGTCATGGCGGGGACGATCGACCCGGTCTCTGCAGCCCAGATTCCGGTTGCTGCTGCGGCCTCCCGCCAGCCGGCGCGAGACGTCATGGCCAGGTCCTGGATCTCGTCGGCCTGGCCCGTGAAGCAGGCGTGGCCGAAGTTCTGAATGGATGAGCCCACGGGCCGCGAGGAGCGGTCGATGACATGGACGGTGCGGCCCTGCTGATGGGCGCGGAAGGCGGTGGCCAGGCCCAGGATTCCGGAGCCTACGATGATGAGATCAGTTTTCGACATTCCCCCATCGTGGTCGCTTGGTGGTCTACGATGAGTACATGTATGTACAAGTTTGGCGATTGTTCACCTGAACGTGACGTTGTGCCTCCCGGTCGGCACTCCTGGCTCATCCGATACGAATAGGAAGTAAGGGATGCCGCCGATCGAGCAGCACGCCAGCATCGAACGGCGCCGAACAGTACGACGTCACAGTTGGAAGCACCTGCCCCGTCCCCGACCCAGACGAGATCAGCACAGATGACACAGCAGCGCACGCGACAGCAGTACGACGAGATCGCCCACTATCTGCGGACGGCAATTCGCGAGGGCCACTTCCAGCCGGGGGACGAGCTGCCTTCGGAGGCGGAGCTGACCCGGACGTTCACCAGCTCCCGCGGCCCGGTCCGACAGGCCATGTCGACCCTGCGAACCGAGGGCCTGATCTCGTCCGGGCGCGGACGCCGCACAGTTGTTCTCGACAATGTGCCCACGCAGTCATTCGATGACATCATCTCCTTCTCCCAGTGGTGCCACAATGCCGACATCGTCCCGGGTCAGCGCACCCAGTGGGTGACACGCAGGCCTGCCGAGAAGTCACTGGCCGCGAGCCTGCAGATCCCTGACGGCGACCCGGTCGTCTCCGTCTTCCGACTGCGGCTCATGGACGATGTGCCCACCATGGTCGAGCGCTTGAACTATCCCCTGGAGTTCGGACGCCACGTCCTCGCCTTCGACACCGACTCCGGTTCGATCTACCAGGAACTCATCGACCAGGGCGTCGACATCAGCCGAACCTCGCGGACCATCGATGCGATCGGTGCCAACGAGGACGACGCCGCTCTGCTCGAGGTTCCCGTCGGAACACCTCTGCTGCGGGTTCGGCGCCGCGCATTCACCGGTGCGGGCGCGCTGATCGAGTCCTCGGACGACCGGTACCTGCCGTGGAAGGCCAGCTTCACGATGAACTCGACCAGGGGCAATCCCAGCTCGATGGCCCTGACGTCGAACCACCTCGGCGAGAACTGACGCCGATGCCCGCCGTGGCCAGGGGCCACCTCTTGGAGCCCCTGAAATTCATTCCCAGCGGCCGGGGGTCGACCCAGGTCTCGGAGTAGGCTGGCAGAACCGCATCGTCTGCTGGAAGGAACCTGTCATGACCGAGCACAACAGTGAAGTCGACCAGAGCGAACACGTGGACCTCCTCGTCATCGGATGGGGCAAGGGAGGAAAGACCCTGGCCGGAACTATGGCGAGAGCCGGCAAACGCGTCGCCGTCGTCGAACAGTCGGAGGCCATGATCGGCGGTTCCTGCATCAACATCGCCTGCATCCCCACGAAGATCCTCGTCCACGACGCCGAGAACAAACGCGAAACCGACGACGTGGCCGAGTACTTCGCGAAGGCCGTCGAGCGTCGCGACACCCTGACCGGGGCGATGCGGAAAAAGAACTTCTCCATGCTCGACGACCTCGAATCCGTCCTCCTGGTCTCCGGCCGCGCCGAGTTCACCGGCGAACGCCAAGTCCTCGTCACCGGCGGCAGCGACACCATGGCGATCACCGCGGACACGGTCGTCGTCAACACCGGTTCGGTCGCGAACATCCCGCCGATCGACGGCGCGAAGCTCGGCGGTCGCATCTACGACTCCGAAGCCCTGCAGCACGTCTCCCCGTTCCCCAAGCGCCTGGTCGTCGTCGGCGGAGGATACATCGGACTCGAGTTCGCCTCGATGTTCACCCACTTCGGGTCCCAGGTCACTGTCCTCGATCGTGGCGAGCGTCCCTTGGCCAACGAGGACTCCGATGTCGCCGAGGTGGTCGCCCAGGCTTTGGCCGATGACGGTGTCACGATCGTCAACGAGGCATCCGTGACCGCGGTCGCCGACGGGGCCGACGCTGCGACGGTCAGCTACGAGGTCGACGGTGCAGAGAAGCAGATCGACGCCGAGGCGGTCCTCCTGGCCGTCGGTCGGGCGTCGACGACCAAGGGGCTGGGCCTGGACAAGGCCGGCATCGAGGTCGATGAGAAGGGCTTCATCACGGTCGACGAACATCTGCGCGCCTCGGCGGAGGGGGTTTTTGCCGCTGGTGACGTCAACGGCGGACCGATGTTCACCTACATCTCCCTCGACGACAACCGGATTCTTGCTGATCAGCTGCTCGGAGAGGGTGAGCGGAGTACCGCAGACCGGAGTGCTGTGCCCTACACGATGTTCCTGACCCCGCCTGTGGCCCGCGTCGGGCTGAGCGAGGACGCCGCTCGCGAACAGGGGTATGACGTCAAGGTCGGGGCGAAGGCGATGGCCGACATCGCCGCAGCGCCCCGGGCGAAGATCGAGGGTGACCCGCGCGGCATCGTCAAGTTCGTCGTCGACGGAGCCACCGACCACATCCTCGGCGCCGCACTCGTCCACGTGCACTCGCAGGAGGTCATCAACACCGTGGCCCTGGCGATGCGTCACGATGTCACCGCCACCGAGCTGCGCGACACGATCTACACCCACCCCTCCGCGACGGAAGCGCTGAACGAGGTGCTTGGGGCGGTGCAGTAGGGGAGGCACGCGGCGCGTCGACACCACGGTGGAGTGCCGAGCCCACTGTGCGCACAGAGTGGTCTCGAACCTCCGCAACTGTCTCGATGTCGCGCGGCTGG
>JAKDSA010000115.1 GCA_030457025.1 Brevibacterium sp. | reverse complement strand
CGCTCCCGTGGCCAAGAAGATCCCCCATGAACGCACCCATCACGGCCACACCTTCGTCGACAACTACGAGTGGATGCGCGACAAGGAATCCCCGGAGGTCATCGCGCACCTCGAGGCCGAGAACGAATGGACGAACTCCCAGACGTCCCAGCTCGAACCACTGCGCGAATCGATCTTCACCGAAATCAGAACCCGCATCAAGGAAACCGATATGTCGGTGCCGAGCAGGCGCGGAGACTACTGGTACTTCTCACGGACGAAAGCCGGGCTCGACTACGGAATCAGCGTTCGAGTTCCCATTGCCGACGCCGATGACTGGACCCCGCCCGAAGTCGGCGAGGAACCTCTGCCCGGTGAGGAAGTCATCTTCGACTCGAACGCTGCGGCCCAGGGCCAGGAGTTCTTCTCGCTCGGCACCTTCTCTCTGACTGATGGCGGTCGGTATCTGCTCTTCGGCGTCGACAACTCCGGCGACGAACGGTACTCGCTCAGGATGCGGGACCTGAACACAGGCGAAGACCTGCCCGACACGGTTGAGGGCACTTTCGCAGGAGCTTCGATCGACCCCACCGGTCGCTGGGTGTTCTATACGACAGTCGACGAAGCGTGGCGTCCGGAGAAAGTCTGGCGCCATGTCGTCGGCACCGACAGCAGCGACGATGTCTGCATCTTCCATGAGCCCGATGAGCGGTTCTTCGTCGGCTCGGGATTCTCCCGTTCACGCAAGTACATGTTCATCGTCACCGGGTCGAAGACCACCACAGGCTTCTGGTCACTCGAATCCGAGGACCTCGAGGCCACACCGCAGGAAGTCTGGCCACGGGTCGACGGGGTCGAGTACTCCGTGGAGCATGCGATCATCGCCGGTGAGGACCGCTTCCTCATCACCCACAACCAGGAGCGGGCCGACTTCGACATCGTCGACGTTCCCGTCTCCGATCCAGCCGGCACCGCACGCGAGACCGCCGCCGACGCCGACGACCCGAGCACCGTCGCCGATCCGACGGCCATCGGCCGCCCACTGCTCGACGACGTCGACGGGCTGCGCATCGAAGACGTCGACGCCTTCGCAGACTTCATCGTCATCAGCTATCGCCGCGGCGGCTTCGCCCGGGTCGGCATCATCGAACTGGACACGCGTGAACAGCCCACCTCGAGTGGAACCTCCGATCCCGATGACACCGCATCACCGTATGGCCGACTGCAGGAACTGCCCTTCTCCCGAGAGACCGGAACCCTGGGATTCGCCGGCAATCCCGAGTTCACACAGACGAGCATCCGACTGCTCTTCACCTCCATGTCCACACCCGCTGTGATCTATCAGCACAGCGTGGCAGACGGCACTGACACGGTCCTCAAACGTCAACCCGTCCTCGGTTCGGTCGACCTTGGGCGCTACAGCGAATCCCTCGTCTGGGCCAGTGCCGAGGACGGAACACAGATTCCGATCTCCATGGTCTATCGCACCGACCTGGTGCCATTTGCCAACACAGGCACCGCCTCGGCGACGGAGGCCGAAACCCAGGATGCGGCCCCGGTCGATCCTGTGCCTCTGGTGCTCTACGGGTACGGCTCCTACGAGGCGAGCATGGACCCGTACTTCTCCGTCTCCCGGCTCTCCCTGCTCGATCGCGGGGTCGTCTTCGCCATCGCACACGTGCGCGGCGGCGGCGAGATGGGCCGCCACTGGTACGACCAGGGCAAGACCTCGGCGAAGAAGAACACTTTCACCGACTTCATCGCCGCTGGACGCCACCTCGTTGCCGAAGGATGGACGAGCCCGGAGAGGCTCGCAGCATCCGGGGGTTCGGCCGGAGGTCTGCTGATGGGAGCGGTGACGAACATGGCCCCGGACCTCTTTGCCGGTGTCGTCGCCGATGTGCCCTTCGTCGATGCGCTGACTTCGATTCTCATGCCCGAACTCCCGCTGACCGTCATCGAGTGGGAAGAGTGGGGAGATCCCCTCCATGACGAGCATGTGTACGAATACATGCGCTCCTATTCGCCGTACGAGAACGTCGCCGAGGTGGCTCATCCGAAGATCTTGGCCGTGACCTCCCTCAACGACACTCGAGTCCTCTACGTCGAACCCGCCAAATGGGTCGCTCGACTCCGTGAGGTCGGCGCCGATGTGCTGCTCAAGACCGAAATGGTCGCGGGCCACGGCGGTGCATCGGGACGATACGACTCGTGGAAGGAAACGGCCTTTGACTTCGCCTGGATCCTCGACGTGCTGGGGCGTTCGGACGTCGACATCGAGGCCTGAGGCTTCGGTGTGGCGTCCCCGCGGGGACGTCGCACCGGGACGCTTGGGCGGCGAGTCCCCGGCCCCAGAGGACGTTTGTCGCGACAGATAACAATACTGGGACGATTGTCTCCAAAACCCTGTTTTGGTCGGCCGTGTCAGTGGCGCCCAATAGAGTGGTTGTCATCACAGTCGCACCTCACGCGTCCGCGAAATCAGAGCGACCTGAGTCGTGGTCAGCGCGTGGTTCGTCTGCAGCTCCACGGCGAGTCCCACCGACGGGGCCGACCTGGAGCAAATGACAGAATTCATCCCGGTTCTGCGCAGCTGAACCGGTTTTTCAAAGGGGAGAAGAATGCGTCTCAGGCATCTGGCCACAGCGATTGTGGCGGTGAGTTCGGTTATTGCGGTGTCAGCATGTTCGGGTGGAGAAGGCGCCGGCGGTGACGGTGACGGCGGCGATTCGTACGCGATCGGCATCTCCCAGCTGGTTCAGCACCCGGCGCTCGACTCGGCCAGCGAAGGTTTTAAGAAGTCCTTCGAAGATGCCGATGTCACCGTCGAGTGGGACGAACAGAACGCCCAGGGCGAACAGGCCAATGCCACCTCCATCGCGCAGACATTCGCGAACAAGGACTTGGACCTCGTCCTTGCCGTGGCCACTCCCGCAGCACAGGCGGCCGCGCAGGCCATCACCGACATGCCCGTGCTCTTCACCGCCGTCACCGACGCAGAAGAGGCCGGCCTGGTGAAGACGAACGATGCGCCCGGTGGGAACGTCACCGGCACCTCCGACCTCAACCCTGTCGCAGACCAGCTCCAGCTGGTGAAGGATCTCAAGCCCGATGCGAAGACCGTCGGCATCGTCTACAGCTCCGGCGAGGTCAATTCGCAGGTGCAGGTGGAACTGGCGAAGAAGGCCGCGAAGGACATGGGCATCAAAATCAAGGAAGCCACGATCGCCAATTCCGGGGAACTGGCCCAGGCTGTGAACTCACTCGGCGATGTCGACGCCTACTACGTGCCGACCGACAACAACGTCGTCTCCGCCGTCTCGACCATGGTCCAAGCCGCCGAGAAGAACAAGGCTCTGCTGGTCGGTTCGGAAGCAGGCCAGGTGGAACAGGGCGCGGCGATCACCCGAGGCATCGACTACACGAAACTCGGCGAACAGACCGGCAAGATGGCGCTGAAGATCCTCCAGGACGGAAAGAAGCCGGCCGACATGCCTGTTGAGACCAGTTCCGACCTCGAGCTCGTCGTCAACCCGAAGGCCGCCGAGGCTCAGGGCGTCGAAATCCCGCAGGACATCATCGACGAAGCCGACAACGTCATCAAATGATCGTCCTTTGTCGCCGGCTGGGACTCGTGACCGGCCGGCGACACCTACCCACGCGTCAAATCACCACCTGATCGGAAACACATGTTCGGAGCACTGGAACTCGGGCTCATCTACGGCGCGATGGCGCTCGGGGTCTACCTGACCTTCAAAGTTCTCAACTTCCCCGACCTCACCGTCGACGGAAGCTTCACCACGGGCGGCGCCACCGCCGCATCCTTGATCATCGCCGGGGTCAACCCCTTCCTGGCGACCGTGGCCGCCATCGGCGCTGGACTCATCGCCGGCTACATCACTGGGCTCCTCCACACCAAGGGCGGCATCGACGGGCTGCTCGCCGGAATCCTGACGATGATCGGCCTGTGGTCGATCAATCTGCGAATCATGGGCAAGGCGAACCTCCCGCTCCTGCGAGAAGACACCGTGTTCACCCCGCTGCGGGAGAACATGCTGCTGGGCACCTGGGTCTCCATCTCCGCGCTCCTTGCATTCACCCTGATTCTGAAATTCGCCATCGACTGGTTCCTCACCACCGACCTGGGGCTGGCGATCCAGGCCAATGGCAACAACCGGCAGATGATCCGCAGCCTCGGCGTCAACACCGACAACACGACGATGCTGACCCTAGCGCTGTCCAACGGCTTCGTCGCACTCTGCGGCGCCCTCGTCGCCCAGTACCAGGGATTCTCCGACATCAGCATGGGCATCGGCCTCATCCTCGTCGGACTCGCCTCGGTCATCCTGGGCCAGGCAGTGTTCGGCAGCCGCAACATCTTCATGGCCAGCCTCGGCGCCCTGCTGGGCTCGGTCATCTACCGTCTCATCATCTTCCTGGCGCTGCGTGCCGGCCTCGACACCAACGATATGAAGCTCACGACCGCACTGCTCGTCGTCCTCGCACTGCTGCTGCCCAGGTGGGGGTTCCTCAAACGAATACCGTCGCTGAGATCGCGCAGCAACCGGGCCTCGTCGAAGGCTCCGGCAGAACCAGCAGACGATCCTGCCAGCGAAGCGGGCGCACAGGTGCCCGCCGGTACGGTCGACACCCCCGCCGACACCCCCGGCGTCCCTGCGGGGACGCCTGCGAAGGCTGCAGGAAGAACAGCCGCAGGAACGTCTGCCGCGTCAGATTCGAAGGAGGACTGAGACACATGCTGAAGATCGACACCATCTCGAAGACCTTCTTCCCCGGCACCGTCAACGAACGCAAGGCCCTCCAGACGGTTTCACTCGAACTCGACGAATCCGACTTCGTCACCGTCATCGGCTCCAACGGAGCCGGAAAGTCGACGTTGCTCAACACGGTCTCGGGTCGACTTCCCGTCGACTCCGGATCGATTACGATCGACGGCGCCGAGGTGTCCCGGATGCCCGAATACAAACGGGCCAAATATCTGGGCCGGGTGTTCCAGGATCCGATGGCCGGCACCGCGCCCGACCTCACGATCGAACAGAACCTGTCTTTGGCGCTCAAACGCGGCAAGTCACGTGGGCTGGGACGAGGAACCACCTCGGCGAGGCGGGCCCTGTTCAGGGATGAGCTTGCCACTTTGGAGCTCGGCCTGGAGAACCGGCTGAAAACGAAGGTGGGTCTGCTCTCCGGCGGACAGCGCCAGGCACTGAGTCTGCTCATGGCCGGATTCACCCAGCCACGCATCCTGCTCCTCGACGAGCACACCGCAGCTCTCGACCCACAGCGTGCCGCGCTCGTGACGAACCTGACTCAGAAGATCGTGTCGAATGACGGGCTGACCACACTCATGGTCACGCACAACATGGAACAGGCGATCGCTCTGGGCAACCGACTCATCATGATGCACGAAGGCGAGATCATCTATCAGGCCTCGGCCGAAGAGAAAAAAGCGCTGACGGTGAAGACTCTGCTGGGCGAATTCTCCAAGCTCAAGGGCGCGACACTGGGAGATAGGGCACTGCTCAACTGACCGATTCGCATAGGTCGGCCACGCAGCCTGCCGTCCACGCGATCGAGAGCCGACGGCTCGGGACAAGGGCCCGGCATAGTGACAGGATTCCTTTGAGAAGCTCACAGGAAGCTGTTAAGGTACGAAACTATGGCAAAAACAGGGATGTCCGGGGCAGATCACTTTGTCCGGACCCTATCTGCCACTCGGATCGCGCCTGTTCCCACCGCCGGTTTTGCCAACGACTCATGGGAGGGCGCAGCGATCGGGTGGTACGGCTCGGAGCCATAGGCGCGCTTGGCGATTTTCGATCATCCGTTTCCTCGACGATTGAGAAAGGGCCATCGCAGCATGTCCGATGACTCCAGACCCACTGCTGAGAATTCCGACTCAGACCCGATCGGAACCACCGACCAGAGAACCACCGACCAGAACACCACCGGAGCCGGCGCTGACGAGGCGGCAACGACCGCGTCGACGCTCGGCTCAGACGGTTCGGGCTCCCTGCGCCCTGAGCGCAGGGCCTCACGCGAAAAGCTCAAGGCCGACGCCAGGCGCGTGAGCCGAGAGACCGGCAGATCCCTGGGCAAGCTGGACTACAGCCGCCCCCGCCGTCCCGGGGAGGCCGAGCCGGAGACCAACACCCAGTATCCGCATAACACCCACCCGATCCTGGTCCCGGGAATCGCGATCGACGAACAGCGTCGCCACTATTCCCTCGACAAGATCATCTTCGCCATCGCCGGAACGCTGACGGTCGCCTTCGTCATCTGGGGCATCGTCAATCCCGACAACGTCTCCACCGTGGCGACGGCCGCCTATGACTGGTCGACGATGAATGTCGGCTGGTTCTTCAACCTCGTGGCGATCATCATCCTCGTCTCACTGATCATTCTCGCGTTCTCCCCCTACGGCAAGATCCCGCTGGGCAAGGACGACGAAAAGGCTGAGTTCAGCACCTTCTCGTGGGTGGCGATGCTCTTCGCCGCCGGCATCGGGATCGGCGTGCTCTTCTTCGGACCATCGGAGCCGCTCACCTACTTCGTGTCCCCACCGCCGATGACGAACGCTCCCGAAACCACCGAGGCGCTGCACGGGGCCATGGCCCAGACATACTTCCACTGGGGTTTCCATGCGTGGGCGATGTATGCCCTCGTCGGCGGGGCGATCGCCTATGCTGCCTACCGTCGCGGGCGTTCGCTGCTGCTGTCCTCGATCTTCCAGACGCTCTTCGGCAAGCGCCACACCGAAGGCTTCGCAGGAAAGCTCGTCGACATCTTCGCGATCGTCGCGACCCTGTTCGGCACCGCTGCAGCGTTGGGCATCGCTGCAATGCAGATCGGCTCCGGCGTCAGCATCGTCAGCGGCATCGGTGAGATGACGAACAATATGCTCGTCGTCATCATCTGCGTCCTCACCGTCGGGTTCGTCATCTCCGCAGTCTCCGGTGTCTCCAAAGGCATCCGCTACCTCTCAAGCATCAACATCGTCCTCACCGTAGGAATCGTGGCACTCGTGCTCTTCCTTGGCCCGACCCTGTTCCTGCTCAACCTCCTGCCCTCGGCGCTCATGGAATACCTGGGGACGATGTTCGACATGATGGGCAAGTCACTGTCCTGGGGGTCGGAGACACAGGAGTTCCAATCCGTGTGGACGGTCTACTACTGGGCTTGGTGGATCTCCTGGTCGCCCTTCGTCGGCACATTCATCGCCCGCATCTCACGCGGGCGCAGCATTCGGCAGTTCATCCTGGGCACGATCTTCATTCCCTCGACGCTTCTCTTCGTGGCCTACGGCATCATGGGCGGAACCTCGATCTGGATGTACCGGGAAGGCGCGGCCGGATTCACCGACAGCATGGCCGCCCCCGAGGTGTTCTTCACCCTCGTCGACAATCTGCCCTTCGTCGAGTGGCTGCCCTTCGTCGCGATCGTCGTCCTCGCCATCTTCTTCATCACCTCCGCCGACTCTGCGTCGGTGGTGATGGGAATGCTCACGAGTCGCGGCGACCAGGAACCCAGGAAATGGGTTGTGGTCTTCTGGGGTCTGGTGATGTCCGGCATCGCCGTGGTCATGCTGCTGCTGGGAAATTCCAGTGCACTGGAAGGTCTGCAGCAGCTCGTCATCGTCACCGCAGTGCCGTTCGCCGTCATCATGCTCTTCATCATCATTGCCTGGTTCAAAGAACTGCGCACCGACCCGCTGGCACTGCGCCGGAAGTATGCGCAGAACGCTGTGGACAATGCGGTGGTCGAAGGCGCCGATCGATTCGGTGATGACTTCGCTTTCCAGGTCGTGCAGACCGAACCGGGCGACGGCGCAAACGGCGGCATCGACTCCGAGCACGAGGACTACACCGATTGGTACCAGCGCACCAATGCTGACGGCGAACCGGTCGGCTACGACTACGAAACCGGGCAGTGGGCCGATGGGTGGACCCCGGAGGAAGGTATCGCCGAGGTGGACGACACCGAGGCCACCACCGCCGAGGCGGACGCGAAGTCCGGCACCACCGCGGCAAGATCAGAGGCTGAGGGCCAGTCGGAACCCCGTGTGACCGAGTGATGTGTCCGGTGTCGCGGCCGTGCGCGCCGAGGTCCTATACCTGCGGCAGTACGAGTCGTGGCACATATAGGACCCGCCGCGCAGAACCGGACGAGGGTCCTGGTCACTGAACTCGCTGCTCGTCCACTCCCACACATTGCCGGTCGTGTTGTGGAGACCGAAGCCGTTGGGCGCAAACGCGTCGGCGGGAACAGTGCCCACCGGCATCGTCGGTGCATCCGGGAAGACACCTGTGAAGGTGTTCATGCTGGCCAATCCCTGGGGTGCGCGCACCGAGCCCCAGGGATAGGGCTGCTGTTCGAGGCCGCCGCGGGAGGCGAACTCCCATTCGGTTTCGGACGGCAGCCGGGCGCCGACCCACTGCGCGTACGCCTCGGCGTCGGTGCGGGAGACGTGGGTGACCGGATGCCTGGCCCACTGTTCCAGAGTCGAGCTTTCGAGAGTCGATCCCGGCA
>JAKDSA010000171.1 GCA_030457025.1 Brevibacterium sp. | reverse complement strand
GCCGCACGCACCCTGTTCGACCATGCCAGCACCGACCTGGAGATCACCTCCCACTCACTCGAAGACGCCTTCATCAGCCTCACGTCAAGCAACAACACCACCTCAAGCAACAGTCCCAGTCTCACCTCGAATAGCTCTCTGACCTCGAAAGGGGCATGACATGTCCACCCCAATTTCTCACCCGACAGCCACCGAGACCGCCAACCTAGCGACCCCCGCCACCGAGACCGCCAACTTAGCGAACGCAACGTCAGCGACCGCCAACTCAGCGACCGCCTCGGCGACGGCATTCCTCGAATCCCTTGACGCACGCAGACCACCGCGACTGGGCGGATTCTCTTCGACACTGGTGCGACTTGAGCTGCTGCGCAAGCTGCGCAATCGACGCACCCTCATCTTCACCATGGTCATGCCTGCAATCTTCTACCTCATCTTCGGACTGACCAACCGCGGTCAGATGCTGGGCAACACGGACGCGGCCCTCTATATCTCCGTGTCCCTGGCGACCTACGGGGCGATGGTGGCCACGACCACCGGCGGTGCTCAGGTGGCCGTCGAGCGGGCACTGGGTTGGAGCCGACAGCTGGCACTGACCCCGTTGCATCCGGCGGCCTATATCATCACCAAGGTGCTCGTCTCGATGGTCCTGGGTGCGATGTCCGTCATCGTTGTCTTCGGGCTGACCGCGGTGACTGGAGTCCATGCACCGCTGGGCACCATGGTCGTCTGTGGTCTCCTCGTCGTCCTCACGTCCTCAGTGTTTGCGGCCTTCGGTGTCATGCTCGGCTATCTGCTGCCCGCCGAGAATGCCATTCAGATCTCCAGCATGGTCCTCGGCATCTTTTCCCTCATCGGCGGGCTCTTCGTTCCCCTCGCCGTGTGGCCCGAAACTCTGCAGACGATCGCCCGCTTCACTCCGGCATATGGGGCGGGGGAAATCGCCCGCGCTCCACTCGGCGGGGGTTACGATCAGTGGGCAGTGGTCAATATCATCGTCTGGTTGGCTGTCTTCATCGCCGGTTCGGCCTGGGCGCTGCGCAAAGACACCACCAGGGTGTGAGAGATATCAGCAGTGAAGGAGGGGAGTCGCAGTGACCTCAGAATCACCAGTGCGGCTTCCCTTCATCAGGTGGTTCTTCCCCGCCATCTGGATGGTCTTCCTCGTCTACCCGGTGACCGCGGCATGGGATGAGACCGGCGCCGTCCGGTATTGGGGGGTGGGCCTGACAGTCCTCTTCGCCGCAGTGTTCTACCTGGCCATGTGGGTCAGCGGGCTCAGCCTCGGCAACCTGTCTCGAAGCGCAGGTTCCGACCCTGTGAGCGCACGACAGAGGGGGCCACGGGGTGCGGTCGGTCCCCGGCGGATTCCGATCATTCTCTGCCTCGTCGCGATGATCGTCATCGGCCTCATCGTCACCGAACTCATCGGTGAGGGAGGCCTGTCGTTCCTTGCCTACGTCTCGGTCATCCTCGTCATCGTGGTCCGGCGGCTGGTGCCTGGAATGATTGTGGCCTGTCTGACGATCATCATCGCCGAGGTGGCTCAACGTGTCGTACCCGGTTGAACCCACGACTACGCCACCACGTTCGGCATCTCAATCTCGAGCTTCGCCATGGTCATGGCGATCATGGCCGGTGATCGAGCGCGTGCTGCGCGTGCGGCTGAGGAGGAGAACCGTCGACTCGAACACGAGGCCGAACGGCTGCGGGTGTCCCGAGACGTCCACGACGTCCTCGGTCACTCCTTGACCGTCATCGCGCTCAAAGCCCAGTTGGCCGCGAAGCTGCAAGCCGCAGGAGCACCTGAGGCGGCGAAGCATATCGGCGAGATCGAACAGCTGGCGCGGGGTGCCCTGGCCGATGTGCGCACCACGGTGCAGGGGACGCGGTCGATCTCCCTGGCAGAAGAGCTCGTCACGGCCTCCCGAGCGCTGCGCGCCGCTGGCATCGAGGTCGACGCGCCCACGTCGGTCGACAACGTCGAGGCGCAGCTGCGTGAACTCTTCGCCTGGAGCGTGCGCGAGGGCAGCACCAATGTCCTCCGGCACTCCCCGGCCAGGCGCTGCACGATCACCATCGATCCCGATCGACTGACGATCCGAAACGATTCTTCGGGCAAACGCACCGACCTCGCCGAGGTAGGTGCCGGTTCCGGTCTGCGTGGCCTGAGCGAGCGGGCGAAGGCGGTGGGCGCCGTGGTCACGACAGAGAAGACAGACGACGGATTCGTGCTGAGCGTCGAACGCCAGGAGGCACCAGCATGACTACGCTGCTCATCGCCGATGATCAGACCATGGTCCGTGAGGCGCTCGCCGCCCTGCTCGGAATGGAATCCGACGTCGAAGTCATCGCTCAATGCTCTCGCGGTGATGAGGTGCTGCCCGCGATTCGCAGCCGACCACCCGATGTGGCGCTGCTCGACGTCGATATGCCCGGCCCAGACGGCCTCGAGGTCGCTGGCCTACTTGCCGAGGAGTTTCCCCAGGTCAAGGTCGTCATCGTCACGACCTACGGGCGGCCGGGTTGGGTGAAACGCGCGATCGATGCCGGTGTCAGCGGGTTCATGGTCAAGGACGCACCGGTCGACCGCCTCGCCGAGGGGATCCGCCGAGTGATGGCAGGCCTCCAGGTCATCGACCCCGAACTCGTCGTCGAATCCACCGTTCACGGGCGCTCGCCGCTGACCGAGAGGGAGACCGAGGTTCTTCGTGCCGCTGCCGACGGTGGCAGCGTCGGCGAGATCGCCTCAGCGCTCTTCATCTCCTCCGGCACCGTGCGCAATCGACTCTCGGCAGGCATCGGTAAGACTGCCGCCCGCAACCGTGCCGACGCCGTGCGCATCGCCCGAGACAACGGGTGGCTGTAGGAACTCACCCCTTCGACCTGCTCAGGGCCTGCTTCCATGACACCTTCGGGCCCGACT
>JAKDSA010000114.1 GCA_030457025.1 Brevibacterium sp. | reverse complement strand
GGTCACCAGCACGTTCAGCGTCTTCGACCCGGTCGTCGCTCAAGTCACGCAGCTGCAGGCCGGCGACGCCGTCAACGTCATCCCACCCTCGGCGACGATCGGTGCCTCGGTGCGGACGCTGTCAGCAGAGTCGACGAAGAAGTTCGCCGAGGTGGCCCCACGACTGGCCGAATCGATCGCTGCCGCTCACGGATGCACTGCCGAGGTGGTGTGGACCGAACAGTATCCCGTCACCGTCAACAATGACGTCGAAGCTGCATTCGTGGCAGACTCGATGACCGAGACCTTCGGCGAGGACCGGTACGCCGAAGCCCCGACCCCTCTCATGGGGTCCGAGGACTTCTCCTTCGTGCTCAACGAGGTTCCGGGTGCGTTTCTGTTCTTCCTCGTGTCTCCGCAGGGCATCGACCCGGAGACCGCGGCCTGGAACCATTCGCCGCAGGTGCTCTTCGACGACGCGCATCTGCCGGACCAGGCAGCCGCACTCGCCACCCTCGCGTGGAAGCGCTCGCTGCGAGGCTGAATGGCAGGTGCGGGCTGGGGTGATCGGTGAGTCAGACGGAGTCGCCGTCGTCGTCGACCGAATGGACCCGGTCCTCGCGCATGCTCACCTTGTCCACACCGGCCAGCTCCATCAGCGCCGGGGGGAGCATGTGTAAGGGCGGTTTCCCCTCGAACTTCACGTCGATCTGGACCATGGGCACTCCGTCTTCGGACTCGAAGCGCTTGGAGTCGACGATCGTGTTCGAATACCCCATATTGCCGGCCACAGCGAGGATGTCGCGGAGGACCCCGGCGCCGTCCTTGTACGCGATGCGCAGCAGTTTGCGGTGATCGCTGTCGGGGATCCGGCGAATCAGGGGAGCGATGACGAACAGCGTGAGCAGATGCAGCGCGGTGAGCATCGCTGCCAAGGACAGCATTCCCGCTCCGCAGGCCATGCCCACGGCAGCTGTCACCCACACGGTGGCGGCGGTCGTGAGTCCGCGCACCATGTTCCGGCCCTTGAAGATCACGCCGGCACCCAGGAAGCCGACGCCCGAGACGATCTGCGCGGCGATCCTCGACGGGTCCAGACGGGCGTCGTCGCCGAGCACGCCGGCGAACCCGTATGCGGAGACCAGCGTGAACGCACATGTGCCGATGCCCACTAGCACGTGGGTGCGATAGCCGGCGCTCTTCTGCCGGAACTGCCGCTCGAACCCGATCAGTGAGCACAGGACGAAGCTGGCCAGGAGCAGTTCGGCCTCGATGAGGCCGGTCGGACCGAAGAAATCGATGTGTGAACCCATATTTATCCGACTGTAGACCCTCAAACACCTGAGCTCTTGGGAGCCGGTCAGAATTCAAGAAGCAGCATCGACCTGCGGACTCCTCAGATGGGCAACCGCAGTCACTCAGGGCGCGACGAGGAGCAGGCAATCACCCTGGCCGTCCAAAGTCGACGTGCGGTGGCGAAGAACGCCGGAGTCGACCACGAAGGCTCAGGCTCTCATCGCATGACGATCGTGAGCACCCTCGGGGAATTCGTCGACCCCGACGGCTTCACCCGGCAATGAGACCGGAACCGAAGATGTCAATCGACAGGCCATCGCCGAGGCGGTTGTTCACCTCGGCGATGGCCTGACTGCGGCAGGGAGCAGATGCAGGCAACCGGTCACACGGTGGAGGGGATCCACTCCCGACGGTCCGTTGCTTCTGAGGCCATGGGAGCCGAACCCTCGTCATCGGGATACTCATCGGCAACCCCTGCGAACCGATTGCCCAGTCCGTCGCCCGCGGTGGGCGCGACCCTGTACTCGGCCGGCTCGGCCCTGTCCCCGGCTGGTGTGAGCGTGTAGTTGTCGGGCTCGTCGTCGACGATCGTCGACTGCACGGTCTGGGCAGGCTGTGAGGCTTCGAGGGCCTTCGCCTGCTTCCGAGCCTGCTTTTTCCTCTCTCGCTCCCGCTCGAGGTGCAGATTGCCGAAGTCGTGCTCCGTCCTCGGCGGTTTGATGCTGTCGATGAGGAACACGAGCGCCAGTGCCACGAGACCCCAGAGCCCGAGGACCTGGAGGTGCTCGGTGGCGACATCGCCGTCGAAGTAGACGATCGAGCGAATCGTCTCCACAGCCGCCGGCATCGGCAGGAAGTCATGCAGGGTGGAGAAGAACGTCGGAGTCATGTACTCGGAGATCGAGCCGTTCGAGGCAGGCATGCCGGCGAACATGAGTGTGCCGATGACCGGAATGATCGCGAACATGCCGATGAGTCGTTCGAAGACCATGGCGAACATCGCGATGCAGAAGATCGCGAGAGATCCTGCTCCCCAGAGTTGGGCGAAGTGTCCGTCGACGGCACCGGTGATCGGACCCGCGATGAGTGCGACGACGAGGGACATGAACGGTGCGTAGACCGCGGTCAGCGGCACCATCCGCTTCAGTGGACGGCTCCAGGGATTGGCGTTTGCAGCCACCACGACGACCATGAAGCCGGCGAGGATCCAGCCCATCGCCACATACATGACGACCACACCGTTCTTGTCTCGATCGGGAAGCGGCGCGACGTTGTCGACCTTGAGCTCCATGTCCTGGGCCGAGGCGACCTGGTCGAAGATCTGGTTGACTACGCGGTAGGCGCTGTTGTTTCCGGCCTCATTGGCAATCAGCCCGAACTCGGGGCTCTTCTCCGACGGCAGGACGAGGGCGGCGACCTCCTCGCGGTCCTCGACGAGGGCGCGAGCCTCGTCCTCATCGGACGTGGCGGTGAAGTCGAACATGTTCTCGCCCATGTTCTTCTCGAGGTCGGCGATCGTGTCCTTCGCCTGCTCGGTCGAGGAGCCGACCACTGTCACCGGCATGTCCTTGGGTGTAGGTGAGCCCATCGCGCCGAGCATGAACGAGATCATCATCGTGACCATCGCCAGTGGGAAGACCACGAGCGAGATGTAGCGCAGCACCTTCGAATCGGGACGCCTGCCTCCGTGCAGCGACGGCATGTTGACCGACAGCGGTTCCGGATCGGGATTGCGCCTGTGTGAGATGTAGTCGTAGGCCTTGGTGAGCAGAAGTCCGACGACGGCACCGATGGCCAGCACCAGGAGGTAACCGGTCACGCCGCTGCCGTTGAAGTAGAGCACCGAGCGCAGGGATTCGCCGATAGCGGGCATGGGGAGGAAATCGTGGGTGAATCGGAAGAACGGTGGCATGGTGTAGACGGGCATCGCCATGTTCGACGAGGGCATGCCGAGGACCATGAGGAGCAGGATGCCCAGGAGTACGCCCAAGGCGCCGACGACCCGGGTGATGAACAGCTGCATGCAGGAGATCGCGAAGACTCCCAACCAGGCGATGCCGAGGATGGCGACCGTGTCCTTGACGTCGACGACGTCGAGAATCGGACAGGTGACGGTCCAGACCAGGCCGGCGATGACCGCGGCCCAGGCGCCGAGGATCGGCACGATGCGTTTGAACTTCAGCAGTTCGGGCGAGTTCGACCGCAGCACGCTGAAGGGCAGATAGCCGGCCATGACGATGGACGTCATGAGGAACATCGCGCCCAATCCGGTGGGATCGTTGTCCGGCAGTGGGGCCAGGTCCTGAGTCGAGACCTCGAGGCCTTCGTCCTGCAGCGCCGGCATGACGAGTCCGGTGACCGTCGTGGCCTGTTGGGCGCCGGCTCCGCCCGCCGTGTAGAGGGTGGCGTTATCGCCCTTGACGACGACTGCCGCCGACGCGTCCCGCTCGTAGACCATCTCACGAGCGGTGTGTGCGTCAGCGACGGTTTCGACATCGAGGGCATCGGGTTCGGAGCCATCGAGTGCGAACTTCATGTCCGCAGCCTTCGAATCCGACCCTGCCACCACGACGGGCATGTCGTTGGCGGTGGGGGAGTGCATGGTGCCGAGGTAGCCGGTGATCATCATGCCGACGAAGAGGAGCGGCATGATGAAGATCGCGGCCGTCCGACCGATCATCTCCGCCTTGGCGCGCTTGGCCGCGGCGGCAGCGTTCGTGTCGGCATTGTCGGTCTCGGGGGAGGCGGTGGCGTCGGACGCGCCAGGGGAGGCACCCGGTTCTATCGGTTGTTCTGATTCACGCGCTTCGCGGCGTGTCTGTGGTGGGTCGGCGGCCACGGTCGTCCTCCTGGTCGATTCGGAAGTCGAGTGATCGCCTTCGACCACCATGTACTTGGATAGTTTAAGACACGTGACTTATAATTGTGAAATCGACGGTTGTTTGTCAGGGTGATGGCAGGACTCGCCGAGGCGGTTGGAGCGCTGGTATCGCGACAGTCCGTCAGCGTCTGCAGCGTTGACGAGAATGAGAGAAAAGGGATCATGGGAACCCAGAGTGACCGAGCCCGTGAGGTGCTGCTCAATTCCGCGGAGGAGCTCTTCGCCGTCCACGGCATCGACGCGGTGTCGAACCGCCGCATCGTCGACCATGCCGGGGCAGCGAACCACTCCGCGATCTCGTATCACTTCGGGGGGCGGGAGGGCCTGCTGCGGGCGCTCGTCAAACGTCACGTCGCCGAGGTGGCCCTCCGCAGGGAACTTTACGTCGATGATCTGGGCGAGGCACCGAGCATCCATGAACTGGTCCGCTGCAGAATGGGTCCGCTCTTCGCCGTATTGGCCGACCTGCCGCGGCCGAGTTGGCGTGCGCAGTTCCTTTCGCAGGTGGCCATCGTGCCCTCGGCAGTCGAGATCATGAAGTCCGTGATGGACGAGTCCGCTCTGCCTGACGGTTTGAGGTTCACCCACGGAGCGATCGACGGCATTCCCGAAGGTGTCCTGCGTGGTAGGGCGTATCTGCTGGCTCACATGGTCACCAGCGCGTGTTCGGACCAGGAAGTGAAGATGAATGAAGGGACTCACAACGGCGACTGGGAGCAGGTGGGCCGGTTCCTCATCGATGCGGCAGCCGGAATGATCGCCGGACCTGTCACGTCACCGGACGGGGTCATCCGCTATCCGTCGATGCCCTACCTGTGACCGGTGCCTGAGCTCTGACCGGTGCCGTTGCAGGGCCGAGTCAGTCGCAGCCCTCGGGGCCGCACACGGCGCCGTCGCGGAAGGTCTCGTCTCCACCCTTGCCTGAGGCAGGGCTGTCCGCACCCGATCCTGCGCCGCCGAGCACCGTGAGCTTCTGGCTTTCGCTCCACGCGGTCTCGAGGGCCTTGGTGAAGGCTTCGGGTGGCTGGGCACCGGAGATTGCGTACCTGCGGTCGATGACGAAGAACGGGACTCCATTGGCGCCCAGGGATTGGGCCTCGGTGATGTCGGACTCGACCTCGGTGGTGTACTCGTCGGTGGACAGGACACGGCGGGCTTCGTCGGCGTCGATGCCGACTGTCTGGGCCACCTCGGCGAGGTATTCGAGGTCTCCGATGTTGCGGCCCTTCTCGAAATGGCCGGACAGGAGCTCTTCCTTGGCCTGACTCATGACACCGTGCGTATTGGCCAGGTGGAGGAGGCGATGGGCCGTGAAGCTGTTGGCGACGACGATGGAGTCGAAGTCGTAGTCAAGGCCCTCACCGGCGGCCTGCTGCGTGACGTGGTCGAACATCTGTCGAACCTGCTCGACCGGCATTCCCTTGGCCTGGCTGAGGTACTCGGTCTCTGTGCCCGCGTAGTGATCGGGCAGACTCGGGTCGAGCTGATAGCTGCGCCATTCGACCTCGATGTCGTCCTTATGTGCGAAGCCGTCCAAGGCGGTCTCAAAGCGACGTTTTCCGATATAGCACCAGGGGCAGGCGATGTCCGACCAGATTTCAATCCTCATGTCAGGTCGAACCCTGGGCCGGTGCGGGTTATTCCCCTGCTGAGCACCGGTGCGGTCGAATCAGAACAGTGCTTCCTGGGCTGGGGGAGTCAGACTTGCGGCTTGAGCTGCGGTCGAAGACGCGGCACCGAGCCGAGTCCGATCTGCGCGCTTGGTCATCGGGTAGTCATCGTCGGCAGCCCCGCGCAGATCGTATGCGTCGATGAGCGGATTGATGCGCCGGCTCAGCCAGGTCCGGTACTCCTTCGATGCATAGGACGATTGCGCATACATGCGGCGGTAGCGGGGGAGCAGCTCGGGATGCTCACGCTCGAGCCAGGCGAAGAACCATTCGCGTGCCCCAGGCCGCAGGTGCAGCGCCCCGTAGACGACTCTGCTCGCTCCGGCTTCCCTGATGGCGCGCAGTGCTGTGTCGAGGTGATCCATGGAGTCGGTGAGCTTCGGCATCACCGGCATGAGGAAGACCGTGACCTTGAAGCCGAGGTTCGCAGCCGCCCGCACCGTGGCCAGGCGCGCCGTCGTCGTAGGCGTGCCCGGTTCGATCGTCTGCTGCAGGGCATCATCGTAGACGGCGATCGACATGCTGATCTCTACGTCGACGTCCTCTTTGGCGCGGGCCAGCAGCGGCAGATCGCGGCGCAGCAACGTGCCCTTCGTCAGGACCGACATCGGCGTTCCGTGCTCGGCCAGGGCGGTGATGATGCCGGGCATGAGTGCATAGCGGCCTTCGGCGCGCTGGTAGGGGTCCGTATTCGTGCCCAATGCGACCAGCTCACGTGACCACTTCGGTTTGGCCACCTCGGCGGCCAGCACCTCGGGAGTGTTGACCTTGACGATGACCTGCCGGTCGAAATCCTGACCGGAATCGAGGTCGAGATAGCGGTGGGTGTTGCGAGCGAAACAGTACACGCAGGCGTGAGAGCACCCTCGGTAGGGATTGATCGTCCAGGTGAATGGCATCGAACTGGCCGCGGGTACTTTGTTCAGCGCCGACTTCGCCAGAACTTCGTGGAAGGTGACGCCGGCGAACTCCGGTGTTCGAACACTGCGCACCAGACCTGTGACGCCGAAGAGCTCGGCAGGCGGGGCGTCGGTGCCTGCGGCCACTGTGCCCGATGCCGCCGTGCCTGCTGCCGCCGTGCCTGCTGCCGGGTCAAGAGCGCTCTGCTGATTCCACCTCATGCCTACATTCGAACACGTGTTCTAGTCGGCGTCAAGGGTGGGTCGGGTGATGTCATAGGCGGCTGTCGAGCGGAAGTGGGGCTGCTTTCCTGATGGAAGCTGGGTGGTCAGGAGACTGTCATGCCTTTGAACTCGCTGCGGTGGAAAACGAGGGCGTCGGTGTCTGCTCCGGTAGCCACTCCGCTGTCGGTATCGAGGATCTCCAGCAGGGCAACGGTGTGGTCGCCGGCCTCGACCTCGTTGTAGAGGCTGGTCCACAGATAGGCGGGGCCACCTGGGATGGTCAGCGCGCCATCGGCGGTGATCTCGGGGTCGACCCCGGCGAAGCGCGAGGCGCGGTCCTTCGACGCCAGCTGTCTGGCCAACTGTGACTGATGCGCGCCGAGGAGGGAGACCCCCAGGGCTGGTGCAGTGCGCAGGAGCGGCCACGTGCTCGAGCTGGCCTGCACCGCAACACTGATCAGCGGCGGGTCGAGTGAGACTCCCGCGGTCACCGTCGAAGCGACGAGTCCGAGGGGAGTCCCGCCGACCTCGGCGCCGATGAGCGCGACTCCCTGCGGGAAGTGCGAGAAGGTCTCGCGCAGAGCATCCGGTGACACGGCTGCGGCTCGTGCGATCGTCGTCATGAACTTGCCTCCGGTGATATGTGACTGTTGAGGGGCTGTGCTGCTGAGATCTTCCGCTCAACAATGCCTACTGATCTCCTGTGATCATCACAGATAATCCGGACGGGCGCATCCCGATGTGACAGCGGTGAGACGTCGTATGTCCCTGTGTGACGATCAAAGTCCAACAGTGACACGGGCGCGACACGGATCGACGCAGACTCCCTAGATTGCTCAACGAAACTCTGACCATGTCGATGAGGGAGAGCCCCATGCCACAGTCCTCCGTAGCGGAGACGATCACCCAGGACCCGCCTCGGCGGCTTCTGGACGGGAAGAAGAGAGTCCTCGCCTCGGCCTTCGCCGGCACCACCATCGAGTGGTACGACTTCTACCTCTACGGCACCGCGGCGGCACTGATCTTCAACGTCCAGTTCTTCCCCAGCGGCAGCGAACTCGGCAGCAGCCTGGCCGCGTTCGCCAGCCTCGCCGTCGGCTTCATCGCCCGGCCCGTCGGCGGGATCATCGCCGGGCACCTGGGCGACCGAGTCGGACGCAAGGCGCTGCTCGTCGTCTCCCTGCTGTCGATGGGGATCGCCTCGACGCTCATCGGCCTGGTGCCGAACTTCGAGGCCATCGGGTGGTGGGCCGCGGCCGCGCTGGTCGTCCTGCGCATCGTGCAGGGTCTGTCCGCCGGCGCCGAATGGGGCGGATCCGCTCTGCTCTCGGTCGAACATGCCCCGGCCCGCAAGCGCGGACTGTTCGGATCCTTCACCCAGATCGGATCCGCCGCGGGTATGCTGCTGGCCACCAGTGCCTTCTTCGTCGTGCAGTCGCTGCTCACCGACGAACAGTTCGAATCCTTCGGCTGGCGCATCCCCTTCCTGGCCTCGGCGCTGCTCGTGGCACTGGGACTGTGGATCCGCCTCGGCGTCTCCGATGCACCCGAATTCAAAGAGCTCAAGGCCTCCGGGAACGTCGCCAAGGCACCCCTGCGTGACGTCCTGACCAAACACCCGCGCGTCCTCCTCGTCACGATCGGCCTTCGCCTGGCGCAGAACAGCGTCTTCTACCTCATCACCGTCTACATGCTCAGCTACCTGGCCGAGA
>JAKDSA010000113.1 GCA_030457025.1 Brevibacterium sp. | reverse complement strand
TCTCCCTGTCCATGCATCAAGGGTATGCGGTCGCTCAACTACGCACGATGCGATCCGTCGGGATAGCAGATCAGGAGATTCAACACGACAGTCCTGGTCAGAACCCCGGGCCGTCGTCGTGCCGAGCACTGATGAATCACGCTGTATCTCGCTGGAGACACCTCGGGCATTGCTATCACATCCCCTGCACACAAAAACCCCCAATCCACTTGTCACTGACAACCAATGCCGTTATAGTTGTCAGTGACAACGAAATAGTGAGGAGGTGATCCAGATCGATAAGGATCTCAAGAAGCTCCGGACGGACCTTGAAAAGCAGGACGCCCGGGTCGTTGAGAAGAAATCCGGATGGATGGTGTACCCGCCCGATAGGAACGGCACACCAGTCATGATCCACCTGACAACCTCAGACCACCGAGCAATGAAAAACGCACGCTCACTACTGAGGAAAGCCGGAGTCGACGTATAGGACGGCTCTGGTGGGAGCGGAAACAACCGCTCTCGCCAGGGGTACCGCCCCTTTATCGATCTCTCCACCTCCTGAAACCACCACCAGGGCACCGGCCCACCAACTCCGAAGGGAGACAACCACAAATGAATACCTGGCACACCACCACCACAGTGCCCACCACCCTCAGCGAAGACGACGCTTTCGACCTCCTCGGCACACTCACCGACCGAGGAGCAGCCATCGAGTTCGGCACACACACCATGACCGTCTCAATGACCGGCTACGGCGACAACGCGCTCGCCGCAGCCGAAGACGCCGCCACCACACTGAGGGAAGCTATTCCGGGCACTGAGATCCTCGGCGTCGATGCGCAGACCTACGAACAGCTCGACGAGGAACTGCGCCGCCCGCTGTTCCCCGAGGTCGTCGGCTACGCCGAAATCGCCGAGATGGCCGGCGTCAGCCGGCAGGGAGCCCGCGGCTTCGTCGACTACGAGGAATTTCCTCACCCGGTCATCGAAACGAAACAGGGGCCGCTGCGTTCCAAAGCAGCAGTGGAGAGGTTCCTTAGTCGCAAGCAGCGCACGCGGATAAAGAAGACAGCAGCACACTAGCGGCTCCGATGAAGCCCCCGGACTCATTCACTGAGCCGGGGGCTTTATCGGTGTGGCCGGGCGAGCAAAGCATCGCTTGTGAGGCGTTGCCGGTTAGTACGTCATGACTGGATGCGGGAGGCGAAGCGTGCGAAAAGGAATTCTTGTCGCGTGCTGTCGGACTCGAGCTTCTGCTTGGTTCCAAAGGCTCGATCGACGGCTCGGTCGAGATGGTTGTGGACTTTGATGAGTTTGGGGTCCATGGCGAGTGGGTTGCAGTGGTCTGCGAGTGTACGTTCCGGGTGCAGCTCTCGAGCTGAGAGCACGCCTTGTCCTGCGGCAATGATGTCTTGAGTTAGGGCATGTCTCCTCTATTGGCGTAGCCAAGTCAGGATCGCGCTGAGGACACCAGCGGCACGGTAAGTGATCGCGAGTTTGTCATAGCGTGCAGCCAGCCCTCTCCACTGCTTGACGTAGGCGAAGGAGCGCTCGACGACGTTGCGGTTCTTATACGCAATGGCGTTGAACGCCGGCGGGCGCCCACCCTTGCTCCCACGCTTCTTCCAGGCTGCGATCTGGTCCCTCTTCTCAGGGATCACCCCCCTGGATGCCCCGGTTAGGCAGGTGCTCACGGTTAGCTCTGGACCCATAGGCCCGGTCGCCTAGAACCGAGTCCGGACGTGTGCGTGCACGGCCAGCGCCGCTGCGCGGGACTCGAATATCATCCAGCGCCTGAGGCAGAATCACTCCGTCGTGACGTTGGCCACCAGTGATCACGATCGCCAGGGGGCGTCCCCGACCGTCGACGGCATGATGGACCTTCGTCGTCAGCCCGCCACATGAGCGTCCGATCCCGTGGCCAGCGGGTTCGCAGACCTCATCGTCCAGATTCTTGCAATACGATGTAGCCCCCTGTGTCCTCGTCAGGACGACGCGTGTTCGTGCCGTACTGGTGAGCACGATTAATCGTGCCATCGACGGAGATATTCCAATCAATATCTCCAGCAGCGTCGGCGTCAGCCACTATCTGTGCCAGTACCCGGTCCCAAGTGCCGTCAGCAGCGTAGCGCCGATGTCGTTTCCACACCGTCTGCCAGGGACCGAAGTGCTCCCTGGGCAGATCGCGACAGGCAATGCCGGCGCGGTATCGATAGTCGATTCCTTCGACGATCCGGCGATTGTTCTCGAATGGTCGAGCTCTCTTGCCCGTGCTGGAAGGCAGGAGTGGTTCTATTCGCTCCCACTGCTCGTCAGTGAATACTTGATGTCGTTGCCGTGTAGTCACCCGTTCAGGAACCCAACGGTGAACTCGTCATTAAAGGAGACATGCCCTAGGCCCAGGGGTCGATCCCGTACCTGAGGTGATCCACTCCTGTGCTGTCGCTACTCGAGCTCCGTGCCTTCTTCTCAGGCCGCATTCGGACACAGTCTCCACCTCACACCCACCGATACTCATACTCCGGCCGCCCCGGCGTCCCATGTCTCGGTTGCTTCTCCGCCTGTTTGGTCTTGACCAGATGCTCCAGATACCTGCGCACCGTCACCCGCGAGAGCTCCAAGCGCGCCCCGACCTCGGTGGCCGACACAGCAGAGTCAGCATCCCGGACGACACCAGAGATCGCGGCCAGTGTCTCTTCGATCAGGCCCTTGGGCAGCCGCTCCGAGGACACCGAGCGCAATGCACTCAGCGCATTGTCGACCGAGGCCTGAGTCGCCAATGAGCCGGCACCAGCCCCGGTGAGGTTGAGCCGGAACGCCCGCTGGTTCTCCAGCTTCTCGCGGAAGGCGGCGAAGGTGAAGGGTTTGATGAGGTACTGGGTGATCCCCGTCGAGATCGCGGACTTGATGATCTGCAGGTGGCGCACTGCGGTGATCGCGATGATGTCGGCCCCGTGACCGCGCGTGTTCATGCGCTTGGCCACGTCGAGCCCGTGTGAGTCAGTGAGATTCATGTCCAGCAGCACGATGTCGACCGGGGTGCCCGCATCGGCCAGTTCATCGTAGCGGGCGAGTGCCTCGTGGCCGCTGAGGCAGATGGCTGCCACGGTGAACCCCGGGACCCTGCGGACATAGTCCCCGTGTGCCTCGGCGGTCAGCGGATCGTCTTCGACGATGAGCACCCGCAGCTCGGCATCATCGCCGGTCATCGTCACCCTCTCCTCCGTGTCCAGAACCGTCGTTCGCGCCGTTGTCGCCACCCTCGCCGAGGTTGTCCCCCGTCAGTGGCAGCGTGACCGTGAAGATCGCCCCGCCATCCGATTCGACGTCCAGTTCCCCACCGAGTCTAGCCACGGCCTGCTGGACGAGCACCAGCCCGAATCCGCGTCCTCCTGTTCGCGGGGCCACCGCCTTGGCAGAGGCGCCGAGGTGGAAGATCGCGTCGATCTCCGCGGACTCGATGCCCGGGCCCGAGTCCGCGATCGTGATGATGAGCTCTCCATCGGCGGCAGCGAAATCGGCCCACACGTGCCTCTCCGCGGACTCCGCTGCAGCGTCGAAGGCGTTGTCGAGGAGATTGCCGGCCACGGTGACGAGATCACGCGCGTCGAGGCTGGCAGGGGGCAGCTCACCGGTGGCGGTGACGGTGAGTTCGATCCCGCGCTCGTTGGCCTGCGCGGCCTTGCCGATCATGAGTGCGGTGATGAAGGGTTCGTCGAGGGAATCGACGAAGGAGTCGGTCAGCCGCTGCGACTCCTGCTGATCGCGGACCGCGAAGTCCAAGGCTTCGCGCGAGCGCCCCAGCTCGATGAGCGTCGAGACCGTGTGGAGCCGGTTGGCATGCTCATGGGTCTGGGCCCGCAGCGCCTCGGTCAGCGTCGTCATGGTCTCGAGCTCACCGGTGAGTTCCTGAATGTCGGTGCGATCGCGCAGGGTGGCCACTGTGCCGCCAGGGTCTTCATCTCTGCCGCCCACCGGTTGGCTCGCCTGCTTCTGACTGACCACCAGCACCCGGTCGTTCGTGAGGTGGATTTCGTCGACGGCGTCCCGGCCCGATGACAGCAGGGCACGCACAGATGCGGGCAGGTCCACCTCGGCGAGGGGCACGGGGGTGCGCTCATCAGGCTCAGGCAGGCCGAGCAGTGCGGCGGCCTCGTCGTTGTAGAGCACCAGCCGCCCATGATCGTCGACGAGGATGAGGCCCTCGCGCAGGGAATGCAGCGCGGAGTCGTAGAACGCGAACAGGCTCTTGAGCTCTTCGGGCCCGTAGCCGAGGGTCACCCGCCGCAGATAGCGGCTGAGGATCCACGAGCCGAGCCCGCCCAGCGCAATTGCTGCGAGCCCGACGATGATGATCTGCGGCAGTGCGGCGGCTCGGGCCACGGACAGTGTCTTGACGGTCACCCCGACCGCGACCATGGCCGTCACGTCTCCCGATGAGTCGAGGACGGGCACGATCGCCCGCACCGACTCCCCCAGCGTGCCCACGTAGTTCTCGATGTGGCTGTGGCCGGCCAGCGCCGGGTCGATGCTGCCGATGTACGGCTTGCCCAGCTGCTGAGGATCCGGGTGCGTGTACCGGGTGCGGTCACGATCCATGATCGTGACGAAGTCGACGTCGGCCGTGGAGATGACGGTCAGCGCATAGGGCTGAAGCTTCGCTGAGGCGTCGGAGGCCTCCACGGACCTGATGACGTAGGGGTCATGTGCCAGCGTCTCGGCGATGGAGAGCACCCGCTCGGACGTCGCATCCCGGGCCGAGCCCAGTGCCGAGACGTAGCTGGTGATGGACAGCGCAGCACAGACGATGACGATGAGTGCGAGCTGGAGGAAGAAGAGCCGGCGCGCCAGCGGACCACCCCGGGCCCGGACACGGCCGGACGCGCCGGATCTCCTCACTGCTTCACTTCCGTTCGACGACTACTTCTTCGTCTTCTTCTTTTTCTTCTTCGATCCGCCGATGAGCATGAGCGAGGCCCCGATCGCGGCCAGCCAGGTGTCCTTAGCCACGGGGATGCCATCCTGAGAGGGGCGGATGCCGTCGTCTTCGGTCATGGATTCGATGGAGAAGTAGTTCGCCACGAGCCCGGAGGCGAACGTCGTCAGTGCGGCTCCGGCGATCCGGGTGGGCACGAAGGGCAGCAGCAGGGCTGCACCGACGGCGATCTCACCGTAGGACAGGAACTTCCCGAACTGGGCCGGGGTCATGTTCTCCACCATGGGAACACCGGTCGCGGCCATCTGCTGCAGGCCGGCGGCGGACTCCTCGTCGATGCCGAGCTTGCCGATGCCAGAGTTGAGAATGAACGCGCCGGGAACGGCACGCAGAAGTGCGGTGCTGAGTTGCATGAGCTATCCCTTCTTCAGTTGACGGCACACAGTGATCTGGTGGTGCCACAGCCCAGACTAGTCGACTGTGTGACCACGGCCATGAACACTATGAACGCAACCGAGACAGCGATCACAATCCTTGCCAGGATGAGTGGGAAATTTCTCGCGGCTACGATGCCGCGAACACACCACCTCAAGGAGGAGACATGGCAACGCTGCCATCAAACGCTGGAGTCGCCGAGGCGGGTCCCACCCCACCGCAGCGCAAGAAGGACCGTACGCACTGGCTCTACATCTTCGTCATCATCGCCGTTATCGCCGGTGCCGCCATCGGCCTCATCGCCCCACAGGCGGGCATCGCCCTCGAACCACTGGGCAAGGCCTTCATCGCACTCATCAAGATGATCATCGCCCCGATCATCTTCTGCACCATCGTCTTAGGTGTCGGTTCCGTGGCCCGTGCGGCCACCGTCGGCAAAGTCGGCGGCATCGCCCTGATCTACTTCCTCATCATGGCGACCTTCGCCCTGATCATCGGACTCGTCGTCGGCAACCTCATCCACCCGGGTGAAGGACTCAAACTCGAACCCTACGAAGCTGCTGCCGGCGGCGAATCCAACGGCACCGTCGACTTCCTCATGAGCCTCATTCCAGGAAGCATCCCGGTCCTGCCGACACTGGTCCTCGCCCTCCTCGTCGGATTCGCCCTGCAGTCGATGGGCAAGGCCGGCGAACCCGTCCTCAAGGGCATCGGCCACATCCAGGCCGTCGTCTTCAAGCTCATGATGATGATCATGTGGGCCGCCCCCGTCGGCGCCTTCGGTGCCATCGCCGCCGTCGTCGGCAAGACCGGCTGGGCCGCGATCGGTGCGATGGCGACCCTCATGGGTGCCTTCTACCTCACCTGCGCCCTGTTCATCGTCATCATCTTGGGCACCATCCTCAAGGTCGTCACCGGCCTCAACATCTTCCTGCTGCTGAAGTACCTGGCCCGTGAGTTCCTGCTCATCTTCTCCACCTCGTCCTCGGAGTCGGCGCTGCCGCGTCTGATCGCGAAGATGGAGCATGCGGGAGTCTCGAAGCCCGTCGTGGGCATCACCGTACCCACCGGGTATTCGTTCAACCTCGACGGCACCGCCATCTACCTGACCATGGCCTCCCTGTTCGTCTCCACCGCAATGGGCATGCCGATGAGCCTGGGCGAGCAGATCTCGCTGCTGGTGTTCATGATCATTGCCTCGAAGGGCGCCGCCGGTGTCTCCGGTGCGGGCTTGGCAACGCTGGCCGCCGGTCTGCAGTCGCACCGCCCAGAACTCCTCGACGGCATGGGCGTCATCGTCGGCATCGACAAGTTCATGTCCGAGTGCCGTGCGCTGACGAACTTCACCGGCAATGCCGTGGCCACCCTGCTCATCGGCAAATGGACCAAAGAGATCGACATGGACCAGGCCCGTGCCGCATTGAATGGCTCCAGCCCGTTCGACGAGCAGTCACTGGAACCTGATGTGCACAGTGCGCCAGCCCCCGGTGCCTGGGATGAGAGCGGTGAACCTGAGGAGAAGGAACGCGTCACCGCCAACGCCTGATCCTCACCTCGACGAGGCCACCTAAAACGCGGGTGCCGGTACTCCCTTGTCGTGGGAGTCTCGGCACCCGCGTTGTATGGTATCCGCCCCCGCCGAGGTGGCCGCCGCCGAGTACGAATATCGCAGTTCAATAGCCGCCTCCACCAACCTGCGAGGACACTCACCTCTGGCGGCCTTTCTTAGATAGAGCATCAAACTGACACATAAAAGTAACCATCCAAAGCCCTGACCAGGACAAACACTGCCTACCGGCAGAAGTTTCTTACATAACCTTCCAGCAAGAACGAAAAATTAAGTAAGCAACCATCGCGGCTTCGACCGGCTTCCAGCGTTCGCAATTTGGCCGGAAGTCCTCAACTTGGTCAACAGATTCATCACCTTATTGCGCTTTTGACCATCGTCGAGTGCATCGCTCAGTTTGTCCCATAGCAAGTCACTGTTTTTCATGAGTTGCTCGGTGTAGTTGTCATCAATGACCGCACCGTAGATAGTCAGGGCCACAGCGTTGGATCCGCTCAGATCATAATCTGGCAATGGCAAGGTCCGCGGTTGGCCACGCGAATGTCTGGCGGTCACAGGACGGGCCAGCCCAACCGGCTGTGGACTTTCACCGCCATGACGCGAACATCGTCTTGTTCGAGTGTGCGGGAGAAGCTGGGCGCTGCCGGAAAAGCGGAGGCGGCTCGGGTGAATAGCACTACCGCAGGGTCGCCCAGGACCGCGGAGGGAACCCAGAGACCGTCGATCCGGTCACCCAATTGGTCGTGTACAGCCGCGGCCCATGCACGGCACGTGCTCTTCGGTGCCTGCGGAAGCGACGCAGAAGCACCATGACGTACTGCCCAATCCCCAGAACCTTCACCTCCCGTCAGGTTCAACAACTCAAGTGGTCGGCTCGGGAACCATCCCGATAGGGCTCTGCTCGAGGTGAGGGTGATCGTCCGGCTCTCCTGGAACACTTCGGTGAAGCAGGTGACGTAGCTGGACGCCGCATAGGAGACTCCGACAGTCGACGGAGCACCCAGCGGGCCATTGTGCGGATCCCAACGCTGACTGCGGATCGGTCCTGTCCAGCGAAGATCGTTCCACGCCGCCGGATGCGGGCCCGAGGTCGTATGGATTCGCCACACAGCCCCAGTGTGTCGGTACACGGTTCCCAGAGGAAGCGTCAACGGAATCTGAGGGCTGCGCGGATTCTTCGGTCGAGCCGGGCTCACTCGTACCCCAGCTCAGCGACCAGCGAGGCCACAGCCTCCACGGCACCGCCGGCACACAACCAATCGACAGGCGACCTGCCGTCGAGCTCCTCCTTCTCCTCTGTCATGAACTGTTGAATAGTCAACGGGTGCACATACTGCGGGAAGTTCGGGATGATCGTCCGCAGACCCGGAACCACCTGGCTGCCTACGAACTGCCAGGCCGGAAACAGTGTGGTGCGTCCATTGCCGGTCGGCAGGGCATACAGGTCACCTGCCAACTTCGAGCGACGGATGCTGGCGCCTTGCCGTCCCAGCAACTCGGAGACCGCACCGGTTGTCAGGGCAGAATCACGCGCCTCCTTCTCCGCAAGCGCTCGATCCTCAGCGACCTGCATGCGCACAGCCTCATGAGCCTGCGGGGTCAGATCCTCTTCTGTGAGATCAGTGGTCTCGAGCAGGAAGGCACGCTCGCCCGTGGACAGTGGTTCCGAGGCTGGGTCGCTCATCTCCCGGAGGATGTCCATGAAGGCATCGACACTCAATGGATTCCCCCGGCGGTTCAGGGCAGACTCCAGCCGCGTCGTGTGGTCAAATGCCTCCGT
>JAKDSA010000170.1 GCA_030457025.1 Brevibacterium sp. | reverse complement strand
GGATCACGAAGATAATACTTGAGTGCAGTTGGCTCAATGTGTGCGGTCGAGTGGGTCCACCACTCGTCCCCGTGGCAGGAAATGCCGTGGAAGCCAGGTGGTGGATCCGCCCGATCGCACACATTCGAGTCGAGATCACTCACGATATGTAAGGAGACAACGTTATGGCACGTGCAGTTGGAATCGACCTCGGAACCACGAACTCCGTCGTCACAGTCCTCGAAGGCGGCGACCCCAAGGTCATCGCAAACGCGGAAGGCGGTCGCACGACCCCATCCGTCGTTGCTGTCAACAAGAACGGCGACTCCCTGGTCGGCGAAATCGCCAAGCGCCAGGCCGTCACCAACATCAAGAACACCGTCGCCTCGGTCAAACGCCACATGGGCACCGACTGGTCCACCGAAATCGGCGGCAAGAAGATGTCGGCCCCTGAGGTTTCGGCTCGTATCCTGCAGAAGCTCAAGCACGACGCTGAGGAATACCTGCAGGAAGACGTCACCGACGCGGTCATCACCGTCCCCGCATACTTCAATGACGCCGAGCGTCAGGCCACGAAGGATGCCGGTGAGATCGCTGGACTCAATGTCTCGCGCATCATCAACGAGCCCACCGCTGCAGCTCTGGCCTACGGCCTCGAGCGCGGCAAGGAAGACGAGACCATTCTCGTCTTCGACCTCGGCGGCGGTACGTTCGACGTCTCCCTGCTGGAAGTCGGCAAGGACGAAGACGACTTCTCCACGATTCAGGTCCGTGCGACCTCGGGCGACAACCGCCTCGGCGGCGACGACTGGGATCAGCGCATCGTCGACTGGCTCGTCGGTGAGGTCAAGAACGGATACGGCGTCGACCTGAGCAAGGACGCGACCGCAATCCAGCGTCTGAAGGAAGCCTCGGAGCAGGCCAAGAAGGAACTCTCCTCGGCCACCAGCACCAACATCTCGCTGCAGTACCTGTCGATGAGCGAGAACGGACCCATCCACCTGGATGAGACCCTGACCCGCGCGAAGTTCGAGGACCTGACCAAGGACCTCCTCGAGCGCACCAAGGCTCCGTTCCACGCAGTCATGAAGGACGCAGGCGTGTCCGTCAAGGACATCGACCACGTCGTCCTCGTCGGCGGCTCGACCCGTATGCCCGGCGTCTCCGCAGTCGTCACCGAACTCACCGGAGGCAAGGAGCCCAACAAGGGCGTCAACCCCGATGAGGTCGTGGCCATCGGCGCAGCCGTGCAGGCCGGTGTCCTCGTGGGCGAACGCAAGGACGTTCTGCTCATCGACGTCACCCCGCTCTCGCTCGGACTCGAGACCAAGGGCGGCGTGATGACCAAGCTCATCGAGCGCAACACCCCGATCCCGACCAAGCGTTCGGAGACCTTCACCACGGCCGAGGACAACCAGCCCTCTGTCTCGATCCAGGTATTCCAGGGTGAGCGTGAGTTCACTCGCGACAACAAGAACCTGGGCACCTTCGAGCTGACCGGCATCGCTCCGGCTCCTCGCGGCGTGCCGCAGATCGAGGTCGCCTTCGACATCGACGCCAACGGCATCGTGCACGTCTCGGCCACCGACAAGGGCACCGGCACCGAGCAGTCGATGACGATCACCGGCGGTTCCGCACTGCCGCAGGAAGACATCGACCGCATGGTCAAGGAAGCCGAAGAGAACGCAGACGAGGACAAGAAGCGCCGTGAGGCCGCTGACACTCGCAACAATGCGGAAAACCTCGCCTACCAGACCGAGAAGCTCGTCACCGACAACGAGGACAAGCTGCCCGAAGAGGTCAAGACCGAGATCAACTCGGACGTCGAGGCTGTCAAGGAAGCACTCAAGGGTGAAGACGACGACGCCGTGAAGTCGGCCTACGACAAGCTCGTCGAGAATCAGCAGAAGATCGGCGAAGCCATCTACAGCCAGTCAGGTGCCGAAGGTGCCGCTGGTGAAGAGGCTGCCGGCGATGCTGATGCAACAAGCGCCGATGACGATGTCGTCGACGCTGAGGTTGTCGACGAAGAGGACGAGGAGAAGAAGTAATGACTGCCGAGGGCAACGATCCGTCGTCCGAGGAGCCAGGCTTCACCTTCAGCGACAAGCGCCGCATCGATCCGGACACCGGTGAGATCCGTCCAGAGTCCGACGCAGCGTCGGACTCGGCGGAGGCCGGTGAGGCGAACGCTGCGAATGACGCCGCTGGTGCCGCTGGTGCCGACGACGTGCAGGATGCCGAGGAGAACCTGGCCGATGCCAGTGACCTCGGCGTGGACATCCCGACCGATGCCTCGACGTTGAACGACACCGAGGCAGCGCAGGACGAAGAGGCACCAGAACCCGCACCGGGTTCCGAGGCCGCAGCGCACCTGGCCGACCTCAAGCGCATCAACGCTGAGTACGCCGCCTACCGGATGAGGGCCGATCGCGAACGCGAGCGGGCAGCGACCGGTGGCACGATCAAGGCCGTCGAGGCCCTGATCCCCGTGCTCGACGAAGTGCGCCTGGCGCAGGAGAACGGTGACGTCACCGGGCCTTTCGAGACTCACGTGAACAAGCTGGTCGACTCGCTGAACAAGGTCGGCGTGGAGCAGTACGGTGAAGTCGGCGACGAGTTCGACCCGCGACTGCATGAGGCACTCATGCAGCAGCCGTCGGACGAGGTCGAGACACCGACCGTCTTCCTGGTCATGCAGCCGGGGTACCGCCTCGGCGACCGAGTCATCCGTGCCGCACGCGTCGGCGTGCAGCAGCCGGAGGACTGAGAACCATACCTTCGCCGAGGTGGCCCCGCGGTCACAGCGTCAGTTCACTGACGCTGTGCGCCAGGGACCACCTCGGCGGCGGTCCGGATCATCCGGGATGGCATTCCCGGGGTTGCGGATTGTGAGGAGACAATTGAATACACTGATGAAGAAGACACGGAAGGAGGTGCCAGGTGAATACCGGTCCTCAGAATGATTGGTTCGAGAAGGACTTCTACAAGACCCTCGG
>JAKDSA010000169.1 GCA_030457025.1 Brevibacterium sp. | reverse complement strand
CCGAGGATGAGCGGCTTCCAGCTCGACTTGAACACGGTGCTGATCGGGGCCTTGGAGATCTGCTGCTTCTGGGCGACCAGCTGGAATGCGGGAGTCTCCATGAGGGACATGCGGACATAGAGGCCGACGGCCACCAGCAGTGCCGAGAGCAGGAAGGGCACGCGCCAGCCCCAGGCGAGGAATGCCTCGGGGGAGGTCCAGGCGTTGAGTCCGATGAAGAGGAGGTTGGCGATGATGAAGCCGACCGGTGCCCCCAGCTGTGGGAAGGTTCCCCAGATGGCGCGTTTGCCCTTCGGCGCGTTCTCGGTGGCCAACAGCGCCGCACCTGACCATTCGCCGCCGAGGCCGACACCCTGGCAGAAGCGCAGGAGGACGAGGAACAGCGGTGCCAGAATGATCCAGCCTGGTGTGGTCGCAGTCGGGAGGAGACCGATGAGGAAGGTGCCGATGCCCATGATGAGCAGCGATGCGATGAGCGTCTTCTTGCGACCGATGCGGTCACCGAAGTGGCCGAAGATGATCGAGCCGAGGGGGCGGGCGACGAAGGCGACGCCGAAGATCGCGAAGGAGCTCAGCAGCTGAGTCGTCGAGGTCTGGTTGGGGAAGAAGAGGGCCGGGAACACCAGCGACGAGGCTGTGGCATAGGCGTAGAAGTCGAAGAATTCGATCGTGGTGCCGACCATCGAGGCGGTGAGAACCTTGCCCCGTGTGTTGTTCTTCCGAGTCGCTGCGATGGCATCGGCTTCGGTTTCGGATCCGGGCTGCGAGTTCGGGGAGCCTGGCTGTGTATCGGTGGACATGTTCTTTGTGCTCCGCTGTTGATGAGATACGAAGGCACGGGCGGATGGTGCTCGTGTCAGATGAAGGTCGCCGGACACAGGGTGAACGACGACTGTAAGACACTACGCTCGTCTCATCTGACGTGGGTCGTGGGTCTCATTTACTGGGATTGGTGGCGCGTCCGAGCAACCGGCTTGTGAGGTCCGGGTGAGAGCCCGCTGTCCTCAGACCTCGACTTCGTTGCGGCCCGATGAATCCGAGGTGCCGCCTCGGCGGAGGGTGATCGCGATGATGAGGACGATGAGTCCGAGCAGGCACAAACCGACGCCCACCCAGGCCGGGGCGCGGAAGCCCAGACCTGCGGTGATGACGATGCCGCCGAGCCAGGCGCCGAGGGCATTGGCGAGGTTGAACGCGGCATGGTTCATGGCCGCCGACAGGCTCGGGGCGTCGTGGGAGTCGCGCAGCAGACGCATCTGCAGGGCTGTGGTGATCATTGAGCCGGCGATGCCGATGAGGAAGAGCGCGATGATGGCGACTGCTGCGATGTGGGTGAAGGCGCCGAATGCGGAGAGCACGATGGCGGAGAGGATCATGCCGCCGATGCCCGAGCGTTCGATGGATTTGTCGACGAGTGGTCCCGCGATGAGGGAGCCTGCGGTCATGCCGAGGCCGTAGACGGCCAGGACCCAGGGGATCGCGACCTCGGGCACCCCGGCGACGTCGGTCATGGTCGGGGTGATGTAGGTATAGACAGCGAACATGCCGCCGAATCCCACGGACCCCGCGAGCAGTGTGAGGATGATCTGCGGCCTGCCCAGTGCCTTCATCTCACCGCGTGCGGAGGGAACGCCGCCGAGCTTCACACGGGGCACAGCGACGGCGACCATGATGACGGTGAGCAGACCCAGTGCGGCGACCAGCCCGTAGGCGCTGCGCCAGCCGAACATGTTGCCCAGTGCCGTGGCGACCGGGACGCCGACGATGTTCGCGATCGTCAGACCCAGCATGACGCGTGCCATGGCTCGGCCGCGACGGTTCGGGGGCACGAGCGATGAGGCGACGATGGCGCCGATGCCCAGGTAGGCACCGTGGGGGAGTCCGCTGGCGAAGCGGGCGATGTTGAATAGGGTGGCGTCGGCGGCGAGCATCGAGGCGACGTTGCCGAGGGCGAAGAGTCCCATGAGGCCCAGCAGCAGGTTCTTGCGATCCATGTGCGCGGCGATGGTGGTGATCAGCGGTGCGCCCACGACGACGCCGATCGCGTAGAAGGACACGGCGTGGCCCGCCTGGGGCACCGTGATGCCCAGCTCCCGGGCGATGTGGGGCAGCAGGCCCATGGTGGCGAACTCGGTCACGCCGATCGCGAATGCGCCGATCGCCAGGGCGAAGACGGCGAATTTGTAGACTCGGCGTGGCACCGGAGCGTCGCTCATGGAGTCCCTTCGGTGGAATGGTGGGTTCGGAACGGCGGCAGCGGCCCGACGACGGCCGCCCGATTCACCGCAACCGAACAAGCCTATGACTCATCGACTGCCACCGGTAGCCCCGCGGCCGCAATGTGACGATTCGAACAGTGCCAGCCGGGCAGCGGCTTCCTCAGTCCTTCGGTGAGGCCTCAGCCCTCCGCATCCATCTCCGCCAGTGCCTGTGAGGCCACGGAGAATGCGGTGTTGGCGCTGGGCACCGAGCAGTAGATGGCGGACTGGAGCAGGACTTCCTTGATCTCGTCGCGGCTCAGGCCGTTGCGCACGGCGGCCTTGACGTGCATAGCGAGTTCGGCCTCGTGGCCGCCGGCGATCATCGCCGTCAGTGTGATCGCCGATCGCATCCGCTTCTCGAGCCCTGGGCGGGTCCAGATCTCCCCCCAGGCGTAGCGGGTGATGAGGTCCTGGAAGTCGGCTGTGAAGTCATCGACCTTGGCATTCGCCTGGTCGACGTGGGCATCGGAGAGGACCTGCCGGCGCACGCTCATGCCTGCCTCGCGGACCTCATCCCGGCTGGCTTCGCGTGGGCCCGAAGCAGTCGGCAGGTCTGCCGAGGCGGCGTCCGCGTTCCTGCTGCTGCCCGTGCTGGTGCTGCTGGAGCTGTTTCCGTCCATGAAGTCGCTCAGCAGGCCCGCGGTGACCTCGGGGGCCTCGGCGGGCACGAGGTGGGCGGCGCCTTCGATGACTTCGAGGAGTGCGCCCGAGATGCCGTTGGCGATCTC
>JAKDSA010000031.1 GCA_030457025.1 Brevibacterium sp. | reverse complement strand
GCGATTGCCTGGGAGGCGTTCCAGGCCTCGGCGAATTTGTTGGGTGCGACCTGCAGATGCAGCTGCATCGATGTGCAGGAGGCTTCCGGTGCGATATCGGAGAATTCGTGCTTGTACTTCTCCTCACCGTCGAGTTCGATGCGCACGTATTCACCGCGGGCGTCGACGATCGAATTGCTCAGCGCCTCGTAGCGGTTCTCCTCCGTCATCCACTTCGCCTCGGTGAGGAACTGGGTGCTCAGGGTCGGCAGCGTTCCGATCGATGTGACCTTGAGTCCCTCCGCCTCGGCGGCCTTTTGGGCCTTGCCCAGCCGATGCGCGACTCCGGCTTCCAGGGTCTTCAGTCCGCGCCCGGCCACCTGGAGCACGGGGTGGTTGAGTTCGAGGTTGAACCCGCCGATCTCGGACTGGTACTCATCGTCGAGGCGCTCGAGGACCTTCGTGTTGTTCAGACTCGGCTGATTGTCCGAGTCGATGAGATTGAGTTCGAGCTCCAGACCGATCGTGCCCGCGGATTTGAACTCCGCATGGCGCAGATACGTGTCGAAGAGCTCGAGGTTCTCCGCGAGCTTCTCCCGATACAGCGTGCGTTCTTCCGGCGTATACCGCTTGGAATTGACTGCCTCACCCATGGGTCAAGCAAACCACAGACTGCTGAGATTGCGCTCGTCTGATTCCGTCGCATGATGCGGACACCGCAACCGCCCTTGCAGACCCCATCGTAGAATCGGCACATGACCACCTCTCAGTCCACAGACCTCCAGTCCGCTGACCTCGTCTCACAGGCCACCGAGCGCCTCCCACTCATCCTCGACGACATCAAGCGCGTCATCACGAAGGAAACGCCCTCCCACGACAAAGCAGCCGTGGCCGCAGGCGCCCAGGACTTCGTCGAACTGCTGCGCGAACGCCTCGGCGCCACCGCCGAGGTCATCACCGTCGACGACACCACCCATCTGCGCCTGCGCTTCGGCACGGGCCCGGCCCGCGTCGTCCTCCTCAACCACCAGGACACTGTATGGCCGCACGGGACGCTGGATCGCATCCCCTTCTCCACCGAGGACAGGATCCTGCGCGGGCCCGGCAGCTTCGACATGCTCACCGGGGCGATCATGAGCGTCCACGCGACCGCGATCGTGGCCGAGCACCTCGGCGAGGGTGGACTTGAGGGGCTGTCGATCCTGGTCACCGGTGATGAGGAGATCGGGTCGATCTCCTCTTCCGATCTCATTCGCGCCGAGGCGGCCGAAGCGAAGGCCGTGTATGTGATGGAGGCGAGCGCCGGCGGTGCGCTCAAGCTCGAGCGCAAGGGCACAAGCAACTACACCCTCGTCTTCACGGGCAGGGCCTCCCATGCGGGACTCGAACCCGAGAAGGGGATCAACGCCGGCATGGCCCTGGCCCTGCACCTGCCATTGGTCGCTGACCTCGCCGATGCCGAGGCCGGCACGTCCGTGGTGCCGACCGTGATCAGCGCCGGCACCACCACGAACACCGTCCCCGCCGAGGCGCGCGTCGATGTCGATGTGCGTGCCCGCACCGCTGCCGAACTCGACCGAGTCGACGCGGCCATGCATGAACTGGCCACCCGCCCCCAGCTCGAGGGGTCGACGATCGAAGTCATCGGCGGCATCAACCGCCCGCCCTTCGAGCGTGAGCAGTCGGCGATGCTGTTCGATCGTGCCACTGCACTGGCCGCGGAGCTCGGCCTGCCCGCACCCGAGGGGGTGTCCGTGGGCGGCGCTTCGGACGGCAACTTCACAGCCGGCGACGGCATCGCGACACTAGATGGTCTCGGTGCCGTGGGCGATGGTGCGCATGCCGAACACGAGCACGCGGTCATCGCTGAGATCGCCCCACGCACCGCACTGCTCGCCGCCCTCATCGCCGATCAGCTGCAGAGCTGAGGCGAACTTTCAGACGCAGGGCTGAGGCGAACCTTCAACTGCAAGCCTGACTCGGTCGCTCACCTGACCGGGTAGCCTGCGACCCGCATATCCTCCGGATTCTTCGTGCTGAAGAGCCAGTCGCGGAAATGCGGGTCGGGGACGATCTCGTCACGGGCGCTCAGGTGATCGCAGCCGACGAGGTAGTAGTGGTAGTCGAAGCGGCCGAGGATGCGCATCAGCTGCTCGGGCTGCGCCCTATCGTCGAGGACCTCGCACAGAATGTCCGGCTGCAGTGCACCCAGCATTTCCCGACCGTTGTCGAGGACATCGTTCTCCGCGCCCTCGACGTCGATCTTCACGGTCACCTGCGGGTTGCCGGGCGGCAGGTCCGGCAGGAGTTCGTCGAGTGAGGTGAAGCACACCTCGGCGTCGGCGTCGAAGTCCATGCCCGCCCCGTAGAAGGAGGGCAGCGCCGAACCTCCCTCTCCGGTGGGCACCTGCATCGTGGTTCCGGGCTTGCCGATTCCCGTCGCGTGCACACTCACCCGATCGCCGAGGCGGTTGCGGGCGACATTGCGCTCGAGACCGGTGACGACGGCGGGGATGATTTCGAAGGAGTGGGCGACCGCGGTGGGATTCGCGGCCAGCACCGCCAGCGTGAACACGCCGGTGTAGGCGCCGATGTCGAGGAACACGTCGGCGTCTCGGCTGAGTTCGACCATGAGGTCGAGTGCGAAGGCATCCTCTGCCTCCGTTCGGCGGCCCTTGCCCCAGTAGAATTCCTTGGCGATCTCGCAGCGAAACGGATCAACAAGGTAGAAGCTGCCGCCTCCGGCACGTCCGCGCACCTCGGTGAGACCGATCGGTGCGGGCAGCCTGCCGACCTTGATGCCATTGATGTGCAGGGCCAGCGTTCGCAGCATCGGGTGGAGATATGGCTGAGCGAGAGCAGCCTTGACCGGCAGTTTGAGTCCGAACCACTTCTGCTTCCGGCCTTTGAGTGACCGCAGGTAGTCGTTCACGTGGCTCTCCCTCGTTTGAGCGGGCTCTTTGGCTTACAGTACCAAGGTCGAGACCGCTCTCTCTAGAGCCAGACCGGCGCGTGAGACGGGCGGTGTGAGCCGCAGGTGGCTACAAGGAGTCCTGCCGGTCAAGGCTTCTCTCGTCCCAGACTTCATCCCACGCCGAGGTGGTTGAGCGAGTGGTTATAGGCTGGGTCACAGGATCATCGGCCCCGAACACAAAGAAGGTGCATGGCGCATGAAACTCAAGTCGATCACTCTCCACCGGGTATCCATTCCCCTGGTCACCCCCTTCGAGACCTCGTTCATGCGGGAGACTGAGAAGGACTGCTACCTCGTCGAGGCCACCTTCGACACCCCGAAGGGTGAGATCACGGGGTGGGGAGAGTCGGTGGCGATGATCTCCCCGCTCTACTCCTCTGAGTACGTGGCCTCGGGCATCGATGTCACGAGGCGCTGGCTGGCGCCGATACTCTTCGACGTCGAGGACCTCACTGCCGAGACCGTGTCCTGGCACCTGCGTCACGTGATCGGCCACCCGATGGCGAAGTCCGCGCTGGAGATGGCGGTCATCGAGGCTCAGCTCAAGCTCAATGACCAGTCCTTCAAGACCTACCTGGGCGGCGTCGTCGACACCGTCCCCTCCGGAGTCTCGGTGGGCATCCAGGACTCCGTCGAAGACACGGTCAAGGTCATCGGCGGTTACTTGGAGGAGGGCTATGCCCGCATCAAGCTCAAGATCAAACCGGGCAAGGACATCGCACCCATCGCTGCGGTACGCAAAGCCTTCGGCGACGACTTCGGGTTCCAGGTCGATGCGAATGCCGCCTACACTCTCGTTGACGCCTCCCATCTGCGCAGACTCGACGAGTACGGGCTCCTCCTCATCGAACAGCCCCTGGGCGAGGCCGACATCCGGCAGCACGGGGAACTCGCGAAGCTGATGGAGACTCCGATGTGCCTCGACGAGTCCATCGACTCCGCTGAAGCCGCCGCCGATGCGATCTCCATGGGCGCAGCAGCTGTCATCAACATCAAGCCCGGACGAGTGGGCGGCTTCATCGAAGCGAAGAAGATCCACGACCTCTGCGCCGCCCACGGTGTGGCGGTCTGGCACGGTGGAATGGTCGAGACCGGCCTGGGGCGTGCCGCCAATGCCGCTCTTGCATCCCTGCCCGGCTTCACCTTGCCCGGAGACATCTCGGGATCGAATCGCTTCTTCCACGAAGACATCACCGAAGAGATCGTCATGTACGACGGCAAGGTCGACGTACCCACGGGCGTCGGCTTCGGCGTCTCGATCGATCCGGCGAGACTCGAGAAGTTCCGCACCGACTCGGTCGAGCTCCTCCCACAGAGCTGATCCGCTGGTCCGCTGGGCCTCGCCCAGGCCGCCTGCGCCGCTCGCCGCCTGCTGAAACTCAACGGTTGGTCCATTCACCTCGAAATCCGCAACGAATTCGACGTGACTGGGCCAACCGTTGAGCGTTTTGGGGATCTTGCCACGGCCAGCAGCTCAGGTGTGAGTGTGCCTCTCCTGGGCTGCGTCCTTCGCCCGGTCGAACTGGAAGGTCGAGTGTTCGATCGCAACCTTGAAGTGCTCGGCCAGGCACTCTTGAAGCGCGGCGAGGATTCGCGGAGCGTGGCCGTCATAGAAGCACTCGTCGGCGAGGACCACGTGGGCGGTGAGCACCGGCAGGTTCGAATCGATGCGGGTCACATGCAGGTCATGGACCTCCTGGACGTGCTCGACTCCCTCGATGTGCATCTTGACCTGGTCGAGATCGAGTTCCCTGGGAGCGACCTCGAGCAGGATCGACCCGGTCTCCTTCAGAATGGAAAAGGCTCTGGGTACGATCAGCGCAGCAATGAAGAGGGCCGCCACCGCATCGGCACGAGTCCAGTCGAAGACCCAGATGGAGACGGCGGCGAGGATGACTGCACCAGATCCCAACGCGTCGGCGATGACCTCGAGGAACGCGGCCTTGAGATTGAGCGACTGCTCTTTGGAAGAGCTGAGGATGATGATTGACACGATGTTGCCGACCAACCCGACAGCGCCGAAGAGCATCAGCTCCGGCCCCGGAACCTCTGGCGGAGCGAAGAAGCGGCGAATGCCCTCGATGAGGCTGTAGACACCGAGGCCAAGCAGCAGAGTCGCCTGGGCACCCGCGGCAAGCACTTCGGCCCGACGGAAACCCCAGGTCTTCTGACCCTGCGGCGGCTTACGGACCAGTGTGGCAGCGAAGAGTGCTATACCGATGCCGATGAGGTCGACGGAATTGTGCCCGGTGTCGATGAGCAGCGCCAGGCTGCCGGTCATGATGGAGCCGATCACCTGGAAGATGAAGATGACTACGACGATGCCGAAGACGATCGCCAAACGTCGACGTGAACCTGACGAATGCGAATGGTCGTGTGCCATGGGAACCTCCTTTACCATCACATTAACATATGCGCATGTTTTTATGCATGGACGCCCGACCGCCTTACCGCTCGCAGCCTTCGTCACCCGACAATCCCCACCAGCGTGATCCCGACCGACACAGGCAGGGCAGTGTGATCCCGACCGACACCGGCAGGGCAGTATCGACGCAGCCGAGGCAGGGACCTCAACACGTGGTCGGGATGCGAAATGCGTACGTGCTCGGCATCTGGCGCCGAGCACGCACGCATCGTTCCACCACATGCCCCCAGTGGCCCCGGGTCAGTGCACGTGTGGGTCACACGGAAGGCTACTTCTTGTCAGGGCCTCCCGAGCCGCCCTTCGGCCCATTCGAGCCTGAGCCGTCCGAGTCGCCGTCACGGCCATCCCGTCGGCGCAGCGCATCGGCGATATAGGATTGCACGTCGATTCCGGTGGCCTTCTTCACGTCATCACCGATGTGGCTGAGGTCGAGCTCCCCGTTGTCGTCAAGGTAGTCCTTCGGATCGAAGTTCCCACCCGTCCACGCGCTGGGGTCTCCCAGGCCGGAGGGCTTCGCCCCTCCACGCCCGTCGCGACTCGAGCGACCGTCGCGATCCGACCGGCCGCCACGCCCCTCGGCGACCTGGCCTTCGACGACCTGGCCCTCATCGTCAGCATCGCCTGCATCCGCGTCGCCCGAGTCGGAGAATCCGGAGGCAGCAAGGTTGCCCGAGTCCTCGACTGTCGTCGAGTCGTCTTGGACCCATCCGGCAGCGGACTTCGATCCGCCCTGGGTCGAAGCCTTGCCGACCAGATCGCTGAGGTCGATGCCGGTCGTGCCGCGCACGACTTCGAGGACCTGGGCGAGGTTGTTCGACACCGAGTTCGCCAGCTTGGACTCTCCGTCGGTTGAGACGATCGAGAGATCCTTGATGTTCGCGTATGGGGCAACGAGTTCGCCGGCGATGTTCGGCAGAACCTCGAGGACCTTCGACAGCACAGCCGCATCGTTGAACTTCTTGTAGGCCTCTGCCTGAGCCTGGAGGGCTCCGGCTTCCGCCTCGCCTCGAGCCTTGATCGAGTCGGCCTGGGCTTCACCTTCGAGGCGGATGGCCTCAGCGTCCTTCGAGCGCCGATGCAGCTCCGCGGCAGCTTCGGCCCGACCCTGGGCTTCGATCTCGTAGGCGCGGGCATCGGCCTCAGCCTGCTGACGGTAGCGCTCCGCGTCAGCTGGGCGCCTGACTTCGGCATCGAGCTGTTCGGCACGCAGTTCTGCAGCTTCCTTCGCAACCACACGGTCACGTTCGAGCAGCTTCTGCTTCTCTGCCGCATTCGCCAACGGGCCCGCGTTGTCGGCGGATGCCTGACGCTGATCCGCCTCTTCCTTCAGACCTGCACGGCGCAGCGCAAGCTGCTGCTGCTGTTCGGCGATGGCCTGATCGGTCAGAGCCTGCTGCTTCTGGGTCGACTCGTTCTGCAGTGCTTCTTCGACGGACGATGCACGACCGGCGTTCGCCTCGGCGATGGCGGCGTTCTTCGCAACCTCGGCCGCCTGTGGGCGACCCCAGTCGCGCAGGTAGCTGCCTTCATCTTCGACCGCGGAGATCTGGAAGGTGTCGATGACCAGACCCTGATTGTTCATCGAGTGCGCGGATTCCTCCTGCACCTGAGCCGCGAAGGAGGCGCGATCCTGAATGATCTGCTCGACGGTGAGCGTACCGACGACGGCGCGCAAGGTGCCGGAGAGGATCTCCGTACTGTAGGGCTCGATCTGGTCCTGCTGATCGAGGAAGCGCTGTGCGGCCTTGCGCACGTCTTCCTCGGTGCCTCCGACCTTGACCTGTGCGACACCGTGCAGGCGCAAGGCGATGCCGTTCATCGAGATTCCGTCGATCGCGACTGCGATCTGTCGGGACGACAGCGACAGGATGAATGCCTTCTGGACGATCGGATAGACGACCGAACGACCGCCGATGATGATGCGACCGGTGCCACCCGAACCGCTGGCATTTCTGCCAGTGATGATGAGTGCCTCAGAGGGGGAGGCGATCTTGATCGAGCGCATGATCACGAAAAACGCGATCAGGGCGATGATGACTACGGCGCCGATGACTACGGCACCCAGGATAAGATCCACTTGGGCCTTTCCGAGATTCGACGATGGAGGGGACAGGACACAATGAGACCACAGCGCCCGTTGCGTTCATCCTATGCGAGTCTGCAACTCCTGCACAGGCCTGCAGAAGTCACGGCCCAGCCACAGAGTCATCCTCCGCCGAGGTGGCCGGGCCCTGCTGGCCCCACGTTTGTTGAGGTGGTCAGACCGTCAAAACCATGTTCGGATCATCGTCGCGGCAGCGCTGAGGATCACTTGCCCCATTCACCGGGAGGGCCGAGGAAGAGCAGCCCGCTGAAGATGATGACAACTGCGACGATTCCCACGCCGATGGCCAACCACGGTGAGCGGATCGCCCAGGAGGTGAGCTTCTCGAACCAGTTCTTCGGGGTGCGGCCATTCGCCCCAAGCCCCCAGTCACCCTCGAGCGCCCCAGCCTTGGCCACGGAGACCTCGAAAGGGATCGTGGCGTAGGGAATGATTGCCGAGCCCAGGCCGGTGGCGATGCGCTTTTTGCTCCACCTCTGCGAGGTTCCGACACCGATGACGGCGATGACGAAGCAGATGAAGATGAAGCCGTGGATGCCGCCGCCGATGCGCACCCCGATCTCGGTCGTCTGGGTCACGTACTTGAGGATCATGCCGATGATGAGCAGCGTCCAGGTGATCGTCTCCGCGATGGCGAAGATCTTGAAGAAGAGTTTGGGAGTCACAGGAGACCATTGTGCCCGATCAGAATGAGCGAGCGCTGAAGACTGCGAATGGGCACGCGGGCCGGCGAACTTATTCAGTCGCCGGCCCGCGTGGCAATCGGGGGATACTCAGGCCTTGCGGCGGCGAGCTCCCATGGTCATACCCACGCCGAGCACGATGAGCGCTCCGGCCGAGATCACCAGAGGCAGGGCCTCATTACCGGTGCGCGGCAGGTCTCCCCCGCCTCCTCCGGCCCCCGGTCCGTCGCCGTCTGCGGCGAGGACCTCGAACGAACCGGTCAGCGGATCTCCGCCCTCGCAGTCGACCGTGACTTCGTAGGCGCCGACATAAGTGGCGACTTTGGACTCGTCGAGTCCGCGCACGCCGAACTTGGCCACGGAATCGGCATCGGCCGTCGCGGTCTGTTCGAACTCCTCGATCTTGCCGTTCTGCGGATCGACCGTCATGGTGGCGGTGGTGTCCGGGGTGCAGCCGGTGGCGGCCACCTGCACGCCCCGCTCACCGACGAAGTCGTCCTGATCGATCGTCTTCGGGTCGATGCTCAGACTCCGCTCGTCCGGGGCCTGGGTCGGATCATCCGTCGGAGTCTCCGTCGGTGTCTCCGTCGGTGTCTCGGTGGGAGGATCCGTCGGTGGCGTGCTCGGAGGATCGGTCGGTGCCGGCGCCTCGCTCAGATCGTAGGCGAGCGTGTGCACCGCATAGCCGATGGCCGGAGCGAAGATGTCGACGGACTCCTTGCTCACGTTCTCGATCGTGTCGGAGGGCTGGTGATAGTTGGTGTCATGATTGTCACCGACCGTTCCACCGAACCACTCTGCTTCCTGCTCGGTCTTCGTGCCGTCGGCCCCGGAGAACAGTCCGCTGGCGGGAATGCCGTTGTCGATGAAGGCCTGATAGTCCGAGCGTCCCGAGAAATCCGTTCCGACGTTGGGCTGATCGATGTCGGCGAAGTAGTCGGTGAAGATCTCCTCAAGCTCCGCCGACCCCTCGGGCACGTTGACCCCATCGGGGATCGGCACATCGGAGCCATCGGAGTCGAGGGTGCCGACGATGTAGTTGTCGGATCCGATCATGTCGAAGTTCATGTATGACTTGACCTTCGAAAGCTCTGACTCACCGAGACTCTCCACATAATGTGTCGAGCCGACGAGCCCGACCTCTTCAGCGGCCCACCAGCCGAAGCGGATGGCATTGTCGGCCTCTGTCGGCTGCTTGGCCAGGGCTTCGGCGCTGGCCAGCAGTGCGGCCGAGCCGGAACCGTTGTCGTTGGCTCCCGGGCCTTCGGGGACACCGTCGAGGTGAGCACCGAACATCTGAACGTTGTCGTGGTCGCCGGCCTTGGTTTCGGCGATGACGTTCCACGTCGTCTGGGTCGTGTATTCGGTTTCGAGGGTGAAGTCCGCGAGCAGCGGCTCCTCCTCGACTGCGCCTTCGATCTTGGTGAGCAGATCGTTGCCGGCGTTGTAGCTGACCCCGACCGTGGGCGCACCGTTCTCGACACGCTCGCCGAGGGTGGCGTTGAGAGCCTCATCGGGTGCGGAGGTGTCGTTGTTGTAGAGGATGACTGCAGCGGCCCCGGCATCGGTGGCTGCCTGCGTCTTCTCTCCGAAGGAACAGACGCCGCGGGCAACGAGGACGAGTGCGCCCTCGGCGCTGGCGTCGAAGTCGCTGGACTCACAGCCGAGCTGACCGCCGTCCAGGTCGCTGTAGTCGTCATCGATCGGCAGCGCCACGGGCAGGTCGGTCAGCGGTTGCTCCGTGCCTTCGGTGTAGCTGGCCGGCGTGACCTCGAGATCCTCGCCGTCCACGCTGACGGCGACGTCGCCGAATGTCTGATCGTCGACGTCGAAGGCCTGCCGTTCGACGTCGAATGCGCCCGTGGCCTCGAGCGTCTGCTCGACGTACTCGACGGCCTCTTCATAGCCGGGCGTGCCCAAAGCACGGAACCCCTCATCCGAATGAGAGGTCGAGATGTCGGAGATCTCCTGCAGGTGGTCCATCACGGCGTCGCCGGTGACCCCCATATCGGTGTGTTCGGTCGGTCCTGCGGTCCCGGCTGCCAGTGCCGGACTGATCCCGCCGAGAGCCAGACCGGTGGCAGCGGTGACCGCCAACCATGTTTTGGTGCGTATTTTCATGAAGTTCCTTTCGCTCCTCAGGTGCCAGACGAACCACGACTGTTCTTCGCACACGCTTGCGAGCGGGCATCTCTGACCGCGCTCGGCCATCGACCGAACGTCACCCACGGGTAATCGCAGCACACGAATAGTTGAGCGCGAACCGGTGGCACCGAGGCTGCCAGAAGTTCCCAGCAGCAGCGGTGCCGACCTGTCGAGCTCAAGGGGAAGCTTGATTCTCACGTTTCGCAATGACTTCGCTGTTGGTAACGAAATACATGCATCTATAACGAAACGGTGACACAACTCACATTGAGCTTTAATCTAGCTCATCATCCGGGGGTTTGAGGTAACGAATCGATAACAACCGTCACTTCGTCGCTTGCGCAAGTGTTGAATTAAATTAGCTGCTCACAGTAGAATACGACCAGTGATGAACAACGAATCAACGGTCCCCGACCAGCCGCGTGAGCCGGATCGCAGGACGATCAGACGCTGGCAGAGATACCTTGCCAACGAGCGGCTCGAGGAGCGCGTCTACCGCAATCTGGCCGAGCGGCGCTCCGGCGAGGATCGCGAGATACTCCTGGCTCTGGCCACCGCCGAATCTCGGCATCAGGAGCATTGGATCGACCTCCTCGGCGAGCGTGCTGAGAAGAAGCGGACACCCGACCTGATCACCCTGAGCCTCGCGTTCCTGGGCCGGCTGTTCGGATCGGTCTTCGTTCTCGCTCTCGCGCAGCAGTCGGAGACGAACTCTCCCTATGACGACGACGAGGCCGCGTCGGCCGAGATGGCCGCCGACGAAAGAATCCACGCCGAGGTCGTCCGCGCTCTCGCTGCCCGCTCCCGCGCCCGCCTGTCAGGCAATTTCCGCGCCGCAGTCTTCGGCGCCAACGACGGACTCGTGTCGAACCTTGCACTCGTCCTCGGCGTCGGAGCGGCGGGCGTGGGCAATCATGTCATTCTGCTCACCGGCGTGTCCGGCCTGCTCGCCGGAGCCCTGTCGATGGGCGCTGGAGAGTACATTTCCGTGCGGTCCCAGCGCGAGCTCCTCGAAGCATCGACTCCGGACCCCGAATCACGCCACGCGCTGGCCGATCTCAACATCGACGCCAACGAACTCGCGCTCGTGTTCCGCGCCAGGGGCATGGACTCCCCCGAGGCCGCTGCTCGGGCACACAAGTCGATCGCCGCAGCCAAGAACAAGAAGGCACCTCATCTGCCCAACCTTGAATCCGGCGTCGACCGCGACGAGCTGGGAACCGGCTTGGGGGCAGCGCTGTCGAGCTTCGGCTTCTTCTCCTCGGGCGCACTCATCCCGATCCTCCCCTACATCTTCGGCATGTCGGGACTGCCCGCCGTGATCCTCTCAGCCGGCCTGGTCGGCATCGCACTCGTCTTCACCGGGGGCACCGTCGGCCTGCTCTCCGGAACCGCTCCGGGACCACGTGCCCTGCGCCAGCTCACGGTGGGATTCGGCGCGGCGGCCGTGACCTATCTGCTCGGCCTCCTCTTCGGCGTCAGCGCCGGCTGATCGAAGCTGCCGGCCGATGGGCACCCGGCAGCCCGACTGCCGGCCTGCCGAGAACCTAGACTGTCGGTATGACAGATGCTCTTGTCCTCATCGACCCTGCCGCGTCCACCGTCGAGGTGTCTGAACTCAGCGCACCACAGCTGCCGGTCACAGATCTGTCGGCCCATCGCGGGGACGGGATCTTCGAAACCGTGCTCGTGAGCCTCAGCGGCTCGGGCGTAACCGTGGTGAATCGGGAGCGCCATTTCACACGGTTCTGCTCATCCGCCTCGGCGCTGGGCCTGCCCGATCCGGACCCGGGTCTGTGGGACCGAGCCCTCGAGGCCGTGATCGCGAAGGTGCGCGGCAACGACCCGACCATCACCGAGTTCGGCGTCCGCTACGCGCTTTCGCGCGGAACCCAGAACCCGGACGGAAGTCAGAGCCCGCGAGGGTGGGCCTTCAATGTCCCGGTCGACGAGAAGATCGTGCGAGCACGAGCCCAGGGCATCAGCGCCGTCAGCCTCGATCGTGGATACGATGCCTACCTCGGAAGCAAGGCGCCCTGGCTGCTCATCGGGGCCAAGACCTTGTCCTATGCGGTCAATCAGGCCGCCGGCCGGTACGCGGCGGAGCAGGGCGCGGATGAGGCCCTGTTCGTCTCCCATGACGGCGTCGTCCTCGAAGGGCCGACGTCCAACCTCATGATTCGCCGAGGCGATCGCCTCCTCACTCCGGATCCGGAGGCAGGTCTGCTCTCGGGGACGACCCAGCGCCTGGTCTTCGACCATGCCGCGGAGCTCGGGCTCAAAGCCGAATACGCGGACCTCGGCCTCAGCGAGGTCATCGATGCCGATGGCGCGTGGTATGTGTCCTCGATGCGCACAGCTGTGACGTTGAGTCAGCTGGATAGGAATCCGATCAAGCGGGACGAGGAACTGACAGCGAAGCTTCAGGCGCTGATCATGACCGGCTGACACCCTCGGCAGATCCGGTCTCAGCACCTGCCGCCGGAGCGTTTGCTGCAGGGCGATTCGCTTCGGCACGGCCCGCTTCGGGCCGGTCTGTCGGCACGATCACCGTCAGGACCAACGCGAGGATGCATGCGCCGCATCCGGCCAGCCACAGAATCCAGAAGATGTCGGAAAGCAGCGGGAGAAGACCCAGGAAGAAACTCAGGGCGCTGAGAACGAACAGCCCGGTGACGACCGCGACTTTCCATCTGCTGAGCATTCCTGCTCCTCTCATGCGCTGAAGCTTCAAGCTATCGGTCATGTCGGCACCGCACATCCCTCGAAAGTATGAAGTTCTGCCTCCTGCGTATGAGAGGACCTCCTGCGCTAGTGTGGTCACGTACGGATTCGCACCCAGCGACATCTGCGCGACGCAACTTCGTCGCAGACACAGCGTCTAACGAAAGGACACGAGCATGGGAAAGCTCGCTTGGCAGGTCATCGGCGTCGGAGCGCCCATTGCGGCAACCTTCGTGGCTCGCAAGGCGTTGACCTTCGCTTGGGAGAAGTCGACCAAACGTCCCGCACCGAACAACCCAGTCGATGACGATATCTCGATGTCCGAGGCCCTGGCCTGGACCATCGTCTCGGGCGTCGGCGTCGCAGTCGCTCGGCTCGTCGTGCAGCGCATCGCCACCAGCACCGTGCGCAACAGCTTCGGCGATGAGGCTCTGCCCAAGAAGTTCCGCAAGCCGGTCGAAGAAGACGTCGACTGATCCGTCAGCCGTAGAGCCGGTCGACGATCCCGGCCAGGTCCGCGACAGCGATCTGGCCGGGTGCCGATGACTCCCCCAGCTGCGCAAACGTAGCGCAGCTGCCGAAATCCGCGCCCATGACCCGACTGGTTCTGCCCAGCTGACCCATCGAGATGCCAAGTACGGGAATCTCCAGGGCCTCCTCAGCTAGTGCCGTGGCCCGCAGGAGGTCCGCGACATCGCCACGGGTCGTCGGCATCATCGCAATCTTCGCCACATCTGCCCCAGCTGCCGCCATCGTGGTGAACGTGGCCTCAAGCACTTCAGCCGAGTCCGTTCCGGCGAAATTATGATGTGAGGCCACCACTGCCAAGCCCTGGCCGTGCGCGGTGTCGATGAGCTCTGCCGCACCTCTGCGCTCGATTTCGACATCGAGCGCCCACGTGACCGCTGCAGTCGGAACCGACAGTCCGGACACCTCAGACAGTCCGGACGATTCAGACAGTCCGGCGCTCACAGTCGTGAGGATCTCTGTGTAGACGTCTTCGCTCACGTCCGCGGTTCCACCTTCGAATTTCGTCCGCAGCGTGATGAGAACCGGAAGCCCCGCCCCTGACACATGCCCGGCCAAGCCCAGAACCGCCTCGGCGAGGGCCTGAGAATCAGCTGCGCCGCAGCCCCCACTTCTCCCATGCGCGATACTCGCGATCACCGGATCGATGCGCCATTCGATGACGTCGACGACTCCGGTGTCGGCGATGGCGCTGCACTGCCGTGCGATCTCCTCGGGTGCGGTCACCTGCACGGGAACGATGATGGCCGGACGCCGCTGATCGGCCACCGCAGGCGTCGTCGCTGCCGGGGTCGCAGTCGTCATGGACGAGTCGACGGCGCCCCGGCGGCCTGCGGCATCATGGAGGAACGGCAATTGCTTCATGGCCCAAGCCTAGGCGCTGGGGCCCCGCACCAGTGAAGAGGAACAGCACATGGAGACCAGGGACCAGCTCACCATCACCACTCGTGACGACTTCCCGCTCGCGGTCCAGGTCAGCGGCCCACCCGAGGCACCGGCTCTGCTCCTCCTCCAGGGGCAGGCGAACTCTCACGAATGGTGGGACGAGCTGCGCTCGGCTTTCGAACCGCAGTTTCGCACCATCACCTTCGACTACCGCGGCACCGGCGGCAGTCGGGGCGAACTGACCGAGCTCTCGACTGCGAGCTTCGCCGCTGATGCCGCAGAGGCTCTCGACCATCTGGGCATCACTCGCGCTGCCGTCTACGGGACGTCGATGGGCGGTCGCATCGCTCAGATGCTGGCGTTGGACTTCCCTGACCGGGTCGCTGCCCTGGTGCTGGGGTGCACGACCCCGGGAGGCCCGAAGTCCGTCAAACGACCTCGGGAGGTGGGCCAGTCCTTGGCGCGCCTCCGCGGTCGCGACCACACCCAGTACCTGTTCTCGCTGTTCTATACCCCGAATTGGGCTGTGTCCCCGAGGTACAGCAAACTGCTCGGCGACGACACGATGACCACCGTTGAGTCTGCGGCCCACCTGCGCATCAGCGCCGGCCACAATGCCTGGGAACGACTACCGGAGATCGCGGCACCGACGCTCATCGTCCACGGCGACGACGACCTCATGAATCCCGTCGAGAACGCGAACCTGCTGCATGAGCGCATTCCTGACTCCAGGGTCCTCATCTGCCCTGGCGGCCGGCATGGCTTCTTCGAGGAGTTCGCCGAGGTGGTCACCCCCGAGATCATCGACTTCCTGCACGACGTTACCTGAGTGCCGCCTCCTGGACTCCGCCGCATGTACTGGACGTGCGGACCGAAGCGATCAGCATCAAGAACCCACATAATGCAACAAACCCGATAAGGTCATACCCATCGGCCTCCACCCGAGTTTGTAACAATCAAGTAACACATAGTTCTGCATCGTTCCAGGTCAGAAGGCCATCTTTGCCCGAAACCCCGCGATGTCTCGACATGACTCATGGCGTAATCGCTGAACACATCTACAATGAGTAGTGAGATATCCGTGTGCGGCGAGGCGAGTGAGTGATCCAGCCAGTACGGATCGACCACCGCCGAACCGCAAAGCGGGGGTGAAGCCTCTCGTTCTTGCGGAGAGTCAAGAATGTAAGGAGGAAACACGTGAGCGTTGTCAAAGCGTCAAACGTCTACAAAGTCTTCGGCAAGCGCCAGAACGAGGTCGTCAGGCGCCTCGAAGACGGTGCTGATCGAAATGACCTCACCAAGCTCGGCATGGCGGCTGTCATCGACGCCAGCTTTGAGGTCGAAGCAGGTGAGATCTTCGTCGTCATGGGACTGTCCGGTTCCGGCAAATCGACATTGATCCGCACGCTCAACGGGCTGTGGTCGACCACAGCGGGATCCGTCGAGGTCCTTGGGACCGATCTGGCCACGGCGGATGCGTCCACCATCCGCGAGGTTCGCGGCAAGCACGTCTCGATGGTGTTCCAGCACTTCGCACTGCTGCCGCACAGGACAGTGCGCGAGAACGCCGCATATTCCCTCGAGATCCAGGGAGTTGCCAAGGCGAAACGTCTTGAGAAGGCCGAAGAATGGCTGAAGGCCGTCGGCCTTGACGGCTGGGGAGACAGGTACCCACAGCAGCTGTCGGGCGGCATGCAGCAGCGCGTCGGGCTGGCGCGTGCGCTGGCTGCCGAAACGGACGTCCTGCTCATGGACGAGGCGTTCTCTGCTCTCGACCCATTGATCAGGCGCGAAATGCAGGAACAGCTGGTCGAACTCCAGTCACGCCTGAACAAGACGATCATCTTCATCACCCACGACCTCAACGAGGCGATGTTCCTCGGCGATCGCATCGCCGTCATGCGTGACGGTCGCATCGTCCAGATCGGAACTGCGGAGGAGATCCTCACCGAACCCGCCGATGACTACATCGCCGAGTTCGTCCAGGACGTCGACCGCACCCGCGTGCTGACCGCCTCCTCGATCATGCGTGAGACGAAAGCCACGATCAGCATTGAGGCAGGCCCACGTTTGGCGATGAAGACCCTCGATGACAACAACTCCTCGGGCCTCCTCGTCCTCGATGACAAACGCACAGTCCTCGGACTGGTCAGCGACCGCGCCGTGGTCAAGGCTGCACGAGAGGGCCACCAGACGATACGCGACATCGTGGAGAAGACGGACCTCCACACGGTGAGTCCGGATGCTTCGATCTCCGAGCTCTTCGCTCCCAGCTCCACGGCCAAGGTGCCGTTGACAGTCGTCGATGAGAACAACCGGCTGCTGGGGATCGTTCCCCGCGTCGCGCTGCTCAATTCGATGGCCGACCCCGGCCCTGCCACCGGCGAGATCCCGACCGTCGCCACCGAGCCGGAGCCGATGGTCGAATCCCCGACCGCCGGTCAGAACGATTCCGAGCAGAACGCGGCATTCGCGCAGGAATACACGATTCCCACAGAGTCGGTCTCCAACGGTGATGCCGGCGAAGCCAGCAACGACGCAGAAGGGAGGAAGCTCTGATGGACTTCATGAATCCGCGACTTCCGCTCGGTGACTGGGTCAGTGATCTCCTGACCTGGATCACCAGCACCTTCCAATGGCTGCTCGACTTCGTCACCCTCGTGCTCGGCGGTCTGTACGACTTCCTCTACCTCGTCTTCTCCTCTCCCGTCTTTTTCGTGATGATTGTGATTCTCGCAGTCATCGCCTATTTCGCGGCGGGGTGGAAGGTTGCGCTCTTCACACTCATCGGCTTCTATTTCGTACGAGCCCTCGATCAGTGGGACAACACGATGTCGACGTTGGCGTTGGTCATCGTCGCGGTGATCGTCGCGCTCCTCATCGCCATTCCACTCGGCATCCTCGCTGCGAAAGTCAGCTGGGTCTCTGCCGTGGTCAAACCGATCCTCGACTTCATGCAGTCGATGCCTGCTCTGGCCTACCTTGTGCCGGCGATTCTGATGTTCGGCATCGGTCAGACTCCGGGTGCGATCGCAACGATCATCTTCGCCCTGCCACCCGGCGTCCGCCTCACCGAGCTTGCGATCCGCCAGGTCAATGCCGAAGTGGTCGAAGCGGGCCAGGCCTTCGGTGCATCGCCGGGGCACATCCTCGGTAAGATCCAGATCCCGCTGGCGATGCCGACGATCATGGCCGGCGTCAACCAGGTCATCATGCTTGCATTGTCGATGGTCGTCCTCGCCGGCATGGTCGGTGCTGGTGGCCTCGGTGGTGCCGTCGTCGGCGGCATCAGCGCCCTCGACGTGCCACTGGCCGTCGAAGCCGGACTTGCAGTGGTCGTTGTGGCCATCTTCCTCGATCGCGTGACAGCGGCGCTCGGGCAGAGAACACCGATCGAGCGAGCGCGCAAGGCCGCCGCCTGAACCCGAGCAACCAAAAATGAACCAGAAAATTCAAGTGCTAAGGAGAAACTGATGAAAACCACACTACTGACCAAGATGGGCGGGATCCTGGCAGCGAGTGCGCTCGCACTCACCGCCTGCGGTGCCTCCAACTCCGGTGGCGAGCCTGCCGGTGACGGTGGCGGCGAGTCTGATGCCGCGGCAAAGGACTGGGCAGACTGCACACCCGGCGACGGTTCCAAGGATGTCGCCGACCTGTCTGATGATGAGAAGGACGTGTCGTTGGGAATCTTCAACGGCTGGGACGAGTCCTACGCCACGATCTACCTGCTCAAGAACGTCCTCGAGGAGGACGGCTACAAGGTGAAGACCGAAGAACTCGATGCGGGTCCGATGTTCACAGGCGTAGCGCAGGGCGATATCGACTTCTTCACCGACGGCTGGCTGCCGCTGACGCACGCGAGCTACATCGAGCAGTTCGGCGATGACCTCGTCGATCATGGCTGCTGGTATGACAATGCCAAGCTCACGATCGCCGTCAACGAGGATTCGCCGGCAAAGACCATTGGTGACCTCAAGACCATGGGTGATGAGTACAACAACACCCTCTACGGCATTGAGGCCGGTGCAGGTCTGACGAAGACCACGAAGGAAGAGGCGATTCCCGAATACGGTCTCGACAACCTCGACTACAAGATCTCGTCGACTCCGGCGATGCTTGCGCAGCTGAAGAAGTCGACCGATGCCGGTGACAACGTGGCAGTGACCCTGTGGCGCCCGCACTGGGCCTACGACGCCTTCCCAGTCCGCGACCTCAAGGACCCGAAGAACGCCATGGGCGATGCTGAGAAGATCTACAACTTCTCCGGCAAGGATGCAGCAGAACAGCACCCGTACGTGTCACAGCTGCTGCAGAACCTCGTCCTCAACGATGAGCACCTCGCCAGCCTCGAGAACCTCATGTTCTCCGAGGACCACTACAACGGCAAGGACCACGAAAAGGCCGTCGCCGAATGGCTGAAGGAGAACCCGGACTTCGTCGACACATGGAAGTCGGGCGAACTCGCCAAGTAAGTGAACACCCCGGCGAAAGTGCCGACTGACAGCCAGGCGACTGGCTGAGTCAGAAGAATATCGAGATGAGGGAGTGCAGCAGACAGCTGTCTGCTGCACTCCCTCACTTCACTCTGATGGCCCGGTCGATCTCGACCGGGCCATTCGTGTGCGCTAAGTTGTCTGTGAAAGGCTCGGCTGATTCGACGGTGCAGAGGAACGTGTGATGGTGCCCGCCACGATCACCACACCTGTTCGTGCCGTCACCGTCACCAGCAATGGCCAGTCCATCATCCGCGTCGAGTCGCGTGAGCCCGATGTCGTCACTGACGGCGGCGCTGAGGGAGGCACGGATCAGGCCGATGCCTCTGACCCGCTGCTCACCGAGGCGCTGCGGCAGCTTCGCGCCTACTTCGGTGGAACGTTGAGCACCTTCGATCTGCCCCTGGACCTGGGGCAGATCTCCGCGACCGCGCGAACGGTCCTCACCACTCTCGACGAGACCGTCGCTTCAGGCACCACCATCACCTACGGCGAACTCGCCCGGCGCAGCGGGACCGGCATCCACGCGCGAGGGATCGGCAGCATCATGGGGATGAACCCTCTGCTGTTGGTCATCGCCTGCCATCGTGTCGTCGCCAGCGACGGCCTGGGCAGTTATTCCGGCGGGTGCCGGGGCACGGCACTGGAGACGAAGCGCTGGCTGCTCGACGTCCCCTCAGCCATCAGCCCTCGAACAGGCTCTGCCCGATGTACTCCCCTTCCTTGATTCCCGGCGGAATCGCCCACACCGTCGACCCGATCGGCGTGGTCCACTCATTGAGCAGATCCACCTTCGCGAGGCGGCGTTGGATCGGCAGGAACTGCCGGTCGATATCGGACTGGAACGAGGCGAACATCAGTCCGGCACCCTCCCCTGCACCGGTTTCGTAGTTGAACGTGCGCCGGTGAATCTGATTCTCAGGGTCCAAACCATCCCGGGCCCGGGCCACGTGCGAGGCCGCCGAGATCTTCGTCAGCCCGCGCTTGTCGACCGCGTCGAAGTCGGGAACGTCGAACTCGTCCGTCCCCGACAGCGGTGCCCCCGTGTCGAGGGTCCGACCCGTCGCGAACTCGCGTGCCGGCCGATCGGCCTTGTCCCAAGTGTCGAGGTTCATCGCGATGTCACGCAGCACCAGGGTCGTTCCCCCGCGCATCCAATCAGGCAGATGCGCGCCGAGGTTGTCCGGCGGCTCCCCGTGCGCGGAGTAGATCGGATCGGGCCGACCTGTGCCCTGCCCCCAGATGATGCGGGCGAAGTCCTCGGACCCGGGCCCGGGATTGGCCGTCCCATCCAACTGTCCGAAGAGGTTCCGCTGGGTCTTCCCCTCCCCCTGGCTGCCATAGGAACGGCGGAATCCGTCTCTCTGCCAGGCCACCTCGGCGAAATTCCGGGAATCCTTCCACAACATCCGCCGGGCATGTGCCAAGGTCAGCGGATCATCGCCACAGATCTGCAGGAGCAGATCCCCGGTGCACCGCTCGGGATCAAGGTCATCGATCGGGAACCTCTCCAACGGACCCAACCAGTTCGGCACCGTTCTCTCACCCGCCAGCTCAACGAGCCCGGGCCCGAAGCCGAATGTGACGGTCAGGCGCGCCGGATCATGGGCGAGCTCGGGTTCGGAGTCCGCCAGCGGCCCACTGCCCTGAGTCAATGCGGCGGCATCGGCGGTGAGCAGCCTCAGCCAGCGCGTGACATCGGCGGCCTTGATGCCTGGCTTCAGCGTCAGTGCCAAAAAGTGCGCATGCGCCTGGGGCAGTGTTTCGACCCCCGACTGGTGAGGGGCGTAGAACGGTTCGGTGACCGGCCCGTTGGCTCCGCTGAGATCCCGTGACGGCGCGGCCTCTGCACCATCTGCACCACCCGACCAGCCCGCACCGAAGCCAGCGACGGCGCCGACGACTCCTGTTCCGCCGGCCGCGGCCGCCGAGGCGATGAGGCGCCGGCGGCTGAAGCCATGAGGACGGCTGCTGGGCTCAGTGGTCACTGTCGGCCTCGCCCGGAGCATAGTTCTCCTGCGCCCCGGAGTAATCCTTGGCGATGGCGGTCACCGGGATGGTCTGTTCATCGGCGGTGACGAGTTCCAGGGAGATCTCCTCACCCGGTTTGATCGGTTTCGACAATCCCATGACCATGATGTGATCGCCGCCGGGTCTGAGACTCAGGGACTCACCCGCAGGGATTGTGAAGCCGCCCTCCTTCTCCTGCATCGACATGCCTCCGGCGTTGTCTTCGAGGGTCTCGTGGAGTTGGACCGTATCGGCGTCATAGTATTTGGCTGCGACGAGGTTGATGTCCTTGTCGCTGTTGTTCTTCAGTTCGCCGAAGACCGCGGTCATGCCCTCGTCGGAGGCTTTGACCCAGGCGTTGTCGAGACTCAGCGAATCGACGCTGACCTGGGACTTGCTCGTTTCTTCGGGTTCGCTCGCCTGGCTCTGGCCGCAGGCACTGAGCCCGATCATGGCGGCAACGGACAGGGTGGCCATCAGGGTGGTGTTCTTGCGCATTTCGTCTGCACTTTCAGTGTGTCGGTGCAGCCGGGCACTGTTCTCGACGGGTGCTCGCGGGTGCGTGTGCGCACTGGGGCAGGGCACACACAGAGCAGGTCGTCGACGACGGTGTTCGGCTGTCACCAATGTTGTGTGGGTCGGCGAGATATCCGCCGGTGGTGAAGTTCTGAGTTCAGACGAGTGCGGGAGGTCCGCGTCGGTAGTTGGGGCCGACGACGGCGGAGGTGATGGCCTGGGGCAGGTGGAATTCACCCTGGACGAGTCGGACAGGGAATTCTGCCAGGACGCCGCCAGCCTCGGCGAGTGCCCGGAGTGCGGTGGCTATCGGCCCCAGCGCCAGCTGCAGGATGGTGAGGATGATGTCCTCACCGCGTTTGAGGATCACTGCGGTGACGATGACCGCAGCAGCGTGAGCGAGCACCATGGCCAGACTCGCACTCGACCCGTCTGCGGACATGTGCGGCATCGGATGGGACATCGTCGTGGTCTGGCCCAGATCCAGTGCGCCGGTTCCGTGGTTCATGTGCTGGTGGCCCATGGCCCTTGCGCTCATCGAAGCACCCGTGGAGGCGGGCGCGGCGGTGAACCAGCTCATCGACAGATGCATGAGAATCTGACCCAGGCCGAGCAGCGACCCCAGAGCCAGATACCCGAGCCGCCTGCCGGCCAGGATCATTGCGACCCACAGAACGAAGACGAAGACGATCGAGATGCCGATGGGAGAGGCCGTGCCGCCTGCGCCGACGTGCATGAGCACTGCCAGAAGGGTCGTCATGAGCGCGGCGAAGAGCGCACGAACCGACTTGGTCGAACCGGTCATGGCCCTCCTCCCACTGGGTTGCGCACACGCATGGCATACCGGTCGAATCTCAGAAGACTCAAACCTTCTACACAGTGTAGAACCAAGATGGCCTGCGGCGCCAGATCGAAAGGGTCTTACATCCTCAGCCAGGTGTCAGCGGTCTTCTTGACCATGGCACCGGCGTCTTCGGCACCACTCAGCCAGGTCACCGGCTGACCGTCGGGGTCGATCACTGCGTCGGAGAGGACGATGACGTCGAAGTTGCAGACCAGTGCGGCCATCGCCGAGGCTCGCACTGATCCCGGCACATCCTCCGCTCCGTCGGCGTCCCCACTGGTGATATCCCCACCGGCGATGACGATGCGGTCGATGGCCATGTCGTGGAGGCCCGGGGCCAGATCGCTGATGCCGTCGAAGACGTCGGGACTCTCCGAGCGGAGCACAAGATCCTCCTCGTCGGGGACGAAGATGGACAGTTCCTCATCGTCGACGTCGACGAGTTCGTCCTTCGTCGAGGCGAAGATGAGCACACCCCCGACCGCGCGCGTGCGGCCGACGATATCGACCAAGATCTCGGCGTTCTCGTCGGAGGTGTAACTGGCGTCGTCGGTGTCAATGAGGAGCAGGGCATCCATGTGTACTATCGTGCCATGTTCTCGGCCCGGATGCTCATGTCCGCGTTCAGCAGCAGGTACTCCGCGGGCATTCCGACGCGCAGCAGACTGTGCTCGTCATCACCGATGAGCCCCAGTGCCCGCAGCGGCACCAGACTCGCGGCCTGAACGGCCTCCAGCGGACTCATGCCCACCTCGGTCACCGCTCTCATCACCGCATCGTCCATGGTCAGGGTCGAGCCGGCGATGGATCCGGTCGAACCGTTCTCGCCCACCAGTCGCGCTACGGAGTCCTCCACCTGCACCGGCAGAGTCCCGAGCATGTACCGCCCGTCGGCCATCCCCGTCGCGGCCATGGCATCGGTGATCAGCGCGATCCTCCCTGGTGTCAGGTTCGCCAGCATCCGCGCCGCTGCGGGGGCCACATGCACACCGTCGTTGATGAGTTCGAGCGTGACGTGTTCCGCCTCGACGGCTGCGAGGATCGGACCGGGTGCTCGGTGATGGATTCCCGGCATCGCGTTGAACGCGTGGGTGAGGATTCTCGCCCCCGCGTCGAAGGCCCGCGCCGCTTCCTCATACCCGACCGCGGTGTGCCCGATGGCCACGCTCACCCCCGCCGAGGCGAACCGTGAGATCGCGTCGAATGCACCAGGCAGTTCGGGGGCCATCGTGATCTGGGCCAACGCCCCATCGGCGGCGGCGAGGATCGATTCGACTGCCTCGGGCGTCGGCGCCTGGAGCACCTCGGGTGCGTGCGCGCCCTTGAAGTCCGGGGACAGGAACGGCCCTTCGGCATGCAGACCGAGCACTGCCGCGTTCGATCCGGCCAGCCTGGCCCCGTCCGCGAGCGAGTCGCAGAGGCCTCCGATTGTGTCCGAGACGTAGGACAGGGCGAGCGCCCGGGTTCCGTGCCGACGGTGGACGCCGAGCACATCGGCGAGCCCGGACTCCCCGTCCTCGGCACTCGACCCGCCGGCCCCGTGGCAGTGGATGTCGACATAGGCAGGAGCCAGGTACGCGCCCTCAGCGTCAATGACCTGCGACCTCGCCGAGGTGGTCAGGCCCTGCCACCCCGAACCGCGGCCGCGTGCGATGACCGTTCCTCCGGCCTCGGCGAGCCAGTCATCGCACGTGGTCGGTGTGAACCGCGCGGGCTCGCCGTCGAGGATGACGGCGCCGTGGATGATCGTATCGACGGGCGGGTGGGTGTGTTCAGTGGTCATCATGGCGGCTGCGTCTTCACCCCAGGGTGCGGGCACGCTGGGCATCCAGGCCGAGGACGTGCAGGTCGAGGAAGGCCAGGACCGTGCGGTACCAGACCTCGGCGTTGCCGCGCCCGGCCACCCAGTGGCCCTCGTCGGGGAAGTACAGGAAGCGGTGCTGGGTCAGACCCTCCGCGTCGCGGGGCGTCTTCGACCGGGTCAGCAGGTCGTACCAGAGCTCTTGGCCCTGCCCGACGGGCACCCGGTAGTCCTTGTCACCGTGGATGACGAGCATCGGCACCTCGATCCGGTCGGCGAACAGGTGCGGTGAGTACGTCCCCGACTGCTTCCGCATGGCCACGTCCCAGGAGGCGTTGTCCGTGGTCCGTCCCATCGACGTCGTGTTCCACAGGGAGGCGTGCGTGACGATGCACGTGAACCGGTCGCTGGTGTGTCCGGCGACCCAGTTCGCCATGTAACCGCCGTAGGATCCGCCGGCCAGAGCGGTGCGCTCGGCATCGACGTCTGGCCTCGCGATCGCCGCATCCGTGAGCGCGAGAACGTCCGTGAACGGTGGCCCGCCCAGCTCCTGCTGACCGCGGTCGATCATCGACTGGCCGTAGCCGGTGGAGATCGCCGGGTCCGGCAGCAGCACCGCATATCCGGCAGCGGTGAACGGTCCCGGATTCCACCGATACGTCCACGCGTTCCATGATCCCCAGGGGCCACCGTGGGCGAACACGACGAGTGGGAAGGGTCCTTCTCCGTCGGGCAGAGCCAACCAGGCCCGCACTGCGGTGCCGTCGTCACCAACGGCGGCCACCTCGGCGAGGGAGCCGGTTTCGTCGATGACGGTCGCTGGGTTGGCGAGCTCGCTGATCTGGCCCGAGAGCAGATCGATGGCGATGGGCAGAGGTGCGACATCGATCGCCGAGGCGGTCGCCACAACGCTCAGCCCCTGGACCTGCAGTCCCGCGAACGCATATTTCTGGCCCGGACCGCCCACCAGCCGCCGAGGCTGCTCGTCGTTGACATCACCGATGAAGACGCTGCCCCGACCATGATCGTCGGCGGTCGCGACGATCGTCGAGTCATCGGCCCAGACGGGGTCGAACCAGAAGTCCGCGTCGGACCAGACCGGACTCAGCGTCCCGGTGTCGAGGTCGAGAAGCATGAGCGTCGCGCTGAGGTTGGCCGTCGATGTCCAGAACTGCTCCCGTGTCACCAGCGCCCGGGTTCCGTCGGGGCTGATGGCGTCGATGCCGAAGGCGTGATCGGCGGCGACTTCGGTCAGCCGGCGGGGAGCACCGTGTCCGTGCAGGTCGATCTGCCAGATCTCGCTGGCCTCGAGCTGACCCGGGATCGGCTTCTCGACCTGGACGAGGACGAACCGTGCCTCGTCATCGACGGCCCAGTCGACCAGGCGACCCGGCGGCAGCGCACAATAGCGGAACATCAGCTCGGAGGAAGCAGCGGTGGACGAATCGTCGCGGGTGACGTTCGCGGCGAGTTCCTCGTCGAACTCCTCGGCGACCGAGTTCAGGTCTGCGATCGCGAGGGTGTCTCGCCCCGGCCCCAGATCATGGTCCCAGCGTCGGATGGGAAAGCCGGAGTGCAGGATGGCGCTGACCTTGGACTCTCTGCGTTCCCGGCTGAATTCCTGGTGCTCGTTCTCATCGGCGGCCCAGGTGTGGACGGGGAACTGGGCGACCATGGTCTGGCCTCTGACCTCGAGCCGGGAGAAGCCACCGTCATGATCGGCGAGCTTGCGCGCCTCCCCGGTCTCAGGCAGCGCCCACAGGCTCGGGCTCGCGGCGTCTTTTCCGTCTTCGCCGGTGCGTTTGGCTGCGAAGTAGATCGTTCCGGTTTCGCTGAGCGCGGCGGGGCCGATGGACTGCTCGCCTCGGGTGAGGCGTCGGGGACTCTCTCCGCCGATGTCAGCAAGGTGGGTGAGGTAGGTGCTGCCTTCGGAGTTGAGGAAGGAATACCGGGCGATCACGCGGCCGCTCTGGTTCGTCAGGAGGCCCTGCAGTCGGCGAGCATCGAGGAGAGTGGTCACAGCGTCGTTGGTCGTCATGATCCCATCCTAGGATCATCACCGGTGGTCCGGACCGAAGACGGCTATTTGAATCTCGGTGCGGGAACCTTCTCGTCGTCGAGGGTGACCGTGGGCAGCATCTTCTTGAACTCATCCGCAGCCGCCGTGTCCGATTCGAGAGCGCGCATCTCGACGCCGATCTCGACGAGGCGCCCGTTGGTCTTGTATCCGATGCGGGCCCCGTACATGGAGGTCGGCTTCTGGTCGATCGCCAAGATCTCGCTCGCACCGAGCACACCGTGGAACGACCAGTAGGATCCGGCGGCGAGGCTGCCGGTGCGCTGAGAGATCACCGAGGAGCCCTGTTCCGAGAACGCGAACTTCTTCTTCGCGTCGACCACCGACTGCGGCGACTCGTCGTAGCCTTGGGTGCAGGTGATGGCAACGACGTCGCGGTCGGCGACCGAGGCCCCACGCGTGAACGAGTGGAACGCGTCGGTGCCCGTGCCCTCCGACCAATCGTCTGCCATGGCCAGGCTGACGTCGACCGGGCATTCGGCGCCGAGGTTGACCGAGACTTCCTTCATCCCCTCGGGGAGCCCGTCCTCGGGCGGTGCAGGGGTGGGGTTCTCGCCGGCCTTGTCCTGGACGGCCACACGGACCGGGCCCGAGTCCCGTTCTGCGGTGCGGAACTGCAGAGCCGAACATCCGCTGAGGACCACCCCGAGCAGTGCCGTTCCTGCTACGACTGTTCGCACCTTCGCAGCGTGTCTCATCACCGGTCATCCCTCGCCCGCAGCTCGCGGCGACTCTGTGGCTGCTGGCCCGAATCCGCTCGTTGCTCCGGGCCGGGCTGCTGGCCCGGGTTGGGCCGCTGGCCAGAATTGGGCTGCGACTGCGGTGGGTGTTCCGGAGGCTGCGGAGGCTGCGGCGGATGCTGCGGCCAAGCATGCTGCTGCCCCGGCTGACTGCCGGAGGGCTGCTGCGGGCCCGGCTGTGGACCTGACTGGGGCCCCGACGGTGGGCCCGCCGGTCCGCGGCCCACGCCCGGGCCCGGCTTGAACTGGGAGTGCTGCCCGGAGTCCGGTGGGAACCCACCGCTGACCGATTCGCCGGTCGTGCGGTTGACCAGGTTGCCGTCGACGCGTTCGAGCCTGCGCTTCGAGGTCCGCCGCGGAGTGCCCAGGATGCGTCCCTGAAGCTCAGCCTCATTGGGTTGCCTGGGAGGCAGGAATCCGGGGGTCTGACCCGATTCGGGAAGCTGCACGGGTTGGACCGGATGCGACCCGGCCGCGGCTTGCCCGACCTGATCGGCCATCGGCGGCACCGTCGCCTGCGCGGCGTCGCCGAGGACCGGCAGCACCATGCGCACCGAGGTGCCCACACCCTCCTGGCTGAACAGCTGCACTGAGCCGCCGTGACGGGTCACGATCGCTCGGACCAGGGACAGTCCCATGCCGGACCCGGCCACTGCGCGAACACGGGAACCGCGTGAGAGCTCATCCCACACCTGTTCCTGCTCGGTCATCGGAATTCCGCTGCCCGTGTCGGCGACCTCGACGACGACCCACCGGTGGCTGTCGATGATCTGCTCATTGGCACGCAGTTCGACGACTTCGGCCTGGGAGGAGTACTTCAGCGCATTGCCCAGCAGGTTGAGGATCGCTGTGAGCAGCAGGTCCTCCTCACCAGCGACGTCGGGCAGACGCCACGGAGCGCGGGCGACGGTGGCCACGATCATCCGGTCCTCAGCGCCCGGTGCCGTCGAGGCGTCCTCGACGGCCTGGTGGATGAGCGAATCGAGATCGACTCGGGAGTATTCGATGATGCGGGTCTCGACGTCGGCGAGTTTGCGCAGGTCGGCCAGGAGGCGGGCGACTCGGCGAGAGGAGACGTCGACCTGTTTGGCCGAGGATTCGACTTCGGTGATCGTCCCGCCCTCACGGACGACGTCCCGGATGCTCGCGGCCGAGGTGCGCAGCGCCGTCAGCGGATTCTTCAGCTCATGGTCCAGGCGGATGAGCATCCGATTGCGTTTGGCCAGGGAGTCTTCGCTCGCCGCCGTCTCGATCGATTCCCGCAGCGCGGCTTCACGCCTGCGCAGGTATCTCCATCCGAAGTAGGCACCGACGGCCAAGCCTGCCAGCACGAGGAACAGCAGAAGCAGGAACAGCCAGATCTGGACCTCGATGACCAGAAAGTTCGTCATAGGGTCCTCTGACCCTCTTCACCACGGACCTCGCCGACGAAGCGGTAGCCCCGACCTTGCACGGTGGCGATCCACCGAGGTTCAGCGGCGTCCTCGCCGAGGACCCGGCGCAGTTCGGCGACTCGAGAGTCAACCGCACGCGTGCCCACAGCCTCCTCGAATCCCCACAGGATTTCGAGCAGACGGGAACGTTCGATGAGTTCGTCCTGGTGGACCATGAGGTACTCCAGCAGGGTGAACCCCTTGGGCGTGATGACCAGTTCACGATTGCCCATCCAGGCGCGCCTGCCCACACGATCGACGCGCAGACCGAAGCTCGAGACCAGCACGGGAGCCGTGGCCAAGGGCGGCCCGTCCGAGTGGGTCCGGCGCAGGACCGCGCGGATGCGCGCCACGAGCTCATGCGGGTCGAAGGGTTTGTTGAGGTAGTCGTCGGCGCCCTCTTCGAGCGCCATTGCCCGCTCCACGGCCTCGCCGACCTGGGTCAGCAGCAGAACTGGGACCCAGTTCTCCTCCTGGCGCAGCCGGCGCAGAACCTGTCGGCCGTCGGCACCGGGCATGAGCACGTCGAGGACGCAGACATCGGGATTGTGCCGGTGGATCTCGTCGAGGGCCAGCAGACCGTCGCTGGCGGCGAGCACCCGGAAACCGGAGCGTTCGAGGAAGGGGACGACGGCGCCGAGGACATCGGGTTCGTCGTCGGCGACCAGCACCAGGGGCTGGGGTTCGTGCTGATTGTCAACCGTCATTGTGGTCCGTTCCGATTCCTTTTCTGCGTTCCCACGCGACATCTCTGGCCTCGGCCCGATCGACCGCCTCGGCGAGTTCATCTCGGTACAGCATAGAACGACGCAGGTGTTTGGTGCGATAACCGGCGCGCCCCACCATGTGCGTGGCCACGGGAATCGTGACGAGCTGGAAGGAGATGATGATCGCCAGAGTCGTCACCGTCGACCAGTTCGGGTACTGGATCGCGATCGCGACGGCCACCACCAGCAGCCCCAGCACCTGGGGCTTGGCACTCGCGTGCATGCGTGAGAGGAGATCGGCGAAACGCAGCAGACCCACTGCCGCAGCCAGGGACAGCACCCCGCCGAGGAGGATGAGCGCTGCAGAGATGACGTCGAGGATCATCGGTGTCCCCTTTCACCCTCGGGCCCGCTGTCGGGCTCGCGGGCCATATCTTCATCGTCGGGCCCGCGGGCCACGTCTTCATCGTCGGGC
>JAKDSA010000112.1 GCA_030457025.1 Brevibacterium sp. | reverse complement strand
GCGTCGCCGGCTTCTGCCCGCGCCGAGTGCTCGAGGAGGACCCCGTCGGGCGCCGAGGAGGTTGCTTCGTCATCGGCGACGTTGCCTGCCAGCGGCAGCACGATGGTGAAGGTCGACCCCTTGCCGAGGCGGCTCCAGACCTTCACCTGCCCACCGTGAGTGGCGATGATGTGCTTGACGATGCTCAGCCCCAGCCCGGTTCCGCCGGTGATCCGAGACCGTGCCGGGTCGACGCGGTAGAAGCGTTCGAAGACCCTCTCCGTGTCCTGGGTGGAGAGTCCGATGCCCTGGTCGGCTACGGAGATCTCAACACGTTCGTCGACGAGTTCGACGCCGACGCCGACGCGGGTGCCATCGGGCGAGTAGTTGATCGCATTGTCGATGAGGTTGCGCACCGCGTTGACGAGGAGCTCGTAGTTGCCTTCGATGAGCATCCTGCCCGGAGGCGAGACCTCGATGTGGATGCTCTTGCCCTCCGCACGCGTGCGGGCACGATCAGCGGCGTCATCGACCACCTCGGCGGCGGAGATCTTCTCCGTCGCAGACGGAGCCGCATGGTCCTGAACACGGGAGAGATCGATGATCTCCTGCACCAGCTGAGTCAGGCGCTTCGACTCACGCTGCATCCGGCCGCCGAAGCGTTCGACGGCCTGGGGATCATCGGAGAAGTCGGTGACCGCCTCGGCGAGGAGGGACATCGCACCGATGGGGGTCTTGAGTTCGTGGGACACGTTGGCGACGAAGTCGCGCCGGATGGCATCGACGCGCTTCGACTCGGTCTGGTCGTCGCAGAGAACGAGGACGAACGCCGTGCCCAAGGGCGCTACCCGGGCATGGAGGAACCGGAGAACCGAGTCCGTCTGCTCACGTTTCTGTTCGAGTTCGATCTCTTCGATCAGTCCCCTGGAGCGGACTCGACCGACCATGCTCAGCATTTCGGCCGAGGCCAGAGAATGCCCTCTGACCAGGCCGAAAGTGTAGGCGGCCGGGGAAGCTTTGACGACGTCGTCGCCGGCGTCGAGGACGATCGCGGCCGAGGACAGTACGGCCAGAACCTCGGCGATGCCCTCCGGCAGATCGTCCTCAGAATGCAGATCGGCAGCATCACGGGAGCGTTCGCTGAAGCGAAACGCCAGAATTCCCGCTATGCCCAGTCCCAGACCGACGATGCCGGTCAGGACCGCTACGATCAAGAGGTCCACGTCATCAAGCTTATGCGCAGTCGGCGTCACAGGTGCACCGATTCGGCCCCGGAACGTCGCTTTTGCCAAGGAATTCACCTGCACGCCAGATACCGTTCACCCAATCGTGGAATGCTGACTTCTGTGTGCCTGTCCTGACCGCACTTCCGTCCGCCCCGGGAGGACAGTCCGGCCCAAGAGGACATTTCACCACGGGACGACAGTCCACCCGGGGAGGACATGAGGCACGTCAGCCTCGCAAGAGATTCACGAGATTAAGGAACCGTTGTCAATGCGCGAAGTCTTCAGAAACGAGCTGGACGACCTGGCCACGCAGCTGGTCGATATGTCCACCAAGGTACATGAGGCGATGCGTCTTGCGACCCAGTCACTGCGGCGCAACGACCTCGATCTGGCGGAGCAGGTCATCGAGGCCGACGCCACGATCGACCACATGCAGTTCGCACTCGACCAGCAGGCCGCTGAGATGCTGGCCCTGCAGGCCCCCGTCGCCGCCGATCTGCGTGCGGTCATCGGCTCCCTGCGGATGTCGGCGTCCCTCGAGCGCATGGGCGACCTCGCTCGCCACATCGCCCAGCAGGTGCGCATCCGCTACCCCGAGTCGGCGATCCCCGACCACTTCGCCGACACGTTCACCCGGATGGGCGAGTCCGGAGAGAAGATCGCCGAGGCGACCGAGAGCCTGCTGTCGAATCCTGGCCTGACCGCCGTGCCCACGATCAATGCGATCGACGAGGAGCTCGACGAACTGCATCTGAGCGTCTTCGCCAAACTTGCCGAGGCCCCCGCCGGATCACTGGCGCCTCGCCACATCGCCGACGTCACACTGCTCTCGCGCTACTACGAGCGCTTCGGCGACCATGCCGTGTCCGTGTCGCAGAAGGTCGAGTACCTGCTCACCGGCAACTGGGAGCCGTACTTGTCGAAGAAGTGAAATACGCCTGAAACGCTGAATCAGTCCGAGGTCGACGAATGTTCGACCTTGGGCTCTTCACTGACCTCGGGCTCTTCACTGACGACGACCTTCCTCCGAGACCTCCGGCCCGATCCCGCGAGGCCGCGTGCGACGGTCTTCAGCACACCAGTTGTGACGGCGACACCGATGAGCAGAAGGAGACCGCCGATGAGCTCGGGAACAGTAGGGCGGTCACCGAGGACGAGCCAGGCCGAGACCACTCCGACCAGCGGAACCAGAAGTGAGAACGGCGCTACCTGTGAGGCGGGGAATCTCGCGAGCAGCGAGTTCCAGATGACGTAGCCGATCAGTGAGGCACAGCCAGCGGTGTAGACGACCGAGGCCACGACACCCCAGGTCGGGTGCGTGAGGGCATGGGCCACCTCGGCGGGGCCATCGACGAGAACCGAGAGACCCAACAGCGGCACGGGGACGACGATGGCCGACCACACAGTCATCTGCACACCGTTGGTGCCCTCCTTGACACCGCGGGCGATGACGTTGCCGATCGCCCAGGACAGAGAGGCGGCGAGCGCGACGAGGAAGGCGACGATCGGCACCGAGGCCTGCAGGCTCAGCCCGATCACGCCCAACCCGGTCAGGCCGATGAGGACGCCGATGACCTGTCGGCGGTGGGGCATCTCGCGAAGCGCCAATGCTGCCACGAGCACCGTGAAGGCGGCCTGGATCTGAATGACGATCGACGTCAGTCCGGCCGGCAACCCGAGAGACATGGATGTGTAGAGCAGACCGAACTGCCCTGCGCACATGAAGACGCCGATGAGGAGAATGCGCCGGAGATCCCCGCGTGGAAACCTCACGAAGAAGATCGCCGGGATCACGACGAAGGTGAATCGGGCGGCGACGAGCAGGAGCGGCGGCCAGTCACGCAGACCGAAGTCGATGAAGACGAAGTTGACGCCCCAGAGGACGACGACGAGCAGGGCGAGCATGTAATGGACTGGGCGCATACTTCAAGGGTCTCAGCCCGGGGATCAAACTTCTATTGAAGATAATTCCCTGGTTTCGTTAAAATACTTTGATGATCGATGTTCTCGCCCTGCGCACCCTCGTCGTCTTGGATTCCGTCGGCTCCGTCACAGCCACAGCCGACGCCTTGGGCTACACCTCTGCAGCCATCAGCCATCAGCTGCAGAAACTGTCCCGCTACATCGGCGCACCGGTGACCGAGCGCACCGGCCGCGGGATCGCGCTGACCCCGATGGGGCGCGAGCTCGGCCGTCGCGGGGCCGAGCTGCTGCAGGATCTGGAGAGGCTCGAGACCGACGCCCGAGCAAAGTCAGGCGTACCGCGTGGGCGGATCACGGTCGGCGGATTCTCGACGGGTCTGCGCGGGGTGCTGGTGCCGGCGCTGCCCCGCCTGAAGCACACTGCACCCGAACTCACGATCACCAATATCGAAGACGAGCCCGACGAGCTCATCGACATGGTCACGGCCGGGCGGATCGACGCCTCGCTGATCTTCGACTGGCGGGAGGCCTCACTGCTGCTGCCGTCGACGCTGAAGTCCGAGCTCATCGCGATCGATCGGGCCGACATCGTCATGCACCGTGACCATCATCTGGCTTCGCGGGCGGAGGTGACCCGCCAGGACCTCCTCGGCGAAGTCTTCGTCTCGGCACCGCGCAACGGTGTGTGCCACCGCTGGCTCACGGCACTCTTCGACTCCCTCAATGCCGAACCTCGAATCGAGTACTGGGCCATGGAGTACGACACCCAGATCGAGTTCGTGCGCGCGGTCGGCGCCCTCGCCCTGGTGCCCCGGCTGGGCCGACCGCATCTGCCGGAGGACGTGACAGTCGTCGAGCTCGACGATCCCAGCATCGCCCGCTGGATCTATCTCGCCTGGCGGTCATCGATGACCTCGTCCCCGGCGATCGCCCTCCTCCTCGAAGAGATGAAGTCCATCGCCGAGGCGGCGGCTGGGTGAGGGTCCCACTGAGCTGAGCTGAACTCGGCCTCAGCGGCCCTGAGCCTCAGCGGCCCTGGTTGGCGACCTGACCGATCGCGGCCTCGGCGGCAGCGGCATCGAGATACGTTCCGCCGGGCTTGACCGGGGTGAAGTCCGCGGTCAGCTCGTAGTGCAGCGGAATGCCGGTGGGAATGTTGAGGCCGGTGATGTCGGCGTCGGAGATTCCGTCGAGATGCTTGACGAGGGCCCGCAGCGAGTTGCCGTGGGCGACGACGAGCACGGTGCGTCCGACGGTGAGCTCGGGGACGAGCCGGTCGTACCAGTAGGGCAGGAGCCGGTCGATGACATCGGCCAGGCATTCCGTACGAGGCAGAGAGTCGCCGAGGTTGGCGTAGCGCGGTTCTCCGGCCTGTGAGAATTCGGAGGAATCGACGAGGGCCGGCGGCGGTGTGTCGAAGGAGCGACGCCAGGTCATGAACTGCTCCTCGCCGAACTCCTCGCGGATCTCCTTCTTGTCCTTCCCCTGCAGAGCACCGTAGTGGCGTTCGTTGAGTCGCCAGCTGCGATGGACGTCGAGCCAGGAGAGGTCGGCTGCCTCGAGGGCCAGGTTCGAAGTGAGGATCGCCCGCTTGAGTCGGGAGGTGTACACGACGTCGGGGATGAGATCGGCCTCGCGCAGGAGCTCACCGGCACGCTGCCCCTCCGCCCGACCTTTGTCCGTCAGGGTCACATCGACCCAACCGGTGAACAGATTCTTCTGGTTCCATTCGCTCTCGCCGTGGCGCAGCAGGATGAGGTTATGCGTCATGACACCATTTTTGCACGACCGCGGCTGCCCGCACAGACTCGCCCACTGACTGACTCGCCGGCCGACCGGAGGATCCGGCCGAGGCAACCGGCGGACGCACCTGCCGACCAATCGGTTAGCCAAACGGACGAGGCGAGCCTGAGACGTTTCTCACCATTCGGCACACCATCTTGGATCCCGATATGCCTGGCTAGGCTAAGCTCATGTCCGACTCACCTACGCCACCGTCATCGGGACCGCAGCAGACTCCGAACCCGCAATCACACGTGGGCCAGTCATCGACGTCGTCCACCCGAAAGCCGCGCTCCGACCGCAGTTCGATCATCGCCGTCACCGCACTGCCGGTCCTCGTCGTCCTCGCCGGGGTGCTCGGATTCCTCAGCCCCGACACGTTCACGCCTCTGGCACCCACGATCACGTGGAGCCTCGGCGTGGTCATGTTCCTCATGGGACTGACCCTGACTCTGCCGGACTTCGCCCGGATCGCCAAGCGTCCCTGGATCGCCGCAGTCGGCGCCATCACCCAGTTCATCGCCATGCCGCTGCTCGGTCTCCTGGTCGTCACGCTGTTCAACCTTCCGGCCGAGATCGCCGTCGGTGTCATCCTCGTCGGCTGCGCTCCCGGCGGCACAGCGTCGAACGTCGTGACCTACCTGGCCAAGGGCGACACTGCGCTGTCGGTGTCGATCACTACGCTCTCGACTCTCCTCGCGCCCGTGCTGACTCCTCTGCTGACCCTGTGGCTGGCAGGTTCCTACATGGACGTGCCGTTCTGGTCGATGTTCGTCTCGATCTGCCAGACGGTGCTCGTGCCCGTCATCGTCGGCGTCCTCGTGCGGGTCGTGGCCTCGAAGCTCGTCGACGCGATCGCCCCGGTTCTGCCCTGGCTGGCGTCGGTCGCCATCGCCTACATCGTCGCGATCGTCGTGGCCGGTTCCGCCGATTCCATCGCCTCGGCGGGGCTTCTCGTCCTCCTGGCGGTCATCACTCACAACGTATTGGGGCTGGGAATCGGCTACGGCGTCGCAACCGCCTGCCGTCTGGACACTCCGACCAGGCGCGCACTCGCGTTCGAAGTGGGCCTGCAGAACTCCGGCCTCGCCTCCACCCTGGCCACGACCTACTTCTCACCCTTGGCCGCCCTTCCTGGCGCCGTGTTCAGTGTCTGGCACAACGTCTCGGGTGCGCTCCTGGCCTCATTGTTCGCCCGTCGGCCCTACGGCAAGCCACCACGTGAGCAGGTCGCTGCAGACAGTCGCGAACAGACGGCCGCGCTGTGAGCGAACCGTTGGCTGGTTTCGGTGCACCAAGCCCCGCGGAGTTCTCGGAATTCTCGGAGTTTTCGGGTTTCTCCGGGTTCGGTGAGGGGACGATCGCTCTCGCAGACAGGCGGTTCCTGATTCGGCGTGCGACCTCACACGATGTGCCCCGGTTGGTGTCCCTCCTGCGCGATGATGCACTCGGTGCGGATCGCGAGGGCGACGGCTCCGACACCGAGGATACCGCCGCCTACCAGCGCGCCTTCGATTTCATCGCCGCCGATCCCAACCAGCTTCTGGTGGCGATCGACGATGTCACCAGCGGTTGCGAAAACCACTATGGGGATCGTCAGGATCAGATCTCGGACACCCTGTCGGCTGCCCTCGTCGGCACCCTGCAGCTGACGCTGATCCCGAGTCTGTCACGACGGGGTTCGACGCGCCTGCAGATCGAAGCGGTGAGGGTCGGGCCGGAGGCACAGGGCCTCGGCCTGGGCACGGCGATCTTCGACTGGGCCCATGACTGCGGGCGTCGATTCGGAGCAACGTTGGCTCAGCTGACGACCGATAAGACACGCACAGACGCGCAGCGCTTCTATGCACGCCTCGGCTACGAAGCCAGTCACGAAGGGCTCAAGCTCGATCTGAGCTGAGACTCACATCCACTTCACCCCGTCGACCTCGTACTCGCGGATGCGGTGGGCGATCATATCCGCCAGCAGCTCGGTGGGGATCTCACGATCGTAGTAGAGCTTGATCGACCCCTTTCCGGTGTCGAATCCGCTCAGCCGATCGGCGAAGGCCTCTTTGGTACTGGGGGTGAATACGACGTTCGCGTGCTTGGCGTAGCCGGCAAAGGCGAAGAGGATCGTGCCCACGAAATAGGCCGGGTTGCCCCATTTGAGGCCTTCCTCTGCGGCCGGAGCAGCGGCGCGGCTGAGGTCGCGGAGGCGGTGCAGAAAGTCCCTTTTGTGCGCATCGTTGACACCAGCGATGTATTCGTCGACGTTGCCGGGCCTGCTCGTGTGCACTCGTTTGGTCATGTCCCGATCCTCACATGTTCAGAACCAGCCAGCCAGCCGGTCAGCCAGTCAGCCGGTCAGCCGGTCAGCCGGTCAGCCGAAGCGTGTATCAGCTCTCCGAGCTTTCCAGGAATTCGTTGTCCGGCCCGCTGAGGACATCTTCGAACGCGGCAAGATTCCTCGTCGACTCCCCACGACGGATCCTCCAAGCCCATTCCTTCTTCATTCCGGTGAGGAAGCCGATGAGCAGAAGTTCGTTGAACGACGAGTCAGCGGTTGCCAGAATCGCTCCGAGCAGGGAGTCGAGCTCATCGAGCAGTCGGTGCTTGGGAACACTCGCCCCCAGATACACATCGCCGAGAGTGTCGATCCCGAACGCGACCGGGCCGGGCTTCATGTTCTTGATCAGCAGCCAGCGATTGAACTCCTCGGCGTTCTCATCAGGATGGCGGATGACGAAGGCCTGCAGCTGCACAGTCCGTGCAGAGACGGTGATCGACACCGTCGTCTTCAGCTTCTTCTCGCCCGGCAGGACCACGGCGATCTGAGAGTCCTCAAGGGCATCGACTTCGACCTCGTTCTCGTGCGCCCACTGCCGCACTCCTGCCAGGATCGTCTCGGTGTCGGTCGTCATCATGGGTCCTTCCGTCAGCGATTCGTTCGAGTCGTCAGCAACGACGCCCCACCAGGCCTGTCGTCAGGTCCAGTTCGTCCGCGGGCACCATGGTCGCAGCCAGTGCCAAGTCGGGCACGCCGAGGTCTCCCAGCACCATCGCCACCGTGGCCGCCCAGTCGAAGCGAGCCGAGCGATCGGCCGCGTGGATCGAGAGTTCCCGACGCAGATCGTCGTCCAGCAGCATGCGTTCAAGGGCCATCGCCCAATGCCGGGGGTTGTGGTCGGCGATGAGCACGCCCGAATGTCCGTGTTCGACGATGTCGGGCAGACCTCCCACCGCCGAGGCGATGGCGGGCAGTCCCGCGGCCGAGGCCTCGGCCGCGACCAATCCGAATGATTCGCTGCGTGAGGGGACGAGGAGGATGTCCGCTGCTCGGTAGTAGGTGACGAGTTCGTGTGCGGGCACGGGGCGTCGCACCTCGATGCTGGGTTCGGCGGTGATCGCCGAGGCGAGGTCACGCAGGTACGGAGACGATCCGGCCGGAGCCGCCTGGCCCGAAACTGCGCCCAAGAGAATTCCACGTGTCTGTGACGCCAGGTGCGGGTTGTTCTCCCGCAGACCGGAGATCGCATCGACGACGATGTCCGTGCCCTTGATGAACTGCATCCGCCCCACGTAGAGGACGATGAATTCGTTCGGGTCGAGCCCCAGCTCACCTCTGGCCTCAACTCGATCCCCTGGGGAGAACAGCTCGTGGTCGACACCGGGCCTGGCCACCACCACGACACCCGCATCGGCGCCGAGTTCGTGAATGAGATCGCGACGTTCCGCCGGTGTATTGGCCACGATCAGGTCCACCGCCGAGGCGATCCTCTCCTCCGCCTGCAGACGCTGAGGCCGTTCGTGGCTGGTTTCCGAGTCGCGGTTCTTGACTGCGCCGATCGTGTGCATGCTGACGACGATCCGGGGGCGCTCGCTCGACCCGGCCGCGTCGACTGCCTGCGGCGAGATCTCTTGTGCCCGCAGCTCTTGTGC
>JAKDSA010000168.1 GCA_030457025.1 Brevibacterium sp. | reverse complement strand
GGCAGCCGCACCTCCAGCGGCAGCCGCACCTCCAGCGGCAGCACCTCCAAGAGCCGCTGGTGCACCATAGCCGGGGCCGCCGCCGTCGACAGCGGGCATCCGCGCCGTCCCAGTGGGCGAGCCCTGACCAGGTCCTCCCCCAGCGGCCGGCCCGGAGCCCAGCTGCGGTGCGCGTCCAGATTCGATGTCGACGAGGGAGTCGAGGATCATCTGGCCGCTGGGCCTGCGTTCGGGCTTCGGGTCGAGGCAGGCTGCGATCAGGGGGATGAAGTTGCGCGGAGCGTCGGCGAGGTCGAACTTGCCCATAGCCACTCGCCCCAGCACCGCCTCAAGCGGGCCCGAACCGTAGGGGTTGCGGCCGGTGGCTGCATAGGCCATTGTTGCGGCCCACCCCCACCAGTCGGTCTTCTCGCTCGAGGTCTTGCCATCGGCGATCTCCGGTGACAAATACCCGGGGGTTCCCATCACCAGGCCGGTCGCGGTCACCCGCACCTCGTCGGCGACCTGGGCGATGCCGAAGTCGATGACCATCGGCTCCCCGTCCATGATCATGACGTTGGCGGGCTTGAGATCGCGGTGGATGACACCGGATTCGTGCACGGCGTTGAGGGCATCGAGGAGGGCATGTCCGAAGTGGACGAGCTCGTCCTCGGCGAAGGGGCCGTTGTCTCTGACATCGTCGGACAGCGTCTGCCCGTCGACGAATTCGGTGATGATGAAGGGCTGCGCGGATTCGAGCTCCGCGTCGAGCACCTCGGCGATTCTGGGATGCTTGATCCGTCGCAGGGTCCTGACCTCGCGCCCCAAGCGCTTGCGGGCGACCTCATCATTGGCGATATGCGGGTGCAGAACCTTCACGGCGACAGGGTTGTTTCCGCCGTCGACACCGAGATAGACGACACCCATGCCGCCCGAGCCGAGCTCCTCGATGAGGCGGTAGCCTCCCAGATCCTGAACCATCACCTGGCCAAGCCTAGTCGAGCGGGTACAGTTCGTTCCAAGGACCAACTCAGGAGGAGGCGCCGATGAACACCGTCAACCCTGCCGAGACGACGACCGCATCCCCGTATGGCGACAGCGATTTCGTTGTCGTCGCGAACCGTCTGCCCGTGGACCGGGACCCCGCGGAGGAAAGCCAGGGATGGCGCACCTCACCTGGGGGTTTGGTCACCGCGGTGGCACCGGTGATGAAGTCTCAGGAGGGTGCGTGGATCGGCTGGACCGGGGTGCCCGACGTCGACTTCGACCCGTTCACGATCGATGGCATGCATCTGGTTCCCGTCACCCTCACGAGTGAGGATGTCCTCAGATACTACGAAGGTTTCTCCAACGCGACGTTGTGGCCGCTCTATCACGATGTGATCGTCCCGCCCGAGTTCCACCGCACCTGGTGGGACTCGTATGTGCGGGTCAATGAGCGCTTCGCGGCCAAGGTCGCCGAGGTGGCTGCCGAAGGTGCGACCGTCTGGGTCCACGACTATCAGCTCCAGCTGGTTCCGCAGCTGGTGCGTCGGATGCGACCGGACCTGGCGATCGGGTTCTTCAACCACATCCCCTTCCCACCGTTCGAGCTCTTCGCGCAGCTGCCCTGGCGCGACGAGATACTGCGCGGCCTCCTCGGCGCCGATCTCGTCGGATTCCAACGTCCGGCCGATGCCGCGAACTTCCGCCGCGCGGTGCGCGGGCGACTGAATTTCACGACGAAGGGCTCCACGGTCGCAGTCCCCGACGGTGATCTGCTCTCGGCACACACCGTGCGCGCCGAGGCGTTCCCCATCTCCATCGACACCCCCTACCTCGAGGAGCTGGCGCGTGATCCCAAGATCATCGAACGCGCCCGCCAGATCCGCGAAGAGGTCGGCAACCCGAAGGTCGTCATGCTCGGCGTGGACCGGATGGACTACACGAAGGGCATCCGTCACCGCCTCAAGGCGTACGGGGAGCTGCTGGCCGAGGGCAAGCTCGATATCGAGGACATCGTCCTGATCCAGATTGCGACACCGTCGAGGGAACGGCTCGAGCAGTACAAGATCATCCGCCACGACGTGGAACTGGCCGTCGGGCGGATCAACGGCGAGCAGGCCGAGGTCGGGTCCATCGCCGTCCACTACCTCCACCATTCGTATCCGCGCGATGAGATGACGGCGTTCTTCCTCGCCGCCGACGTCATGCTCGTCACCGCTCTGCGTGACGGGATGAACCTGGTGGCCAAGGAGTATGTGGCCTGTCGCAGCAGCGATGACGGGGCACTCGTCCTCTCCGAATTCACAGGCGCCGCCGATCAGCTCACGGGTGCAGTGATGGTCAACCCGCACGACATCGGCGACCTCAAGGCCGGAATCCTCGACGCCGTGGAGATGGATGAGAAGACGCGTGCGCGGCGGATGAAGCAGATGCGCAAGAAGATCTCCACGGACACCGTGAGCATCTGGTCGAAGAAGTTCCTCGCCGAACTCGACGCCATCCACACGAATCCGCAGGCGATCATCCCGGACCGTCCCGCCGCCCTGCCCGAGCGGTCGACGACGGCATCCGACCGCATCACCTCCACCGTCGACTCACCTGCACACCGCGAGGAGCTTCAGTGACATCGGATCCGGCCGCCATGTCGCCTTCCCAGGCGTGTTCCGGTCAGACTCGTCCCGGGCATGCCCGTCCCGGACGGCCCCGCCCCGAGCAGACACCGACACCACGATCGGAGCCCGATTTCTCGACACCCGCCGCCCTCGACCTCTCACAGGTCACGGGCGGCGACTCGGTCCTCATCGCCCTCGACTTCGACGGTGTGCTCGCACCTCTGCAGGACAACCCTGACCTGTCCCGGATGCTCCCGGAATCGGCGCGCGCGATCGCTGACCTCAATGCTCTGCCCGGAACCCGTGTGGCCCTGGTCTCCGGTCGCGACGTCACAACCCTGCGCCGCTTGGCCGAGCCGCCCCAGGGAGTGTGGCTGGTCGGTTCGCACGGCGCCGAGGTGGACCTGGGCGAACCCTCCCCCGCAGCATCTGCGTCCGTGTCGTCACCCGACCCGTCGTCACC
>JAKDSA010000111.1 GCA_030457025.1 Brevibacterium sp. | reverse complement strand
CACCCGCTTTAGGAGAGCGGTGCTCTATCCCCTGAGCTACGGGGGCGACGTGGCCTTCTTCAACCACAGCCACCCAGTGTAGCGTAGAAGAAACCTGGATGTTTCACGGTGTGCCAGCACCTATTATGTGAAGTTTCTCGTTAGGGTCGAATTGTGCCAGATTCCGTTGTTGACGATCAGTTCCCAGAACTCGACGATGTCTACGCCGAGTGGAAACAGCAGGCTGCCCAGCTGGGTGGTCGCGACACCATGCTTCATTTCCGCGATTCGCGCGATGGCAGCATCGATCTCTCCGGGGCGCACCCGTCTGGTTTAGCCCAGCTTCTAGCAGGCCGGGCCACCCGACTCTCCAGTCTGGTCCGCGATCATGAGGTCCTCGCTGACGCTCGCCGTCGAGCGAAATCGATCCGGTCGAAGGCCGAGCAGCTCGGCAACGAACGTGGAATTCAAACGGCACACCTGGCGATCGGCTTCGCCTCGTGGACGGAGAAGGACTCCAAGTACAAGTTCAACGCACCCGTCGTGATGCGTCATGTCACGCTCGTTCCCCGCGGTTCACGCGTCGAGGACTTCGAGATCGTATTGGGCGACGGGATCATGATCAATCCCGCCTTGGTCCAGCACCTGGCTGAGGGTTACGACCTCGAGGTGCCTGTCGACGAATGGGTCGACGCCACAGGGGGGCCGCACGGCTTCGACCCGGGGCCAGCTCTCGACCGTCTCCGCGATCTCGCGCAGAACGTGCCCGGTTTGCGAATCAACCACCGTTTCGTGGTCTCGACGTTTGCGAACATCGCGAGCCCATTCACCACGGACTACCTGCCCACACAGCATCCGATCCTCCGCGCCCTCGCTGGCGATGAGGACGTTCGAGGTGCGCTGGGCGGCACTTCCTACGTCCCGACTCCGCGACCGGAAACGCGCAAGGCCACCGCATCGGATGCCGAGAAGCAGAGCGCTCCGGGCCCGGCGCCGGCGAGTGGCGACGACGAGTTCTCTCAGCCGACGGTGCCGATCACTGATGGTTCCCTGCCTGGAAGTTCGCCGGGCGATGCCGACAAGACACCGTCAGCGGCCAAGACCGCAGTTGTGAGCACTGCAACGGAGGGCACCTCGACCGCAACGGAGGGCACCTCGGAGGACGGTGCTGCAGCCGAGGGTGCCGCACGCGATCAGAGCGCAGGGCCGGCTCAGGACACCGACGAGACTGCAGGCAAAGAGACTGCAGCAGACAAAGAATCCTCCTCGGCGACATCGCGTGCCAAGCCGACAGCTGGAGGCGAGCCCGACTCCGAGCCCGACTCAGAATCCGAGACAGCGGAAGCCGAGACAGCGGAATCCGCCGCTGCCGAACCCGACGAAGACGATGTCGTTCCAGCCGCACTCAAAGAACCCGTCACACCTCTGCCGGATCGCAAACCCCAAGAAGAGTTCCTCGTCATCGATGTCGATGGCGACCAGCAGGCCGTCGTCGACGCCGCAGTCTCCGGACGCTCCGTCGTCGTTGACACCCCACCCGGGACAGGTGCCACCCAGGTCGCGGTCGCTGTTGCCACAACACTGGCTCACACAGGCAAGAGCGTTCTCTTCCTGGCCCAGACCGCCGATGCACTCGACGATTTCTCTTCCCGCCTCGGCGAGGTCGGACTCTCAGAATTCGCAGTGGACACCCGCCAGGGAACCGGCGCGATCAGGAACCAGCTCGTTGGCCTCATCGGATCAGCGGAGAATGCCGAACGTCCCGACCTGTCCGAACTGCTCAACGAGCTCAATGAACAGCGCGCAACACTGAGTGAGCACGTCTCCTCACTGCATCGCCGGCGTGAGCCCTGGGACGTGTCCGTCTACGAGACGATGCAGCACCTGGCGGAACTGACCTCCGGCGATGATTCTCCTCAGACCCCCGTCCGGTTCGGCGACGATCTCCTGGGCGCCAGCGATGACCGTCGGAACGCTCTGCGCGCAAAACTCAGTGAGCTGGCGTCATTGGGAGCCTTCACGCTCGACGTCGAGGACACCGTCTGGTTCGGCGCGGATCTCAAATCTGTCGAAGAAGCCGAGGCTGCACGAACCGTCGCCGAGCGCCTCGGCCGGACCATCCCCGACCTGGTCAAGGCCGTCGAACCGGTCCTGTCCAAAGCCAAGCTGAACCCGCGCCGCAACCTCAATGACTGGTCACGCGCGATCAAGGTGCTGCTGCGGGTGCGTACGACTCTCGACAACTTCGCCCCTGACATCTACGACCACCGGCTCGACGATCTCATCGCAGCGACCGGAACCGCAGAGTACCGTTCCGAGATCGGCGTTGAGATGGGCATGCTTCAGCGTAAGCGCCAGAAGAAGTCCGCGAACGAATTCCTGCGCCCCGGCGCCACCGTCACGGACCTGCATTCGGCACTTGTCGATGTGCGTTCCCAGCGCATCGTTCTCCAGGACCTCGCCGGTCATGACGGTCGTCCGCAGATCCCTCGCGGCGTCCTCGAAGCCGATGAGGTCCTGCAGGACGTTGAGGCTGACATTGCCAAGATCGCCCCCATTCTCGAGACCACGCCCGATGGCGGCGACCTGGGTTCGATGCTCATCGAAGAGCTGCAGGCACGAACTGAGGCCATGGGCCGTGACTCGGAGAACCTCGCCGCGTTGCCGGAGCGCTCCAGGATTCAGCGTGAACTGACTGACGAGGGGCTGTCCGATCTGCTGACCGACCTGCGTCGTCGCAAAGTCGACACCACGCTCGTGGGACCGGAGTTCGACCTGGCCTACTGGGCATCCGTGCTGCAGAGGATGGCCAGCGAAGATCCCAAAGTGGGCCGCCACGACGGTGCCGCACTGCACCAGGTGGCCGAAGGCTTCCGCGAGAACGACCGTGCCTTCGTCGCAGCGGGCGCAGGCCGACTGCGGTACAACCATGCTCAGGCGTGGAAACGCGGAATCGACAACGACCCGATCTCCGCGGGAGTCATCAAGCAGGAACTGCTTTCCCCACACACCTCCGTGCAGACGATGTCGACACGGGCTCCCGAGCTGCTGACGACACTTGCGCCGGTCTGGATGGCCAGCCCATACACCGTGCCCGAACTCTTCTCCGCACTGCCGCTCTTCGACGCCGTGGTCATCGCCGACGCCGGTCGGCTCTCGGTCGCCGACGTCGTGCCCAGCATCACCCGCGCCAGGCAGGTCATCTCCCTGGGCGATTCCAGGCTGCTCGGCCCGCGACCGTTCTCGATCGCGGTCGATCGCTGGGGGATGGACGACGGGAACCATCCGAGCTCGGTGCAGGAGCGCCTCGGCGAATTCCTGCCCCGGATGGAACTGTCGAACTCCTACCGTCAATCGCCGGTGGGACTCATCGATCTGGCGAATCGGCACTTCTACGATTCAACGATCACAACCATGCCGACCGCACATACCGGCGAGGGCACCGGCCTGGAATTCTCCTACGTCGCAGACGGCAGGGGACCGACGGACATCGGCACCGGCCGTGTCGAGAGCCCCGACGCTGAGGTCAAACGCGTCGTCGAGCTCGTCCTCAGGCATGCACGGAATCGTTCGCGGGAATCGCTGGCCGTCGTCGCACTCACCGCCCACCACGCGCAGCGCGTCGCGACTGCGATCTCGCGGGCGATGAAGGATCTGCCCTATGTTGCGGCATTCTTCAGCGATTCGAGCAAGGAACCCTTCGTGGTCACCGACGCCGAACGGGTGCAGGGCATGTCCCGCGACGCGGTGATCTTCACCGTCGGTTACGGGCGGACCGTCCATGGTCGAGTCATCCACGACTTCGGTGCCCTGTCAGGTCCCGACGGGGAGCGGATCCTCGCGGCGACGATGACTCGGGCGCGCAAGCGTCTGACCATGGTCTCGAGTATCGAATCCGATGACTTCGACACGAACAGGCTCAGTGGGGGAGCCGTGCTACTGCCACAGCTGCTCGACGAGGTCGCCGCTGGTGGCGTCAGGCAGCCGGGCCCGCACGGTGAGATCTACGATCCGCTCTTCAACGACATCGCCGATCGTCTGCTGCAACTGGGCGTGGTCGCTCACGAACATTACAACGGCATTGATCTGGCCGTGGCGAACTCGACCGAGGACGAGCACGGGATGATCATCGCCATAGCCGGTGACGGACCCGAATACGCCTCGGTCCGCAGCCTGCGCCAGCGCGACCGCGTCGTACCTGAACAGTTGGCCCGACGCGGGTGGAAGTTCATGCGCGTGTGGTCCACCGATGCCTTCGTCGACCCGCAGTCGGAGACCGAGAAGATCTTCGATGCGTGGAAGTCCACTGTCGAGAAGATGAGCCCGCAGGCCGTCCTCAACGCCGCCCGTGCCGCCTCGGTCGTCGTCGGCCGCACCGGCAGCAGGCCCAAACTGGTGCCCGGTCTGCCGATGCACAAGTACTCGGACTCGGGGCTTGACGCAATGATCGACTGGGTCCAGTCCGATGCCGTCGTCCGCGGCGATGGCGAGATCAAGGATCTGCTCCGCACCGCGCTGGCACAGAAGGGCAACTCCGGTCGCGGAGATTCTCAGCTGCAGGCGGCCGTTGACCGTTACCGTCAACGTCATGCACGAGCCAAGCGAGTCACCGGCGCCGAGGTGCTGGTTCCCGAATCGGATCAGCACAGTCCCATGGAAGACGAAGTGGTCCCCACATTCGACACCGGAAAGATCCGAGCCGACGAGCTGCGTCAGGCGGGCCTGATCGAGACCGAGAGCAATGATCAGGTGACGAGCCCCGATGAGCAGGAGGCATCCGCTGGCGCGCACGAGAAGACGTCTGATTCGTCCGAGCCCGCCGCTGGAGTGCAGGAGGCAGCGCGCGAGTCGGCTGTCGGCCAGCAGCGTGCGGAGAAGCAAGGTCCGAGTGCAGCTGATATCGAGCCGCGCACGGATGACCCGCAACGAGATGAGTGAAGAGGACGCACGGCGGGAATCGTCCGAGGGCAAGGACACATCGAAGGCTGAACCGGCTGAACAAGCAGCTGCACGTGCAGCCGATGACGAGCAGGAGACAGCGCAGCAGCGGAAAGCACGACTAGAGGCGGCTCTGCGAAAATACCGCGCCACCCTGCGCAACGAGGCTGAGACCGCCGATGAAGGGTTCAGCGCCGGCTATTACAAGTCGCAGAAACCTCCCCACTGGTGACCACTGTGCATCATTGACCAGCGCACTTCAGCAGTCGGACACAATCGAGAAGAGATCAGGGCTCAAGGCGTGAATCCGAACACGAGTAAGGCCCGATTCCCCATCAGGGAACCGGGCCTTCGTGATCCTCGCGTCAATCAGTGGCGCGGGGGATCTGTCGATTCGGTATCGTCGAACGGACCGGCCGTGCTGGCTGGACCCTCGGCGGGGCCACCGACGGTGGTAGCCGCCTGAGTCCGGAGGATTTCGCGGATATCGCCGAGGAGATCCTCGGTGGTCGGAGGAACTTCTTCCTCAGGTGCTCCGCGCTTGCGCAGCTCATTGAGCTTGTTCATCGGGACGATGATGATGAAGTAGACGATGGCAGCCACGATCAGGAAGTTGATCGCTGCAGTGATCACAGCGCCCAGGTCGATGGTCGTCTCTGGGACGCCTTCCTTGATCGGGAAGGACAGCGCGGGCCCTTCCGCACCGCCGGCGGCGGCGATCAGTGGGTTGATGATCTTGTCGGAGAAGGCCGTCACGATTGCAGTGAAGGCGCCGCCGATGATCACCGCGGTTGCGAGTTCGACGACATTCCCCTGAAGAATGAAGTCCCTGAATCCTTTAAGCATTAGAGACACCCTTTCGGCGTATATGTAAACAATAATGCGGTGTGAATCACTTCTATTACCGTTACATGATACACACAGGCAACTCGACTAAATGGTGTTGACATGCGATGTGTCTCGCTCGAGAAAGCCGGGCGAGCTGAGCGCGAGAGGGCCGTGTGGAGTCGGCTTGGTCGCACTCTGTGGTCAGCGGCGACTCACCGCGGAAGGATCGCGAAGCTGATCGGCATCCCGGCGAATTCTGCGATCCGCTCAGCGTCACCCGAGGACAATATGACAGAAACAAGTTGCCCTGATTGGGCGGCAATGCCATCGGCTTTGTCGACCAGCCGGGCAATCGTCACTTCCTTCACGACGACTTCAGAGCCCCCATCGGGCAGCGAGCTGAACAGTCGGATTCGCTGTCCCGGCTGCAGGAGTGCCGTCGAAGCATCGTCGGCCAAGCGCACAGGCATGAGGAGATCCGTACTTCCCTTCGGCAGAGCCTGCTGGTCGAGGACAGCCGACTGCGTCAAGGGCGAACCCTTGGACAGGCCCGCCGAAGTCCGCTTGTGATCGGCGTCGGATACCGAGGTGAAGGCCTTGTCGGGAACGAGCTGTGTCGGAAATTCGACGACTCTCAGATCCTGGGCTCGGAGTTCCGACCCCGGCGGGAGATTCCTGTCGGCGACGACGATGGACGTTCCGTCCGGATCCGGGGTGAGAATCCAGACCGCGAGCGCGCATGCACATGCGAAACAGACGGCGGCGACGATTCGCTGTGGTTTGATCCGTGAGGACTTCGACCAGGTCGAAATTCCGGCTCTTACGCGGCGCATGATTCCCATCCCCTGAGCCTGGTGGCGCTCAGAGGTTCAGATCAAGGGAACGAAAACGCCTGTGGACAGCCATCCTGAGTGCACAGGCGAAACGCACATGAGTCGACGGTCAATCCACAGTGAAGGAGCGCGCGAGTCGACGACCCGAGCGGGGAGAGAACGATGTCGTGGCCTCACACCTGCGATGCCGCAGGACTCAGTTGGCGGAGGTGCTGGCTGCGGGAGCGCTTGTGGCTGGTGAAGGTGACGTCGAGGAGGACGAATCCGAGGAGTTCGACGATTCTGACGACGAGCTCGACGACGAGTCGCTGTTCGAGGAGTTCGACGAAGAGGAGACTGTGCTCGAACTGCTCGCGCGAGAGTCGGTGGCGTAGAAGCCGGAGCCCTTAAAGCTGATGCCCACGGTGCCGAAGACCTTCTTCAGGCGTCCCTGGCACTCGGGGCAGATTGTGAGCGAATCGTCGCTGAAATCTTGGTGGATATCAAAAGCATGCGCACAGCTCTTGCAGGCGTAGGAGTAAACGGGCATTCGAGACCTTTCGTCGACGAATAGATTATAGTCCACCGGACTCGTCCGCTGACAACGCGAGGGGTGAGCGGCCCGGACAAGCATGGTTCTGTCCACAATCTGGTACGTGCGAGTGGGTTTCTGCAGCCTCCGGGCGAAGGCGGTTCGGCTCTTCGCAGAGGGGCACACAGTCGGCCAGACCGCGAATCCCTCAGTTCAGCCGAAAGTATGAACACCGTGGTTGGTCACGGCGCGGGGGATCTGCAGATCCCAAGGTTCAACGGTGAGTCCGGCGAGTTCGATCTCGGTTGCGAAGCAGACTCCGCAGACAACGACTTCGCCGTGGGCACTGTCACGGAAGGCACTGTCTCCGCAGACTCCGTGGTGGGGCGCACCGACAGTGTGGCAGGCGTCGGCAGCAGGGCCCACCTGTTCATTCGCAGGCAGGGGCGCCTCGCCCTGTGGGCCGAACGTGCGGTCGTAGAAACCGCCGCCGTTGCCCAAGCGGGCACCACCGGGCCCGAACCCGAGGGCGGGTACGAACACCAGGTCAGGGGCCACCTCGGCGGAGAGGAGATCCGAGGCGGTCAGCGACGGCGAGGGTTCACGAATTCCCCATTGTCCGCGAGGTTCGAGGGTGGACATGGACTCGGTGACGGCACCGAACATGAGAGCATGACCGACCGTTGTGACCACGGGAAGGTAGACGGTTCCACCGTGAGCGAGGAATTGGTCGATGACCGGATCCAGGTCGGGCTCGCCGGCCAAAGCGGCGTAGGCGAGCATCGAACGGTCGGTCAGATCCAGCTCCGGCCACAGCCCCTCGACCAGTTGCCAGGCGGCCCCGGCAACCGAGGACTCGGTCTCTGCCGGTGATGATTCGGTGAGCGCCGCAGACCGCGCCTCGCGTTCCGAACGTATGCGTACACGCAACTGCGCCTTCGAAGTTTCTGCATCCACGCCCATAAGCCTAATCCCAGGCACCACAATTGGTTAAGATGAACGACATGAGTGATGAATCGCAACGCACAGTGCGCAAGGCCGTGATCCCCGTGGCCGGTCTGGGCACCCGCTTCCTTCCCGCCACCAAGGCGACACCCAAGGAGATGCTGCCCGTCGTCGACAAGCCAGCGATCCAGTACGTCGTCGAAGAGGCAGCCGATGCCGGGCTCAAAGACCTCCTCATGATCACGGGCCGCAACAAACGCCCCTTGGAGGACCACTTCGACCGCGTCGACGGCCTCGAAGCCGCACTGGCGAAGAAGGGCGACGACAAGAAACTCGCCGCCGTACGTCACGCATCCGAACTCGCCGACATCCACTACGTCCGCCAGGGCGACCCGAAGGGCCTGGGCCATGCGGTGCTCAAGGGCCGCCAACATGTGGGCGAGGAACCCTTCGCAGTCCTGCTCGGTGACGACCTCATCGATGAACGCAGCCCGATCCTGCCGAAGATGATCGAAGTCGCAGAGAAGACCGGTGGCAGCGTCGTCGCGCTCATGGAAGTCCCGCCCGAAGCGATCCACCTCTACGGCTGCGCCGCCATCGACGCCACCTCCGATGACGATGTCGTCAAGGTCACCGGCCTGGTCGAGAAACCGGAACAGGGTGAAGCCCCGTCGAACTTCGCGATCATCGGCCGCTACGTCCTGGCACCGGAGATCTTCGACGTCCTCGAGACCACCGAACCCGGCCGCGGCAATGAAATCCAGCTCACCGACGCCCTCCAGGTTCTTGCCGAGGAAGACAGCGGCAAGGGAGTCTACGGCGTTGTGTTCAGGGGTGCCCGCTACGACACCGGCGACAAACTCGACTACCTCAAGGCCGTCGTGCAGATCGCCAGCGGTCGAGATGATCTGGGAGCCGACCTGAACAAGTGGCTCAAGGAATACGTCGCAACGCTTCCCTGAGGTTCGTTCGCACCACCGCACCA
>JAKDSA010000030.1 GCA_030457025.1 Brevibacterium sp. | reverse complement strand
CTCGCGGGCCATATCTTCATCGTCGGGCCCGCGGGCCACGTCTTCATCGTCGGGCTCGCGCCCGGTATGTGCACCGTCGTCGGAGTCATCCGGTCCCGGATCTGGCCCGGTGCCCAGACCTTCTGCGTCTGCGTCGGGGTCGGTTCCTTGGTCGAGGCCCACCGTGACCGGCTCTTCGTCTGCTTGAACAGTGATGGCGTCAGGGCCGTCGGGGCCGTCCGAGATTCCGCGGGCCACGTCATCGGGCCACGCCTCATCGTTCTCGGACTCTTCCGGTGAGCGGCTCTCGGCGTTGCTCTGACGGTCTCCGTCGCTGGTTGAATCCTTGGGCATGTGCCAATCGGAGCTGGAGAAGTCGCTGAGCGAGTCCGCCTCGGAGCCGGGCGTCATGGAATCGGACTTGGACACATATCGGGAGACGCTGACGGATCCGACGAATCCGAGCATCGCCAGCACGATGAGCACGGGCAGAAGATCCGTGCGGCCAGACAGCGCCATGAACCCGCCCAGGCCGCACATGATCGAGGCCAGCACCACGTCGGTGGCGATCATGCGGTCAAGGATCGAGGGTCCGCGGACGATGCGATAGAGGGCGATGATCGCCGAGGCGGCCAGCAGCACCGAAGCCACGAAGACGAGGGTGTCGAGAACGATCTGACTCATCGCGAACCTCCGTCTTCGTCGGCCATGGGGTCGGGGTTGACCTTCAGTGCGGCGAGATCGCGATAGGAGCCGAGGGCTCTGATGAGGAGCTCTTCGATGTGATACACCTGCTGCTTGGCGGAGATGATCTTCTCCTCGGAATCGCAGTCGAGGACGTGCAGGTAGAGGACGCCCAGCGCCCGGTCGCTGTCGATGATGATCGATCCGGGGATGAGACTCGCAGTGTCGGCCACGAGTGTCATCAACAGGTCCGAGCTCGTGCGCAGGTCGCAGGCAATGACCGATCCGGCACCCACCGCACGGCGACGGAACGCGAACCAGGCGACCTCGACGGAGGCGCGCATGAGCGAGTACAGGAACCACAGACCGTAGTTCAGCGCGTGGATGATGTTGAACCGTCCGGAGAGCACCACCGGGGGCAGGTAGAACACGCGGGTCACCACGAAGGCGAGGATGACGCCGGTGATGATGTGCATCAGCGACACGGCGTCCCAGAGCATCACCCACAGCACCACGAGGAAGAACACCAGCACGAGCTGTTGGACGAAGCTTCTGCCCTTCGGCATCCGGCGTGGTCGGTTCGGGCTCATGAGCCATCACCGCCCAGGACTTTCGTGGCATAGCTGACCGGCGACTGCAGGTTCTCCGCAGCACGGTCCGCCAGATCCCACAGGGGGCCGGCGAAGACCGTGAGGACGATCGAAGCAACCACGACCACCGTGGTGGCGGCGAACATCGACCCCGGCACCCCGATCTGCGACGTCCAGGGCTTGCCCGCCAACTTGGCCTTCTTGCGTTCGGCGAACTCGGCGACGAGCTCTTCGTTCGGCTCTTCCGCATCCGCAGGGTCACGCCAGAAGGCCAGGTTGAAGGTACGTCCGATGACGTAGAGGGTGAGCAGGCTGGTCACGGTGCCGGCGACGATGAGCACCGTGACGAGCCAGTCCTGGCCTGAGAAACCGGCGGCGAAGAGCGCAACCTTGCCGATGAAGCCGGAGAACGGCGGGATGCCGGAGAGGTTGAGCGCGGGGATGAAGAAGATGACCGACAGGGCCGGTGACAGCACCATGAGTCCGCCGAGGGACCTCGTCGAGGTGGATCCGCCCCGCATTTCCACCATCCCTATGGCCAGGAACAGCGCGGTCTGGACGATGATGTGGTGGACCGTGTAGTAGATCGCGGCCGAGAGTCCGACAGTCGTCCCCAAGGCCACACCGAAGAGCATGTAGCCGATGTGGGAGACGAGGGTGAAGGACACGATCCGCTTGATCTCCGACTGCGCTATCGCGCCTAAGATTCCGACCACCATCGTCAATGCCGCGGCTATGAGCAGCGGCACTCGCAGGGAGGATTCGGCGAAGAGGAGTGTCTCGGTGCGGATGATCGCATAGATGCCGACCTTCGTCAGCAGGCCCGCGAACACGGCCGTCACCGGGGCCGGAGCGGTCGGATAGGAGTCGGGCAGCCAGAAGGACAGGGGGAAGATCGCGGCCTTGATGCCGAAGCCGATGAGCAGGAGGACGTGCAGGATCATCTGCACGTCCGGCGGCAGTTCGCTCAGTCGTTCGGAGAGCTGGGCGATGTTCACGGTTCCGGTCGCCGCGTAGATGACGCCGATCGCTGCCAGGAAGATGATCGAGGACACCAGCGATATGACGACGTAGGTGACGCCTGCCCGGATGCGCTCGGCCGTGGCGCCCAGGGTCAGCAGCACGTAGGAGGCGACGAGGAACATCTCGAAGCCGACGTAGAGGTTGAACAGGTCACCGGCGAGGAAGGCGTTGGCGACGCCCGCGCACAGCACCAGGTAGCTGGGGTTGAACACGGAGATCGGAGTCTCGTTCGAATCGTCGTTGGCGTCCTGGCTCAGTGCGTAGATGAGCACGCACAGAGTGACCAAGGACGACACCACGAGCATGAGTGAAGAGAGCCTGTCGGCGACGAGCACGATTCCCGCAGGTGGCTGCCATCCGCCGATGGCCACGACCTGCGGGCCGTCGGCGTCGACGCCGAAGAGCATGATCAGCGAGATGATCATGACCGCACTCAGGATCAGGATCGACACGATGTTCTGTGCCCGTGAGTGCTTCGACAGCACCAGCGCCAGCCCGGCCCCGATGAGGGGCAGGAGCACGGGCAGCGGCACAAGTGTGGGAAGGAGATCGGTCATTTCTTCTCCTCCGGCTCGGTTCCCTGAGAACCTGTGCCGCTACTGTTCGCCGAGGTGGCCCCATCGTCGGCATCATCTACCGGGTTGTCGTCTGTGTCCCCGGCCTCGCGGTCCTCGCGGTCGTGGCGCTCAGCGTCTTCGTCGCGTTCACGTGGTGTTCCGTCGTCGTCGAGGTCGATGGCGCCGGTGATCGGAGACTCGGCCTCATCACCGAACTCGGTGTCGTCGTAGTCCGTGCTCGCCTCCGCCTCGGAGTCGATCATCTTCGTGATCGCCACCTGGAGGTCGGCGGTGTCGTCCTGCAGCGAGTCGGCCCGGACCAGGCGCCAGGAACGATAGATCATTGCCAGCAGGAAGGCCGTGACCGCGAACGTGATGACGATGGCGGTGAGGATGAGTGCCTGTGGGAGCGGGTCGGCCATGCCCAATGTGGACAGGTTCTCCCCGTCGGTCAGCGGCGGCGCTCCTCTGCCTGCGGTGAGGATGATGAGCAGGTTGACACCGTTGCCCAGGAGGATGAAGCCCAGGAGGACGCGGGTCAGTGACCGCTCGAGCATGAGATAGATGCCGCAGGCGAAGAGGAATCCCATCGCCAGCACCATGATGAAGGGCATGGTCATAGCCGGCCCCCTTCGGCGCCGTTGTCAACATCGAGGTGGTTGACCCGGTCGAGGATCGAGGAGACGGCATCATGCTCAGCCTCGGCGCTGAATTTCTCCGACAGGTGGTAGGACTGGTTGAGCCGGTTGGTCAGCACCATCTCGTCGCGCTCCTGGTGCAGGTCCACCTCGGCGCCGAGCGACCTGAGGATGTCGAGCATCAGTCCCACGACGATGAGGTAGACGCCGATGTCGAAGAAGGTCGAAGTTCCGAACGACAGGTGCCCAAGCACCGGAATGTCGCCTTCGAGGTAGACGGATTTGAAGACGGTGTCGCCCCAGAACCATCCGCCGATTCCGGTGAGCACGGCCATGATCATTCCGGTGCCCAACATGCCCGACGGGGTGAAGCGGGCCGCCTCGGCGAGTTCGAACTTCCCGCCGGCGAGGTAGCGCACGACCAGTGCCAGCCCAGCGACGAGGCCACCGGCGAAGCCGCCGCCGGGCTCGTTGTGTCCGGCGAACAGGAGGTAGAGGGAGAAGATGAGGACCGCGTGGAAGACCAGCCGGGCGGTGACCTCGAGGATGATGGAGCGGTTGCGTGGGGCCAGTGTGCGTCCGGCGATGAGCCAGGAGACTCGACGCTGCGTCACGTCCTCACGTTCGGGATCGTGGAAGTAGCCGACCGCCTCGGGGACCGGCTGGAAACGCACCCGCCCCTGAAGCTCGGTGCCGTCACGGCGGGAGACGAAGCGGTGGAGGTGCCCTTCGCGGCCGCGGACGAAGATCAGTCCTGCGATTCCGGTGCCGGCCGCGACGAGGACGGAGATCTCCCCGAGGGTGTCCCAGACGCGGATGTCGACGAGGGTCACATTGACGATGTTCTTGCCGTGGCCGATTTCATAGGCGAGCTGGCCGAAGTCGACGGAGACCGGTTCGCTGATACGGACCCCGGCGGCGATGAGGACGACGAACATCATGGTCACGCCGACCGCGGCGCCGATGATGGCGCGCCAGGCCGGGGTGAAGCGCCCGGTGCTCTGACCGATCCGAGCCGGAAGCCTGCGCAGGACGAGGACGAAGACGACGATGGTGATCGTCTCGACGAGGACCTGGGTCAGGGCCAGGTCCGGGGCTCCCACGAATGCGAAGTAGGCGACCATCGCGTAGCCGGAGATTCCGGTGACGACAACCGCAGTGAAACGCTTCTTGGCACGGGTCGCAGCGACCGCGACGATGATGAGAACCGCGGCGACGATGAAGTCGAGCGGGGTGTCGAAGAGTTTGAAATCGATGTTCCAGGTGTCGTTCGAGATGATCGCGAGACCGAGTCCGGCGACGAGGACGAGATAGACCACGCTCTGGTAGAACGGCAGCGAACCGCGCTGGGTCCGCGAGGTGACCCACAGAGCCAGCTTCTCCATCGAGCTGATCTGCTTGCGGTAGAGGTCATGGAAATCGAGGCCCGATGGCAGCGTCGACTGGATCTTGGCGAACGAGTCGCGGACGAAGAAGAGCCCGAGACCGACGGCGATCGTGACTGCGGACAGGGCCAGCGCTGGTTCGAGCCCGTGCCACAGAGCCAGATGATAGTCACCGTCGCCGGGGTCGATGGTCGGCAGCGTCGAGGTCCAGGCCCCGAAGTAGCCGTCGATGAGCCCGACGGCCGGGCCCAGCATCACGGTGAGCACTGTGAGCATGATCGGGGAGATGATCAGCGCGATCTTCTCGTCGCGGCGGGCGACGTCGTCGACGCCGTCTTTGGATGAGAACGCGCCCCAGACGAAGCGTGCCGAGTAGGCCACGGTGAGCATCGAACCGATCATGACGCCGACCAGCGCGATGATCGACGCTTTGTCGCCTGAGGCGAGCAGGGTCGAATAGACCGCTTCCTTGGCGGCGAAGCCCAACAGCGGCGGCAGACCCGACATCGAGGCCGCTGCGATCGTGGCACAGACGGCCACGACGGGGAAGGCCCTCCAGCCTCCTGAGAGCTTCGTCAGGTCACGCGTGCCCGCGCGATGGTCGATGATTCCCACGCACAGGAACAGACAGGCTTTGAACAGCGCGTGCGCGATGAGCATGGCCAACGCGGCCTTGGTGATGTCCGGCGTGCCGAATGAAGCCAGAATAGTGAGGAATCCCAGCTGGGAGACCGTGCCGAAGGCGAGCAGAAGTTTGAGGTCGGTCTGTTTGAGGGCCTGCCAGCCGCCGATGAACATTGTGAGCAGACCCAGCGTGAGCAGTATCTCGGACCATCCGGGCAGCGTGTGGTAGCCAGGAGCCAGACGCAGGATCAGGTAGATTCCGGCTTTGACCATCGCTGCCGCATGCAGGTAGGCGCTGACCGGGGTGGGTGCGGCCATGGCACCGGGGAGCCAGAAGTGGAAGGGAATCAACGCGGACTTCGAGACCGCGCCGACGAGGATGAGGATCACGGCCGTGACGATGATCGGCCCGGCGTCCATACCGAGGCTCGCGCGCTCCATGAGAGCGGAGATCTGACCTGTTCCGGTCGCAGACATCAGCAGGATCATACCCACGAGCATGGCCAGTCCGCCGGCTGTGGTGACGATGAGTGCCTGCAGTGCTGCCTGGCGGGAGCGGCGGCGGGATTGGCTGTGCCCGATGAGGAGATAGGAGAAGACCGTGGTGCCTTCCCAGAACAGGTAGAGCATGAGAAGCTCGTCGGCGAGGACCAGGCCGTACATCATTCCTGCGAAGGCCATGAAGACAGCGGCGAACCTGGCCAGTCCCGGCTCATCGTGCGGAAAGTACCGGGCACAGTAGACGAAGACGAGAGCGCCGACACCGGTGACCAGGAGGCTCATGAGCCAGGCGAGGACATCGAGACGGAAGATGCCTTCGAGACCGAGTGCCGGCAGCCAGTTCATACTCTCGACCCACGGCGAGCCGCCGGGCCCGAAGATGTCGGGGACCTTGGCCAGGCTGAGGATCAGCCCGGCCAGCGGCACCAGCGCAAGAAGGACGAACGCGTCGCGGCCGAAGCGCTTGACCAGTGGGAAAGCAATGACAGCAGCCCCGAAAAAGGCTCCTGTCATGACTATCACCGGCGGACACCTCCGTCATATATAAGATTTGCCAGAATGTAGTTCTCACCAGTATTCTGTCACGCCATACCGCGTATCTCCCAATCAATGAGTCGCTTCACGGCAGTCATTCTGAACACGTTCTGCTCGGTTTTCACACGCATTCCGGAGCAATACTGGACGCCTTCCGGAGCGATACTGGACGCATTCTGCACAGATTCTGGTCGCAGCAGGACGGTCATCGACACCGGAGTCGGCTACTCGGAGGAGCTGGTTGCTCGGGTGAGCATGCTTCAGCTGCGGAGCTGGCTGCTCGTGATGAGGAACCCGGTTTCATCCAAGCCAGTGCCGTCGCAGCCGATGAGCAGTTCTGCTCCGATGCTGTCGACGAGGCCGGCGACCTCGTTGCGCATCCGCCGGAACCGTCGGCTCGGGTTCGGCTGGTAACGCTGGGACTCGGCGTCCATCCAGTGCACGTGGTACTCGATCAGCGGCATCTGAAGGTGCTTGGCGATGATCGGCGGCACCCAGTCAGCCTCCGAGACGCGAATCTCGAGCTGGCCGGCGGCCTCGCTGATCTCCCCGAGGGGCACGAGGAGGGAATAGCCATCGAGGATGACCGGCGCCGAGGGGTCGAAGAGCGGATCGTCGATCGTGGCCTGGGCGAGGACCGCCTCGTCCGGCGTCGGCAGTGCCTGCTGGAAGGCGTGCGAAGCGTGCCTGCGCACCAGGGACAGTGCAACGTCAGGCTCGAGCCAGTACGACGAATAGAGGTAGAGGTCGACCTTCGCTTCCGGATCGGGAACGAGGACCCGAGTCGGCAGATCTGCCTCGTCCGCGAGGCGAACGCCGGTGTGCAGGCGTGATGCGATGGCCAAGATGAGGCTGAGCGTGCGCTCCTCCTCCCGGTCGGGCAAGCCCGCCGGGAACGCCTCGTGGAGTCCGTCGGAGTCGCTGAACCAGTCCGGTGGCGGAACCGGTTCACGGTCTCGGGGGCAGTCGATGACGACCGCGTGATGCGCCCATTCAGGCAACTCAAGCGCGGCGATCGTGGCCGCATCGAGGTCGACCCCCTCGCTCAGGCGTGAGTGTCGGCTCAGCCTCAGCTGACCGTTGCCGTCCAGACGCGGTGTGATGTCGGGAAGCCTGTTGTGCACGAGTGCGAGCACATCGGAGACCTCAATCCCTTCGTCGAGGAGAAGCAGATGGACGCCGCGCAGATCCGCCGAGACGTCCGTGTCACTGGCCCGCTCGGCAGCCTCACGCTGCATCCGCAGCTCTCGGCGAGTGGTCACATGCCCCTCCGGTAGAAGTTGAGATGCGAACGCGAGGCGGTGGGGCCCTGCTGTCCCTGATAGCGATTGCCGGTGGCCTGCGAACCGTAGGGGTTGAGAGCGGCCGAGCTGAGGCGGAAGAAGCAGAGCTGGCCGATCTTCATTCCCGGCCACAGGGTGATCGGCAGAGTCGCGACGTTCGACAGCTCCAGGGTCACGTGACCACTGAACCCGGGATCGATGAATCCCGCCGTGGAGTGAGTCAGCAGTCCGAGACGTCCCAGTGATGACTTGCCCTCCAGCCGAGCGGCCACATCATCGGGCAAGGTGACGAGTTCGTGCGTGGAGGCGAGCACGAACTCGCCCGGATGCAGCACGAACGGCTCCCCAGGAGCCGCCTCGACGAAGCGGGTGAGTTCGGGCTGATCGAGACTCGGATCGATGACCGGATATTTGTGGTTGTCGAACAGACGGAAGTAACGATCCAAACAGACGTCAACGCTGGCGGGCTGGATCAGAGAAGGGTCGTAAGGGTCGAGGGCGATGCGTCCGGAGTCGAGCTCGGCGCGAATGTCGCGATCGGAAAGGAGAGTCACGTATCTGATGGTAGTCGCCCTAGGGTCAGGAGTGCAGTGAGCTGGGCTTCTGAGGGGACGAAAAATCTCACAACCAGCGCAACACGCCGGAACCTGGTAACGAATCGATAACAATACATGGTGTTTTCGCTGGTTTTCTCCCGTGTGTCTCCCCATAGGCGTCGGTGAATGCCTTAGAGTTGGAAACTGTACGAACCCGCGCACGATGGTGCCTTCCTCTTCTTAAGCCAAGGAATGCCGGGAGTTCCATCGCCTTTCGTGGGTTGACAACAATCGAAAGGCATTACTGTGAAGACCTCGCGTCTTGTGCTTGCCCCCGCAGTAGCCGTTGCATTGACAGGTCTTGCTGGCGCTCCCGCGTTCGCAGCGACAGAGTCCGCTACGGTGCCGGCAGGCCCACTCTGTGCGTATGATGACGCGCAGAACTCAAGTGACCCGGAAACCGACACTGAGGTCCCCGACAGCTCAGATCCACAGGCGACGCTTTCCGCTGCGCAGGTGACCCGGGCCGATATCGCGGACCGCAAGAAGGGCATCGGGTTCTCCGGCACCGGATTCACCCCCGACAACAAGGCAGCCGTCACGGTTGTCGGCACCGATGGGTCCAAGTACTCGCCCGAGACCAAACTGACCGTCGACGAAGAGGGCAAGGTGTCCGGCACCTACTTCTTCTCCGTCACTGACAACGCCAAGGTGCCCAGCGGCAACTACTCGCTCTACCTCACCGATGAGAAGACCGAGAAGGACTCCTCGAAGGTCTCCTTCGAGGTCGTGCCCAGTGATTCTGACATCGACGACGACGCCACGGGCGACAATTGCGAGTCCGCAACCGGGCCCGCCCCAAAGCCGTCGGAGACCAAGACTGACGACCCGAGCGAGTCAGCTTCGCCGACTCCGTCCGAGACCAAAACGGATGAGCCGAGCAAGACCGCCACCTCGACTCCGTCTGAGACCAAGTCGGAAGAGCCGAGCGAGAAGCCGAGCGAGGACAGGAAGGCCCGGAGGGCGCCGGTCGCGCCGAAGCCGTCGGAGACGGACACCGAGACCCCGAAGCCCACCGACACGGAGACTTCCGAGCCGACCGGATCCGAGGAGCCCGCAGAGACTCCCGAGGACGAAGCTGACGAGGCTGACGAGGCTGACGAGGCTGACGAGGCTGACGAGGCTGACGAGGCACCAAAGTCCACGCCTTCGGAGACGACAACTGAGACCAGCCCGGACACCGACGAAGGCGAGAAGAAGGCCGCGGCCACAGCGACCCAAGCACTCATCATCGATCCGACCGAGATCAGCTCCGAGGACTTCCTCGACGAGGGCATCAAGCTCGGCATCACCGGTGCACAGCCAGGCGAGAAGATCACGATCACCGTCGAGCATGCGCAGGGCAAGGTCGATCGCTACACGATGACCAAGGAAGCCGACTCAGAGGGCAAGGCGACCTTCGGCGTGCAGGCAAAGGTCAAGGCCGTGCTCGGAACGTACAACGTCACAGCCCAGGCCGACAGCTTCGACAACCCCCAGGGCGGCAGCTTCACCGTCGTCACCAACGGCACCTCGGTCGATGAGGGCGGAGAGAACGGCAGCGACAGCGGCAACGACCTGCCTCGCACCGGTGCCGAACTGACCGGATTGGCGCTCGGCGTCGGCCTCCTCGTCGTCGGTGCCGCAGCTGTCGTCATCACTCGTCGGCGGATGACCGCCTCCGACGATCCTGCGGAGTTCTAAGATCCGTTGAACGATGAATTGTCCCTAGCGGGGCTGCACCTCGGCAGACACCAGATCGATCTCGGTCGTCTCCGAGCAGGGACAATGCTCGGTCTCATGGGCAGCACGGACAGCACCACTGAGGTGGTGCTGTCCGTTGCTGCGCGCTCGAACGTCGCACTTCCACCGCGGTTCCCGACCGGACTCCGGTCGGGTCTCACCCGTGTGCGCAGCTGGGTCAGAACATATCTTCGCGAAGCCGATGCCGGATCTGGGGAGGCGGCATTGGCTCAGGCTTGTACGGAGTTCGGGGTCAAACCCGAAACGCTGAAGCGCCGGCTGAATGAACTCGATGCCAGTGAGCGTGCGAAACTCGGCTTGGCCGTGGCGTGGGCGAGCGGCTCGACATGGCTGACTTTCATCGACCCCTTCGCGTCCGTTCCCGGACATGTGCGCGCGGGGCTGCGCGGCCGTCTGGCCGATCTGGCCGCCGCACACGGTCGAGGGATCGTCTTCACCTCGAATACGCTGACCGACTTCACCGTCGCCGAGGCGGGTGTGGCCGATATCGAAAAGGGCGAGCTCGTCGCGTTCGGCACTTTGGAACAAGTCGTCACGGAGCCCAGGGGCTCCTTGCCGGCCGAGCTCAGTGGAGTCAACGTCTATTCCGGTCTGGCGCGCAAGGGCTGGTTGTCGATCGGCCACTCTGCGGTGAAGGCTCGGACCGAACTCGACGGGAAGGTCTTCGTCACCCTCGGGTGGCGCAGTGCCCTCCTGTCACTGGACGAACACGACCCGGCGTTCACCTCGGCGACGGTGTTCGAAGCCATCGTCATCGGACTCCGCGATCGCGGATCCTGTCTGCAGGCGAAGCTGTCGCCGGTGGACACGGAGATGGGGCTCGCTCTCGACGTGGACCTGGCCGACCTGGCCGGGGTCCACCACGGTGCGGGGGGCGTCGGCAATGACGCATCTCGCGACCAGCCCGGTCCTGCGGGCGGATTCGGAGTGCTCCACCCCGGCCTCGGCGAATCGATCGCCGCGCTGCGTGCCAACGTCAAGGTCGGCACGCATGTCTTCGTCGAGGTCGATACCTCGGCGCTGCACGCATACTCGGTGGAATGACCCCCACCAGCACACGCACGTCTCCCCTGACCCGCGTGTCCCCACCGCTCATGAATTTCAGCAGCGCACTTGGCATTAAACTGAAATTCCTTCATCCCCCACCGAATCAGGAGAGGCAATGCGAACCTCACGCAAGCTTCTGATCTCGGCGCTTTTGGTCATCGTGCTCACTGTGGCAGCGGTTCCCCTCCTCAACCTCACGATCTACACTCCTGCTCGCGCCGCCGAGGCCTACATTTCAGCGATCGAGGACGCCGACGCCGAGCGTGCGTTCTCCTACCTCGCCTCCCCTACCCCGAACTCGACTCTGGCGCTCAACCACGACGTGCTCAACGCCGCCCCTGACCTGCCGCGGGATGCTGAGGCGACGACGGTGTCGATCGAGGAGGACCAGGCGAAGGTCAGGCTCAGCTATGTGCTGTCGTCGCAGACGCAGACCGTGGATCTGTCCATGGTGAAGCTGCCCGCAACTGCCGGTCTGTTCGACCGGTGGGCGATTGAGCAGGAGGAGTGGCCCACCCTCGACCTGCAGGTCCAAGGGTCGTCGACGGCGACGATCAACGGCTATGGCGTCTCCGCAGGCACGGTTCCCGTGCTGTTTCCCGCCACCTACCTCGTCGGCTTCGATGCGACCTACCTGAAGTCGAAGCCAGAGCGCGTCGAGGTGACGGCACCGACGGACACTGCCGAAATCGCGCTGTCCCCCGAGCCCACGGCGAAGCTGGAGGAAGCCGTGAACGAGCAGGTCACCGAGCATCTGCAGAAGTGTGTGAAGGCGAAGACCCTGTACCCCTCGGACTGCGTGTTCGGCTATGACACGGACAATGAGATCCTCGGCGAGGTGACGTGGTCGCTGGTGCGGGAACCGAAGGTGAGCCTGACCGCCTCGGGCAACGACCTCGAGCTCACCCCGTCCACCGTCGAGGTGCGCATCCAGGGACGCTACCGCGACATCGTCACAGCGGCCGAGCACGACTTCGACGAGACGCTGTCCTTCGTCATGGGAGGCTCCGTCGTCGTCAAGTCATCGCAGGTCCGCTACGATCCACGCCGCCTCGGCGACGTCACCGTGAAATAGCAGATCAGCCGCGAGCAGGCTGCGGAGGGCACGGCGCCGGGACCTCAGCGTCGGGACCTCAGCGCCGGGACGTGCTGACCGCGACCACCGGGCGGGACGAAGCCCCTCGTCAGTGTGGACTTGCGTGCGAGAAGTTCGCGATTTTCGCACGCAAGTCCACAATGACGAGCAGTCTGCGGGCCGCTTCGCAGGCCTTAGGCGCCGCGGAGGTCGAGGGTGAGCTCAGCAGGTGCATCGGCGACGAGGTCGACGGGGATGCCCCAGTCCTGCTGGTACAGATGGCATGCGGCATGCAGGGGGATCTCGCCTCCGGGTTCACCGTCGCAGGCGGCGGCCCGTGCGGTCACGTGCAGGACCCCGGATTCGAGTTCCGGGTTGATGACGATGTCCCGGCTCAGACCCTCTGCGCTTCCGCTGCCGGTCACGATGAGCTCCGGTGGTGTCGACGAGACCTGCAGATACGTGGGGTCTCCCCACCGCTCGTCCAACTTCTGACCTGCTGGAACGGTGAAGCTCACACTCACTGCCACCGGCCCCGAGGCGATTTCGGTCGACGGTCGTTTGCTGGTGAGCGCACCCTCGTCGACTCGCTGGGCGTCCTTGGGCAGCTTCACTCTGGTCAGGGCGTGCGCGGCGGATTCGACGATGAGGAGTTCGGCTTCGCTCACGTTTGCTGCATCGACGCCCACGGCGCTGGGGTCGGCGGCTTCGCCGGGGTCGGCGGTTTCGCCAGGGGCGGCCGGCTCGAGGACGAAGATGTCGGAGGGCTCGCGCAGACCGCGGGCCAGGGTCGAGACCTCGTTCGTGGTGAAGTCGTAGCGGCGGATCGCCCCGTTGTAGGTGTCGGCGATCGCGATCGACCCGTCCGGCAGGCTCCGCACACCCAGGGGGTGCTGCAGCCTGGCCTCAGCGGCGGGACCGTCACGGAATCCGAAGTCGAAGAGCCCCTCGCCGATCAGCGTGGACACGGCTCCGGTGCTCGGGTCGAGGCGACGGATCGCGGAGGTCTCAGAGTCGGCGATGAACACGTCACCGTCAGAGCTGAGGTCAAGGCCCGATGTCTGCGCGAACCACGCATTCTCAGCGTCGCCGTCGGCCAGTCCTTCGTTCATTGTGCCCGAGAGCAGGCGGATCGACCCGGTTTCGGGATTGAACGACCAGATGGTGTGGTTGCCCGCCATCGCCACAACCACCTCGGCGGTGGAAGGGACGAAGAGGACGTCCCACGGCGAGGACAGCTTCACGTCGAGTCCGGGACCGTCGTAGCGGCCGAGTTCGCCGTGGGCCCCGACCACGTTGTCGATCGCGCCGACCATGTGCTGCGCACCTGTGCCGGCGATCGTCGTCACAGCTTCGGTCTCGAGATTGATGCCGCGCAGGGTGTGATTGACGGTGTCGGCGAGGACGAGGTGATACCCGGCCTTCGTAGCCACGTCATCGGGAAGGACGGCGATGCCCCCGGGTTCGCTGAAGGACGCCTGGCTGAAATCGCCGTCGTCTGCGCCGCGTTCACCGGTGCCGATGCGGCGGATGATCGTCTGTCCGCTGGAGTCGTATTCGACGAGGCTGTGGTGTCCCGAATCGGCGACGAGCAGGTTGCCGGAGGGCAGTGCGGTGACTTTCCCGGGGTAGAAGAGCTCGGTCTCCGGTGCTGGTGGTGGCACGTATGGGCCATCGCCGGAGTGCAGTGTGCCCTTCGCCGAGTGCTCTACGATGAGGCCTTCGATGATCTCGCCGAGTCCGGCGCCGTGGCCTTCGCCCGACAGGGTCGCTACCAGGTAGCCCTCAGGGTCGATGACGGCCAATGTGGGCCAGGCCCGGGCGGTGTATGCCTGCCAGGTGACGAGGTCGGGGTCATCGAGGACGAGGTGTTCGACCTGGTAGCGTTCGACCGCCTGGTCGACGGCCTCAACGGTGCGTTCGAACTCGAACTTCGGGGAGTGGACGCCGATGATGACGAGTTCTTTGCTGTACTTCTCCTCGAGCGGGCGTAGCTCGTCAAGGACGTGCAGGCAGTTGATGCAGCAGAAGGTCCAGAAGTCGAGCAGGATCACCTTGCCGCGCAGGTCGGCCAGGCTCAGTTCTTTGCCTCCGGAGTTCATCCACCGGCGGCCGATGAGTTCGGGTGCACGTACCTTGACCTGGTGGGCGGAGCTTGAGGATTCCTGCGAGCTGGCGTTCATGGCTCCATCTTCACAGATTCAGGGCCGCGGCGGGAGACCCCGCGTCATCATGTGACCAATACCCCAAGTCGCTGTCACGTAGAGGCGCCCGCTGCGACCTTGTTCAGGAGTAGTCGCGGGCGCCGAAGATGCTGGAGCCGACACGGACCATCGTCGCCCCCTCGGCGATTGCCAGTTCGAAGTCGTTGCTCATGCCCATGGACAGCTCGGTCGCTGCAGCGGGCATGGCTCCCGAGGCGAGGAGCTTCTGACTGAGTTCGCGCAGCTCTGCGTAGCTTGGGCGGATCTCTTCCGGTGTGCGTCCGGGCAGACCGATCGTCATCAGACCACGCAGTCGCATCCGTGAGTGGCCCCGGAGTTCAGAGATGAGAGCCTCTGCCTCATCGGGGGCGATCCCGGACTTCGAGTCCTCGCGCGAGGTGTTGACCTGGACGAAGAAGTCCATGCTCTGGTCGAGGACGTCGAGGCGGTTGTTGATCTTCGTCGCCAGTTCGAGGTTGTCAACGGACTGGATGCAGTGCGCATGGCGCAGCGTGTGGTTGACCTTGTTCTTCTGCAGAGGGCCGATGAGGTGGGCTTCATGGTCCAGGTCGGCGAGGTCGTCCGCCTTGCCGACCAGTTCCTGTACCTTGTTCTCGCCGATGAGGGTGAACCCATGCTCGAGCGCCACTCGAATCGTCGCAGCCGGTTGAGTCTTGGTCGCAAGCAGAACTTTCACATCTGCACTCGTCCGACCGCTCACCTCGGCGGCGGTCGCTGCACGCGTGGCCACCTCGTCGAGGTTGTCTCTGATGGAGGCAATGGCGTCCGGGGCCAATGATTCCGGTGTGTTCTGTGGTTCGGATGTGCCTGGGGAACTCATGCTTCCAGTCTTACATGTCCCCGCCGAAGTTGCAGGTCGCGGTCATAGGGCGGGGGCGTACGCGCACAGCCGGCGTGGTACGGGAGCCAAGGGGGCGCGCAACGGCGAATGGTCGGTAAGTCACGGTCGAAATCCGCAGGCGGATCGACCATCCCTTACCGACCGTTGCCTATTGCCCAGTAGTTACTCGGGCAGTCCGGCGGCCTTGGGATCGATGTTCCTGATCAGCGCCGAGGTGTCGAGACCTTCGAGGCCCTCGTCGACGAGCTTCTGCAGCTGTGCATGGACGAGCTGCGCGGCTGGGAGGTCGAGGCCCTGTGTTTCTGCACCGGCGAGGGCCAGGCCGACGTCCTTGTGCATGAGTGCTGTGGCGAAGCCGGGCTGGAACGCGTTGTTAGAGGCTGCGGTTTCGGTCACACCGGGCACGGGGTACCAGGTGCGCAGTGGCCAGGAGTCGCCTGATGAGACCGATGCGATGTCGTAGAAGACTTTGGGATCGAGCCCGAAGCGATCGGCGAGGACGGCACCTTCGACGACGCCCTGCAGGCTGATCGAGAGCATCATGTTGTTGACGATCTTGGCGGCCTGACCGGCAGCCTCGCCACCGGCATGGAACATGTTGCCGGCCATCGGCTCGATGAAGGACTTCGCTTCAGCGACATCTTCATCGCTGCCGCCGAGCATGAAGGTCAGCGTGCCGGCTTCTGCGCCGGTGACGCCGCCGGAGACCGGACCATCGACGAAGCGGAAGCCAGCCTTGGCCGCCTCGGAGTGCAGGGCGCGGGCGGAGTCGAAGTCGATGGTGGAGGAATCGACGAGGAGTGTCTTCGTGTCGGCATTGGCCAGCACACCGTTGGGCTCCAGGTAAGCGGTGCGGGCATGCTCACCCTTGGGCAGCATTGTGAAGACGATATCGGCACCGGCGACCGCCTCGGCGATCGAGCCCACAGCAGTTACACCGTGTTCAGCAGCCGCAGCAACGGCCTCGGGCACGAGATCGAAGCCATTCACAGTGTGACCGGCCTTGACCAGGTTCGCTGTCATCGGACGACCCATGTTTCCCAGGCCAACCCATCCAATTGTCGACATAGTATGCCTCCTCGCATCATGTTCTTCAGGTGGTGCAGTGTTTCCCCTCACAGTACTCCAGCCGATGAGACAACACAGGTCGCGCAGAATCACATATTCCGCACCGGTTATGTGCGCACACGCAGATAGGATGGAACCACTATGGCCTCATATGCACCCGGCGGATCCAGTTCGCAGATCTCCCCCGAAGATCTCCTGACGCTCCTTGCCGTGGCCCGGCTGGGCAAGTTCACGGCGGCCGCGCACAGCCTGGGCCTCAATCACACGACCGTATCCCGACGCATTGCGGCGCTGGAGAAGGCCTACGGCGAGCGGATGCTCGTGGCCTCACCGGACGGCTGGGAGCTCAGCGCTGCCGGACGTCACCTGCTGCCGGTGGCCGAGGACATCGAGTCGGCTCTAGGACGCATCGACGCCCCCGCCAATTCCGCCCTGTCCGGCACGATTCGCCTGGCCTGCCCTCATGCCTTCGCCCTGGAATTCGCGGTACCGGCCCTGGCCCAGTTGCAGCGCACCCATCCCGGTCTGCAGTTCGAACTCATCACCGCCACGCAGCGGGCCCGGCAGTACCGGTCGGGAGTCGATATCGAGGTCGTCGTCGGCAGGCCGGACGCTCCGCGCAGCGTCGCGAAGCACATCCGCGACTATCGGCTCCAGCTCTACGCCTCCCCCGAATACCTGCAGTCCCACACGATGCCGATGACGCTTGACGATCTCGCCCAGCACCGGCTCATCTACTACATCGAGAACTCACTCCAGGTCGATGACCTCGACGAAGCGGGCAACGCACTGCCGCGCGGCAAAGGCTTCTTCCGCTCCACCTCGGTGCATGCGCACGTGCTCGCCACGTCGAACGGAGTCGGGATCGGGATCCTGCCCGACTTCCTGGCCGTGGGCAACAGTCGCCTCGTGCAGGTGCTGCCCGAGGAGTTCTCGAAACCTGTCTCCTACTGGGCTTCGGTCCGCCACGAATCCCTGCGCAATGCAGGGGTCCGCAGCGTCCTCGAAGTTCTCTGAGCCCCTTACCTCAGGCCGGAGATCGCCTCAGGCGGCAGACCAGCCGCCGTCGACGCTGTGCGCGCTGCCGTTGATAACGGTGGCCGCATCGCTGGCCAGGAACAGAGCCAATGCGGCGATGTCCCCCGGCTCGGCAAGCTTCGACACCGCTGAGTGGCCAAGGAAGACCTGCTCGCGCACCTCGTCCTCGGTGATGCCATTTGTCTTCGCGAGGTCAGCGATCTGCCCCTCGACCAAGGGGGTGAGCACAAATCCCGGGTTGATCGCATTGCACGTCACACCGTGCGGGCCCGCCTCGAGAGCGGTCGTCTTCGTCAGCCCCATGAGCCCGTGCTTGGCCGCCACATAGGCTGATTTATTCGCCGAGGCGCGCAGGCCGTGGACCGAAGAGAGGTTGATGACTCGCCCCCAACCCTTCTGATACATCGCCGGCAGCGCGGCCTTCGTGAGCACGAATGGCGCTTCGAGCATGAGGGTGTTGATGAGCCGCCATTCTTCGAGCGGGAATTCCGTGATCGGGTGAATCCGCTGGATCCCGGCGTTGTTGATGAGGATATCCACGTTGACCTCGACCCCATCCAGCGCCGAGGTGTCCGCGAGGTTGACCGTCCATGCCTCTCCCTCAATGTCCTTGGCCACAGCTTCCGCAGACTCCGCGTTGACATCTGCGACGATGACATGTGCTCCCGCGGCGGCGAAAGCCTCGCTCATGGCCTTGCCGAGGCCGGAGGCTCCCCCCGTCACGAGTGCCCTTTTTCTGCTGAGATCGACCATTGCTGTCCCTTCGACAGTTCTATTCACCATGGTGAATTCGGGCGGTGCCGACACTCGTCGACACCGCCCGAATCTGCGTGTTGCCTCACTGATCAGCGCTTCGCCGCGTGGCGACGATCCCTGTCCACCTGATCGAGCGAACGCAGGTCGATGCCCTTGGTCTCCCGCGTGAACACGAGCGCGACCATCGATATCACAGCTGCGATGAGGAGGTAGAACGCGATCGGCACCGAAGAGTCGAAACGCTGCAGCAGGGCCGTGGCGATGATCGGTGCGAACGAGCCCGCCACGATCGCCGTGACCTGGTAGCCGGTCGAAACACCGGAGTTGCGCATCCGCGTCGGGAACATCTCCGCCATGATGGCCGGCTGACCAGCGTACATCAGGGCGTGGAACATCAACCCGAGGAGCAAGGCGAAGAAGATGACGAGGAAATTGCCGGTGTCGTACATCGGGAAGGCGAAGAATCCCCACGATGCTGTGAGAACGATGCCGACTCCGTAGGGCAACTTGCGCCCGAGCTTGTCCGTTGCTGCTCCGACCAACGGCACGATGACCGCGTGGATCGCGTGTGCAGCGAGCAGAGCGCCCAGAATCTCCGCTTGCTCGATGTCGACGACGATTGCCAGATACGTGATCGAGAACGTGACCACGAGATAGTAGTGGATGTTCTCCACGAACCGGAGCCCCATCGCGGCAAAGACCTCACGCGGGTAGCGCTTGAAGACCGCCTTGATACCGTAGTCGACGCCTTCTTCGATCTCTTCGGACTGGACTTCATCGAAGATCGGAGCGTCAGAGACTCGGGTGCGGATGTAATATCCGATGAGGACGATGACGGCCGAAAGCCAAAAGGCGACTCGCCAGCCCCAGGACAGGAACTGCTCGTCGGTCAGTGTTGCCGTCAGGACGAGGAGCACACCGGTTGCCAACAGGTTGCCCAGCGGGACACCCGACTGCGGGAAGGACGCCCAGAAGCCGCGCTCCTTGTTCGGGGAGTGCTCGGCGACCAAGAGGACAGCTCCGCCCCATTCGCCGCCGACGGCGAATCCCTGGACCAGACGCAGGACCACCAGCAGGACGGGCGCAAGATACCCGATCTGGTCGAAGGTCGGCAGGCATCCCATGAGGAATGTGGCCGCGCCGACGAGGATGATGGACAGCTGCAGCAGCTTCTTGCGCCCGTATTTGTCCCCGAAATGGCCGAAGATGATGCCGCCGAAGGGACGCGCGATGAACCCGACCGCATAGGTCGCGAAACCTGCCAGGATCGCGTTCAGGGGGTCGTCTGTCGGCGGGAACAGAATGTGAAAGACCAGCGTAGCCGCAGTTCCGTAGAGGAAGAACTCGTACCACTCGACGACGGTTCCGGCCATCGAGGCGGCGACGACCTTGCGCAGCTGTGCGCGGATCGTCTTCTTCTCGACATTGTTCGAAGAACTCATGACTCTCCTTGATTTCCACGATCCGCATCACCGTTGAATGTGCGAATCGACTTGCTGTGGCGTGCCGGCTCCGTGGGCGATGGGCCTGCAGCCCCTGCTATGCGGCTTCAGGTCCACGTCATCGGCACGGACCGTGCGACGCGGCGGATGAAAATGATCCCTGCAACAGTGTGCGTCATAACGGGAAGGAATGGGCGCAGGAGCGGCTCAGATTCGGGAATTGTTCCTGCACATTCCCGCACATGAGCTGTGCGGTCATCTGCCTCGCTGGTCTGCCTTCGCGTCACGCTGGGCCATCGTGGCGAGCATGTCGTTGTAGGCGCGCAGCTCAGCATCGTCTGTGCGAGCCTCGCGCCGATCGACGCGCTTGGCCTCCCGGTCCGAGGACTTCGACCATTGGAAGGCCACCATGATTGCGATGAACAGGGTGGGGAACTCTCCGACACCCCACGCGATTCCGCCGCCCAACTGCTGGTCTTCGATCGCCGAATAGCCCCAGTCGGCGCCGATGTTGCCGAACCAGTCGCCTTCGATGAGCACTTCGGAGCTCATGATCGAGATGCCGAAGAACGCGTGGAAGGCCATCGTGATGAGCAGCATGAGCAGTCGCAGCGGATACGCCGGACGCTTCACGCCGGGATCGATGCCGATGAGGGCCTGTGCGAACAGGTAGCCCGCCCCGAGGAAATGGATGATCATCAGCTCATGACCGAGGTGCCATTCGAGAGCGTATTTCATCACGCCCGAGTAGTAGAAGATGACGAGGGATCCGGCGAAGTTCACGCTGGCGAAGATCGGATTCGCGAAGAACCGCATGTACGGAGTGTGGACGAGCCACAGCACCCATTCGCGGATTCCGCGTGAGCCGTCCGTGCGGGCCTTCGTCCCACGCATGAGCATTGTGATGGGTGCGCCGAGGACCATCGGCAGTGGCACCACCATGATCAGCAGCATGTGTTGGATCATGTGCGCCGAGAACTGGATCTCGCCGTAGACTCGGGCACCGCCGGAGGTGACATAGACGAGGAAGATCATGCCCAGCAGCCAACAGATCAGCCGGTGGATCGGCCAGGCATCGCCTCGGCGCCGGAGATTGATGAACCCGACGATGTAGGCCGCGGACAGGCCGACCGCGACGACAACCCACAGCGGATCGAGGGACCACTCGGTGAAGTAGCGCGCAAATTTCGGCGGAGGCGGAAGCGGCTCACCGGTCAGGATCTCTGCCGGGGACGGATCGCCCACGGGCTCCTGCGAGACCGGGGGCTGGGACCGTGACAGAGCCACCGCCAGGCCCATCGTGGCACCGAAGATGACGAATTCCACGACGATGAGCCGCCAGAATTCCCTCGTCGCCGAGGCGACGGCACCCAATCGTCGGATGACGAACTGACGATGCCAGAACCCGACGAGGCCGAGCAGAATCGCCGCGATGGTCTTCGCCACGATCACCTGCCCATAGGGGGTCATGAGGTCACCGAGACTGTGAACGCGCAGCAGCGAATTGACCACACCGGAGTAGGCAACGATCGCGAAAGCGATGAGCGCGAACGACGAATAGCGTTCGATCGTGGTGCGCAGCTGATCCGAGCGGGCGAGGTCGGAACCGAGGAGCGCGATGACCAAGAGACCGCCCAACCAGATTGTGACGCCCAGCAGGTGCAGGCCGATGCTGTTGACGGCCTGGGTGTGTCCGGAGGCTGCAGCGGAGTGTCCCATCAGCGCCAGCGGGATCATTGCGCCGACGCCGAGCACGCCTGCGACGGCGATGCCGATGTAGCTGCGAGTGCCGAAGCACAGGGTCGATGCGACGGCGATGAGGACAACGATGAGGGTCCAGAGCTGGCCGAAGGCGATCTGGGTCAGGAACACGCCCAGCTGAGCGGAGAAGTCGAGGTAGGCCTGGGCGCCGACGGTATCAGCGAAGGTGAGGACGAGGACGGCCACGGCAGAGATCGTCCAAGCGACCGATGCCACCCCGGCGATCTTCAGAGCCTTCTCCCAGAGCGCGTTGAGCGGGGCCTCGCCGGGGGTGCCGGACGACGCGGCTGCGGGGGTCGTCCTCCTGCTCCGGCCCCGCCCCTGGGTGCGGGGCAGGATGAGGAGGGCGAACATCAGTGCACCCAGCGTCAGCGCCATGGAGATGTTGAAGACGAACTTCGCCGCGGGAAGGCCGAACCTGACGTAGGGGCCCGGGTCGTTGAGGAGTGTGGCCTCGGCTGCTCCGGTGAAGAGCATCGCGGCAACGCCCACCGTGAGACCGAGGATGACGACGATGGGAACGGCGGCGCGAGAGGTGAATCGGGTGACCGATTCGAAGACTTGAGTGCTCACTGGTGGCAGACCGCCGCTTCATTCATGGTTCAAGGATATCGCCGGAGCCTGAACCTGGGCTCACTGCGGGACCCGAACGTGGCCGAGATCTCGGCGCAGAGGCACGAAATAACCCGGACCAGATGGTCCGGGTCATTCCACGCTGATGCGCGAGATTCAGTTAGGGCTGCCGGCGGCAGCTTTCAGCTTCGAACCAGCGGACAGCTTCACGGAGTAGCCGGCCTTGATCTGGATCTCTTCACCGGTCTGCGGGTTGCGTCCCTTGCGAGCGGCACGTTCGGTGCGCTCAACAGACAGCCATCCGGGGATGGTGAGCTTTTCGCCCTTGCCGACGACGTCGGAGAAGACATCGAAGACGCCATCAAGAACGTCCGAGACCTGTTTCTGGGTCAGTCCGGAATTCTCTGCAACTTCTGCTACGAGCTCACTGCGGTTCTTAGCCATAAAAGCGTCCTCCTTAGGACAAGTCGGTCGGTTACCGGTCCGTTTTTCCGATAACGAACTTCCTCGAGATTACCAGCTCGACTTCGTGATGCCGGGCAACTCGCCGTTGTGCGCCATTTCGCGGAAACGGACACGGGAGAGACCGAACTTGCGGAGGTAGCCGCGCGGACGACCATCGACCTGGTCACGATTGCGCACGCGCACTGGTGAGGCGTCGCGAGGAAGCTTCTGCAGTCCGAGGCGTGCTTCTTCACGCTGCTCGTCGGTGCTGTCCGGGTGGGTCAGCTGGCGCTTGAGCGTCGCGCGACGCTCCGCGTAGCGCTCTACAATGACGCGACGCTGCTTGTCGCGTGCGATCTTTGACTTCTTAGCCATATGCGCTCAGCGCTCCTCTCGGAAATCGACGTGCTTGCGGACAACTGGATCGTACTTCTTGAGAACGAGGCGATCCGGGTTGTTGCGGCGGTTCTTGCGGGACACGTAGGTGTACCCGGAGCCAGCGGTCGACTTGAGCTTGATGATGGGACGAATGTCCTGTGCTTTAGCCATCAGAGCTTCACTCCCTTGGCAACGAGTTCGCCGACGACGGCGTCAATTCCGCGTGCGTCAATGACCTTGATGCCCTTGGCGGACACGGTCAGGGTGACACTGCGACGCAGAGACGGAACGAAGTAGCGCTTTTTCTGAATATTCGGGTTGAAACGACGCTTGGTGCGTCGGTTCGAGTGGGACACGTTGTGTCCGAAACCAGGGACTGCCCCGGTTACTTGGCAGGTTGCTGCCATGACTCTCCTCCAGTTCACAAGTTACCGACTCTCGAAACAAGCAGGTCTGCGTGGGATCCACGCTCGCTTGCGGCGATGTCGGAAGACATCAACAAATTTTCACGAATGCTGCTCAGTCGGACGGATGTCCGACCACCCACCAGGCTGTTGCCCGGAGTGCGGCGTTCGCAATGAAAATTGTGTACGCCAAAACAGGTTTGCCCGTTCGGGCGAGATGTCTCACCAGCGCTGAAGCCGTAGCCTGTGAGAGATTGGCCGAAGCTGGAGTGCAGCGGTGGGTGAGCACCATGTTGGCCCTAACGGATCGATCGGCGATCAAACCGCGACGGCACAACAGATAACTATCTTAGAGAGAGACCGGCCTTCAGAGCAAATTCACTGGATCGCCCTCGCGATAGTCCGCTCGAAGTGTCACAGCTGAGGGTCAGCGAACGGGTCGGGCCCGGAATGGCGGGCCTCACACCGCTTCCCACCTCGCACTCATCGCGCACGCAGATTCGCGGTTGCGTATCGGTCCCGCTCCAGTGGACAACGCATCCTGCTCCCTCTCGTGTTGAACACGTGCCGATGTCGTGCCAAGGTAAGAAGATGATTGCCACTACCTCTGGCACTCAGGAGGATCGATGAGCGACTTTTCACCGAGGCCGCGAATCCGTCCAGCGACCAGCGATGACTGGCAGAAGGATCAATCGGATCGTGCCAGTCCGACCCCGGCGCAGGGGCAGGAGTCCAACCAGAGTGCTGCTGATTTCGACGACTCGACCTATTACGAGTACCTCGAGAAGCACACCGGTGACGTACCTGTATCCACAGCTCGCTCGCGCAATGTCTTCGCCCCTGCTGGCAGTGCCCCCTTCCAGGGCCAGTCTCAGGGTGCACATGCAGCACCCTCGCCGACCAGTTCTCGCGGCCAGACGAACGGCATGCCCTCCCGTTCGGCACAGGCCGACCACGGATCCGACGGCCCGGCGTCCGGGCAGATGCCGCTCGATCCCACGCCCGCCCCGAAACAGGGCAACGGGACCAAGATCACCGTGGTCATCATCGCCATCATCATGATTCTCGCACTGCTGGCCTTCTTCGGCGTCAGATGGCTGGCACCGTCGACGGGGGCCGTGCCCGTGGACTTCAACGGCGCCGAGACCGGGTCAGCCTCGGCCTCTCCCACCGAATCTCTGGTGCAGCCGACAGCAAGCCCTCAGGAGGCGCTGTCGACCTATACGAAGCAGGGCACAGCGAAGGCCGGCGACCTCGAAGGGCAATGGGTGACGCAAATCAGCGCGAAGGATGTCGGCCTTGAGGCAGACGGCAAGAAGTGGACTGCGCAGGACATCGTCGACGAGTTCGAGACCAACCGCGTCAAATACCCGGGTGCGATCCTCATTCACAGCGGCGACTGGGATTCCTACAAGGATGACAATTACTGGGTCACCGTCATCGACACGGCCTACAGTGACCCCGAGCCGGCACTTGATCAGTGTCGCTCCTGGGGACTGGACCGCAACCACTGCCTGGCCAAGCGTCTGGTCAAGGACGGAAGCCCCACCGACAACAGCGCCTACCTCGACAAGTAGGCCTCCGGCTCAGGGCGCGGCCCTGTTACCGGCCTCTGCCTCTGTGCGCGGCCTCTGTCTCTGTGCGCGGCCTCAGCACCGACGTACTGCTCAGGGCACGATCACGATTCGGCCGTGGACGTCGCCGGCCTCCATCATTGAGTGGGCCTGCCCGGCATCGGACAGAGCCAGAACCTTCGTGATGGTCGTCGTCAGCGATCCCGATCCCGCTCTTCCCGGCTCCGCTCTTCCCGACTCGCGGCCCGACTCGAGGAAGGGCATCAGTCCCTTCGCCGCGCGGGCCAGCTGGTCCGCGCTCGTGCGAGACATCACGAAGCCGATGAGCGACACGTCCTTCGTATAGAGACGTCCCAGGGGCAGCTGGGTGGAGGCCTCGGCGGCAGCGGTGATCAGGATCCGACCGCCGGGTGCGGTGGCCGCGGCCAGAAATCGCCCGTCGTGGTGACCTGAGGTGTCCCAGATCAGGTCGAACCCTTCCGGAACCGCTTTCGCGCAGGCGGCTGGGAGGTCAGGGTCACGGTAGTCAAGAACCATCTCGGCGCCGGCGGCTGCGACCGCGTCGAAGTCACGCGGATGGCTGCTGGCGATGATCCTGGCTCCGGCAGCTGCTGCCAATTGGATCGCGGCAGACCCGACGTTGCCCGCTCCCCCACCGACGAAGACCTTGTCCCCAGGGGTGAGCCGTCCGTGTTCGAACCAGCCCAACCATGCCGTCGTGGCGGGGTGGGCCAACGCGACGAGGCGATGCACGTTGCTGCTGGTCATGTCCGTTCCGGGCGGGGCCGGGTAGAGCCGGTCGGCCGGGACGACGGCGCGCTCGGAGTACGAGCCCTGCCGTCCGTCGTAGCCCAGACTGCTGCACCACACCGCCTCACCGGGCTGGAGAGGCGCGCCCACGGGTGCGCTGATGACGGTGCCCACCAGGTCCCTGCCCAGGATGAATGGCAGCGGCGCCGCGGTGGGGAATCGCCCGGAACGCACGAGGGTGTCCACGGGATTGAGGCTGGCAGCACTCACCTCGACGAGGTAGTCGGTGGGTCCAGGAACAGGTTCCGGAAGGTCACCGTACCGAATCTCATCGACCTCGCCGAGGTGCTTGACGTACGCGGCTTTCATGCCTTTCCTTGCTGACGGAGCCGTTTCAGGCCAGCAGCAGAGTCGGATCTTCGAGTCCGCGACCGACGTCGGCGAGGAACTTCGAGATGATCTCGCCGTCGACGACACGATGGTCGGCACTCACCGACAGTGTCGTGATGTCACGCGCGACGATCTCGTCACCGACGACCCATGGCTTCTTCCGGATCTGGCCGAAGGCCAGGATCGCGGCCTCGCCCGGGTTGATGATCGGCGTGCCCGCATCGACGCCGAAGACGCCGACGTTGGTGATGGTGATCGTGCCGCCCGACTGATCGGCCGGAGGGGTCTTGCCCGAACGAGCCAGTGCAGTCAGATCCTGAATGCCCTGAGCCAGGTCGGTCAGGCCCATCGCATGTGCGCCCTTGATGTTCGGCACGATCAGGCCACGCGGTGTGGCCGCGGCGATGCCGAGGTTGAGGTACTTCTTGACGACGATCTCGTCGCCTTCGAGACACGAGTTGATCCGCGGGTTGCGGGCAACGGCCCAGGCCACCGCCTTGGCAACGAGCAGCAAGGGTGAGACCTTGATGTCCTCGCCCAGGAACTTCGTGGACTTGAGCTTGCGCACGAAGGCCATCGTCTCGGTCACGTCAACGTCGAGGAACTCGGTGACGTGGGGCATCGTGAACGCGGATTCGACCATGGCCTTGGCCATCATCTTCGCCACGCCCTTGAACGGAATCCGCTCCTCGAGATCTCCCGGCGAACCGGTGCCCGCCGAGGCGGTCGCAGTTCCGGCGCTCGTGCCTGTCTCCGCGTGGGCAGCTGCTCCCCCGGCGGACGCGGCCCCGGTGCCGCCGGCTGCGGCCTTGACGTCGTCACGGGTGACTTCGCCACGCGACCCGGTCGCGACGACCGTGGCCAGATCGATGCCGAGGTCCTTCGCGAGCTTGCGCACGGGAGGTTTGGCCAGGGGTTTGCCCGCCGAGGCGGTTGCCGGTGCCGTGGCACCCGCGGTTTCGGCCGGTGCCGATGCCTGCGCTGGAGGCGCGGCGGGGGCGGCTGGAGCCGCGGGGGCGGCTGGTGCGTCCGGTGCGGCTGGCGATGCGGCCGAGCCTGCCGGCGCCGGAACGCCTGCACCCTTGCGGGGACGACGTTTCGACGAGGCTGCCCTGGCACCGTAGCCGACCAGGGTGGCACCGCCCTCGGCGTCGCCTCCGTCCTCGGTCGCGGCCTGTGTGTCTCCTGCGGCAGAAGCCGCGGCTTCGGCCTGTTCGGAGCTGCCGCCGGAATCGCCGCCGCCGAAGCGGATGATCGGTGTACCGACCTCGATGGTCTGGCCCTCGTCGACCAGCAGTGCGTCGATGAGACCGGCCTGCGGGCTCGGGAGTTCGACCAGGGATTTGGCTGTTTCGATCTCGACGAGAATCTGGTTGACGGTGATGGTGTCGCCCGGGGCGACCTTCCATGACACGATGTCGGCCTCGGTCAGGCCCTCACCGACATCAGGAAGAGGAAATTCGAAAGACATATGCTCTCCTTGAGTCAGTAGGCCAGTGCCCGGTCGACACCGTCGAAGATGCGATCCAGGTCGGGCAGGTAGTGCTCTTCCATCCGCGAGCCGGGGTAGGGCGTGTGGTAGCCGCCGACTCGGATGACGGGCGCTTCGAGGTTGTAGAAGCAGCGCTCGGACAGGCGTGCCGCGATCTCGGAGCCGAGCCCCAGGAACGTCGGTGCCTCGTGGGTGATGACCAGTCGACCGGTCTTCCGCACGGACTTCTCGATGGTCGTGAAGTCGACCGGGCTGAGGCTGCGCAGGTCGATGAGTTCGACGCTCTTGCCCTCTTCGGCTGCGGCGGTGACGACGTCCTTGGCTACCGGCATCAGCGGACCGTAGGCCGCCAGGGTGACGTCGGTGCCTTCGGAGACCACCTGGGCATCGTGCATTCCCAGTCCACCGCGGTCGGCGGTGTCGACGTCGCCGCGCAGCCAGTAGCGGCGCTTGGGTTCGAAGAACATCACCGGGTCGTCGCTCTTGATCGCTTCCTGGACCATCCAGTAGGCGTCATGAGCATTCGACGGTGAGACCAGACGCAGTCCCGCGTGATGGGCGAAGACGGTTTCCGGGCTCTCGGAGTGGTGTTCGGGTGATCCGATGCCGCCGCCATAGGGCACGCGGATGACGAGCGGAACTCGTTCCTTGCCCAGGGTGCGGTTGTAGAGCTTGGCCACCTGCGTCACGATCTGGTCGTAGGCAGGGAAGATGAAGGCGTCGAACTGGATCTCGATGACCGGGCGGTAGCCGCGGACGGCCATGCCGATCGAGGTCCCGACCATGCCGGATTCGGCCAGTGGGGAATCGATGACCCGCTGCGGACCGAAATCCTTCTGCAGGCCTTCGGTGACGCGGAAGACGCCGCCGAGTTTGCCGATGTCCTCACCGATGAGGACGACCTTCGGGTCGTCCTCCATGGCTTTGCGCATTCCGGCCGTGATGGCCTTTGACAGGGGAAGTTTCTCCATCAGGCCTCACCTGCATCGGCGAATGAGGCCTGGTATGCGAGGAATTCCGCACGTTCCTCATCGACGAGGGGGTGAGGTTCGGAGGTCACATGGGCGAACATCTCGACAGGGTCGGGATCTTCCATGGTCATGCAGTTGTGGCGGATGCGTGCGGCGAGGGTATCGGCCTCAGCGTCCACCTCGGCGAAGAATTCCTCACCGGTCTCGGTGTGGTTGTCGAGGTAGGCGCGAAGCCGCTTGAGCGGATCGCGATCCTCCCAGATCTCCTCCTCGGCGGCGTCACGGTACTTCGTTGGGTCGTCGGCCGTGGTGTGGGCACCACGACGGTAGGTGAAGGCCTCGATGAGCATCGGGCCGTTGCCGGCGCGGACGGAATCCAGACTGGCCCGGGCCACTGCGTACATCGCAATGATGTCGTTGCCGTCGACGCGGAGGCCGGGAACGCCGAATCCTTCGCCGCGCTTGCACAGCGGTGCCGCGGTCTGGACGTGGGTGGGTTCGGAAATGGCCCACTGGTTGTTCTGGCAGAAGAACAGCACGGGTGCGTGGAAGGCTCCGGCGAAGGTCAGCGCCTCGGAGACGTCGCCCTGGGAGGTGGCTCCGTCGCCGAAGCAGGCGATGGCCGCGGTGTCGCGTTCGATGTCACCGGTGCCGACGTCGCCATCCATGGACACGCCCATGGCGTAGCCGGTGGCGTGCAGGGTCTGCGAACCGATGACGATCGTGTACGTGTGGAAGCGGTGCTCCTGGGGGTCCCAGCCGCCGTGGTCCTGGCCGCGGAACATGCCGAGGAGGGTTTCCGGTTCGACCCCGCGAGTGTAGGCGAGGCCGTGTTCGCGGTACGTGGGGAAGACGAAGTCCTGAGACCGGGCCGCCCGTCCCATTCCGATCTGGGCTGCTTCCTGACCGAACATCGGCGCCCAGAGGCCGAGCTGTCCTTGGCGCTGCAGGGCCGCACCCTCAGCATCGATGCGACGCACCAGAACCATGTCCCGGTAGAAGCCGCGCAGATCCTCATCGGTGAGCTCTGCCGCAAAAGCGTCATATTCACCGGATTCGACGCGATTGCCGTCTTCGGTGAGCATCTGGATCATCCGAGGTTCCGATGACTGACTGTGGGCAGTCCCGGTTCCCACTGAAATGTTGGAGGTCATTTCAGTTCTCCTTTGTTCAAGGTCCAAGCGCACCGGAGGTGACCAGTGGTGGACGGTGTCCTTCGGGCGAGGTCTCTGATGTGAGATCTCGCCTTCGAGTGATGTGATTCACAAGTGTTACCAGGATACCGAATCCACTGACTGCACGCCACATCGGCAGCGTGCGTCGAGCGCCAATCGTTATGGTCGGGTTCAGCCTAGGAGGCGAATTGCGTGCGTGTGGTTCACGTCCAAAGGCTCCCATGCCGAATTGTCGATGTTCGCAGAGTTGGTCCAACGTCCGACAAACGCACGTCCGAGCACTGCACAGCCTCACCTCGCCGAGGCTGCCCTGGCCTTTGAGCACAATCACGTCCGTTTGCGTTTTGCCTGGTAATCTCTCGTTTCTTTGAGATCACCGGTGAAGAATCCCGAATTCTTCGCGGTGAATCGGCTGAGTCCGGCATGGCCTGCACCGAGCATCAGCCCGATCGAGGCTGTGTAGGCGGCCGAGGAATGTGCGGCTCCGGCGGAGGAGAACAGTTCATCGAGTTCCGCTTCGGTCTTGTTCTTCAGGTTCGGAGCCTGGCGCAGCTGGTCGGGATCGTAGTCGACGGTGAT
>JAKDSA010000167.1 GCA_030457025.1 Brevibacterium sp. | reverse complement strand
GCTGGACGTCCCTTCGCGGGGCGTCCCGTACTGACTCAGTTCGGTGCAGCTACTCCAGGTCTGCGCCGCGTTTCTCTGGGAGCAGGAACATGGCGAGGAACTGGACGATGTAGATGGTCGGCAGCAGCGCGAGTGCGAACGCGAATCCGAAGGAGTCTGCGAGCAGGGCGATGACCACGGGTGCGAGTCCGCCCAGAGCGCGTCCGATGTTGAAGACGACGTTCTGAGCAGTCGCGCGCACCTGAGTCGGATACATCTCTGCCAGCAGAGCACCGTGCCCGCCGAGCATGCCGTTGGCGAAGGCTCCCATGAAGAATCCGCCGATGAGCAGCGCGGTGGGATCGGTCATCTGGCTGTAGACGAGGATCGAGACGATCGCCCCGGCTTGGAAGATCCAAAACGCCGGCCGCCTGCCCAGCCTGTCGGCGACCTGACCGAAGATGAGGATGCCCGCGAGCATTCCGATCACCGTCACCGCCGTCCACAGCGATCCCTTCGTCACGCCGAGGTCCATCTTCTCGGACAGATAGTTGGGCAGCCAGGCGATGATGCCGAAGTATCCGAAGTTCTGCACCGTCGAGAGGATGATCAGGGCGAACGTGATCTTCACCGTCGCCTTGTCCTTGACCAGCGCACGGATCTTCGCACCGAACGTCGGAAGCTCCGCTGCGATCTCTGCCCCGCCGCCGGAGGCCGAGCCTGCCGACTCCGCAGAGTCTACCGACACCGTCGCGGCGTGGCCCCGCTGGGACTGTACGAACTTGTCGGGCTCCTCGACGCCTCGGCGGATGACGAAGGCGAAGATCGCAGGGAAGAGACCGATGACGAACAATGCCCGCCAGCCCCACACGGCGATGACGGGGGCGGCGATGATGGCTGCGGCGAAGACGCCGATCTGGAAACCCACGCCCACCCACGATGTGGCTCGGGCACGCTGATCGGCCGGCACCGCCTCAACGGCCAGAGCCATGCCGATGCCGAACTCACCGCCGATTCCGACGCCGGCGATGAATCGGTAGGCGGCCATGTCCCAGTATCCCTGGGCGATCGCGCTCAGGCCGGTGAACACCGCGAAGATGAGAACGGTCCAGGTCAGGACCCGAACGCGACCGTAGCGGTCGGCCAGGGATCCGAAGACGATACCGCCGAGGACCGCGCCGAAGAGGGTGATCGTCGACAGTGATCCTGCCTCGACGTCGCTGAGCCCGAAGGTGGCGATGATCCCGCCGAGGGCGAAGCTGAGGATGAGCAGGTCGAAGCCGTCGAATCCGTATCCGACTGCGGCGGCGAAGAGTGCCTTGCGTCTGTAGGCGGGCGCCGAGGTGGTGTCGGCGGAGGTCTTCGGCGTCGCTGCGCTCATGCGGGATCCTAGATCGATCGGCGGATCGGAAAATGGCCGCAGACCATTATCCACCAGAAGTGGCCGGCAGATGAAGTCGCAGGTCAACCGCGATACGTCATCCACCGGCCACATGGTCGAGCTCCCACATGGGCCAGCTCAGTGACTCAGAAGCATATGCCTCACACGAGCGCGTCGGCGCCCAACCGGAATCCGGCTCCCTTGTGATTATCGGCCAGGCGCGGGCCCTGTCCGGTCAGCTGTTCGCGGACGGTGGCGCCCTCGACTGGTTCGGGCAGGAGTCCGCGGCGGCGCAGTTCGGGCGAGACGTACTTCGTGAAGCGTTCGGCGTCTGCCGGACGGACGGCGGCGGCGATGTTGAAGCCGTCGATGTCGGCCTCGTCCATCCAGCGTTCGAACTCATCGGCGATCGTCGCGGGTGAGCCGGTGATCACGGGTCCGCGTCCGCCGATGGCGACGAACTCTGCGAGGTCGCGGATGGTCCAGGTCTTGTCGCCGGCCATCGTGGTGAAGGAGGCGAGCGCGGACTGATTCGCGTCGGTGGCCACGTACTCCAGCGGGTCCTCGGGTTTGGCCCCGGAGAGGTCGACGCCGGTCCAGCCACCAAAGAGGGAGAGTGCGGATTCGGTGTCGACGTAGCGCGTGTAGTCGGCGAGCCTGGCCTCGGCGGCTTCGTCGGTGTCGTCGACGATGACGGTGGCGAGCGCGAAGATCTTCACGCTGTCACGGGCACGTCCTCGTTCTTCGAGTCCGTCGCGAACCTTGTCGACCCAGGTGCGCAGGATCTGCGGTGTGGGTCCGGAGAAGAAGATCGCCTCGGCGTGGTCGAGGGCGAACTCCTGTCCGCGCTTTGAGGCACCAGCCTGGAACAGCAGCGGTGTTCCCTGTGGTCCGGGCACGGCGAGTGCCTGGCCGGGAACGGTGAAGAACTTGCCCTCGTGGTTGATGTCGTGGACCTGTTCGGGGTCGACGAAGACGTTGGCCTCGGCGTCGGCGCGCAGAGCCTCGGGGGTGATGGAGCCTTCGAGGAGTTTGTACATGACGTCCATGAATTCGTCAGCCCTGTCGTAGCGCTCGTCATGCGGGATCTGGCCCTTGAGTCCCAGGTTGCGTGCCGCTGAGTCCACGTAGCTGGTGACGATGTTCCAGGCCACGCGCCCGTTGGTGAAGTGGTCGAGAGTCGTCAGCGTCCTCGCCAGCAGGTACGGCTTTTCATAGGTCACCGAGGCGGTCACGCCGAATCCCAGCGTCTTCGTCGCGGCAGCCATGGCAGGCACTGCGACGAGCGGGTCGAGGAGCGGGAACTGAACTCCCCCGCGATTGGTGACGTCAGCGTTGCCTCCGTAGACGTCGTAGACGCCGAGGATGTCAGCGAGGAACAGGGAGGAGAAGCCGCCATCTTCCAGGGTCTTCGCCAGATCGGTCCAGAAGCTCAGTTGGGTGAATTCCTCGACACGGGATTCGGGGTGGCGCCACAGTCCGGGTGACTGATGGACCGGGGTCATCATGTCGAAGGCGTTGAGAATGATGGGTTTCGTCATGGGGTGTCTTCTTTCCTCATTGATGCAGATGTCAGGTAGCAGGTTTGCCTCAGTCGTGGGCGGGGTCGGTCAGCGCCAACTCGCGGGCGGGGTCCTTCGCCGCCAGTGCCGCGATGAGTGAGAGCAGGCACAGCAGCGTGAGATAGCCGCAGATCAGCCAGGGCGAGTGACCGCCGACGACGTAGAGCAGGGCTGCGA
>JAKDSA010000029.1 GCA_030457025.1 Brevibacterium sp. | reverse complement strand
TCTCATGTGACGGACGTCATGGCCGCCTCGGCGAGGGTCGTGCTAACCTGTTTTCACATGTTCCGGGGACGGTGAAAATCCGTACCGGCGGTGATAGTCCGCGACCTGACTGCATTCGTGCAGGCAGCTGATTCGGTGAAATTCCGAAACCGACAGTCAAAGTCTGGATGGGAGGAGCATGGCGACCGCGGTCGCTGTGATTCGGTGCATTCCACTGCACTGGCGCACACGCTCGCCCGCCCTGATAGTTGCACCCGCAATATCCTCCCTCCCGGCATCGGCTCGGGAGGTTTTTTCATGCACGCGGGGTTCACCGATCTCGAAGTGACCGCGATGTCCGCTGCCCTGCAGGCCGCGCGACGTGGTCACCGGGGCGCGAATCCGCTGGTGGGAGCCGCGATCCTGACGCGGGATTCGCAGATCGTCGTCGGCCACCATGCCGGCGCGGGCAGCCCCCACGCCGAGGCGGACGTCATCACCACGGCCATCGACCTCGGCGTCGACCTCACTGCCTCCTCCTTGTTCGTGACCTTGGAACCGTGCAATCACGTCGGTCGGACCGGTCCGTGCGCACAGGCGATCATCGACGCCGGCATCCCCGATGTCGTCTTCGCACTCCCCGATTCCAACCATGCTGCCGCCGGGGGCGCAGCCACTCTCACCGAGGCGGGAGTCCGGGTCCGCTCGGGCCTGGGCTACGAGGAATCATCGGCTCTCAACTCCCGGTGGCGGGGTGCCGTTGCCGCCGAGCGCCCGTTCGTGACTGCGAAGATCGCACAGAGCCTCGACGGCATGGTCGCCGCCGCTGACGGGACCAGCCAGTGGATCACCTCGACGGCATCGCGAGAGCATGCGCATCAGTTCCGGTCCCGGGTCGACGGGATTCTCGTCGGTACCGGCACCGTCCTCGCCGACGACCCGCGCCTCAATGCCAGAGGCCCCAGTGGTGAGCCGCTGGAGTCTCAGCCGGTGCCCATCGTGCTCGGGCTCACGTCCCTGCCGCCGGAGTCCTTCCTGGCGCTGAACCCCGACACCGTCCATCTGCGCACGCGCAACATCACGGCCGCGCTGGGCGAACTGCGTTCCCGAGGCCTGCGGCACATCCTCGTCGAGGGCGGGCCCAGCGTGCTCGGTGCCTTCTTCGCCGCCGGCGCAGTCGATGAGGTCTTCTGCTACCAAGCTCCGCTGCTCGTGGGCTCCGGGCTTTCGAGCATGTCCGGGCTGAACACCTCGACACTCAGCGATGCTGTCAGCCTGGTTCCGGACGAGACCGCCGAGCCGGCGATGTATCAGCTCGGACCGGACGTGCTGCTGCACTTCATCGTCGGCGAGGCCGGCGCTGGGGCAGGCGCTGGCGCTGGCGCTGACCACTACACCATCTGACAGATCACCTACTCACTCATCGGAAACTCACTCGGAGGGCATATGTTCACCGGCATCATCGAAGAGCTCGGCACCGTCGCAGCCATCGAGAGCAAGGACGATTCGGCCGTCATCACCGTCGACGCCAAGGGGCTCGTCGACGACCTCGGGCTCGGCGGCTCGCTGGCCGTCAACGGCGTGTGCCTGACCTCGGTCAGAACCGGCGACGGCTCTCCCCCCGCCCACGCGACCGCCGAGGTGCAGGGAGCGTTCAGCGGTGAAGCAGCGGGAGCGTTCACCGCCGAGGTGATGGGTGAGACCCTGCGTCTGACCGGCCTCGGAGCCCTGCGCACCGGAGACCGCGTCAACCTCGAAAGGTGCACACCTGCCTCGGGTCGCTTCGACGGCCATGTGGTGCAGGGGCATGTCGACGGATGCGGCGAGCTGATCAGCCGCGACGACCATGCCGAGTGGTCGACGCTGCGAATCGGGATTCCGAACGACCTCGCACCCTATACCGCCATCAAGGGGTCCATCGCCCTCAACGGCGTCTCGCTGACTCTGACCGCTGTCTCCGAACCCTCCGAGGCCAGCGCCTGGGTCGAGGTCGGGCTCATCCCGGCCACTCTGTCCCACACCACATTCGGTGACATCTCTCCCGGTGACCCGGTCAACATCGAGGTGGACGTGCTCGCGAAGTACACCGCCCGCCTGCTCTCATTCCGGAACGCGACAACCACCTTCTTCAACTCAACCGACAGCACCCGACAAGGAGCCGACCATGACTGAGACCAACCCGAGCAATGATCGGCCCGACACGTCTCAGGAAAGCGCTCGACTCGATCCGATCAGCGAGGCAATCGCCGCCTTCGCCGCAGGTCAGCCCATCGTCGTCGTCGATGACGAGGATCGTGAGAACGAGGGCGACCTCATCATGGCCGCCGAGTTCGCCCAGGCTGCGACTATGGGCTTCTTCGTTCGCTACACCTCCGGTGTCATCTGTGCGCCCATGGGCGCCGAGCGTGCCGCAGCGTTCGAACTGCCGCCCATGGTCTCTGCCAACGAAGACCCCAAGGGCACGGCCTATACGATCAGCTGCGACGCGGTCGGCGTGACGACGGGCATCAGTGCCGCCGAGCGTGCCCAGACCGGTCGCCACCTCGCCACCGCAGACCCCGACCCCGCCTCGATCACGCGCCCCGGGCACGTATTCCCACTCATCGCGAAGGCCGGCGGTGTCCGTGAGCGCCCCGGTCACACGGAGGCCGGAGTCGAGTTCGCGCGCTTGGCGGGCGCCACCCCTGTGGCCATGATCGGCGAGGTCGTTCACGACGACGGGTCGATGATGCGCTTCGACTCCCTCCGTGATTTCGCCGATGCCCATGAGCTCGTCATGGTATCGATCGAAGAGCTCATCGACTACCTCAACGAGGCCGATCGCCGAAGCGACGAAGAGTCCGTTCACGTGGACGACGGGGAAGCGACGACGCCTCGATCGACGAACGAGTCCGTGACGAGTCCCCGGACAATCGACGCCTCGGCCGAGGTGCCGCTGCCAACGAAGCACGGAAGCTTCACCGCCCGCGCATTCACCATCGACGGCCACGACCACCTCGGCGTGTTCTCCGGGGTGAGCTCTGCCGCCGTTGACGAAGCGTCAGCAGGTGAGGAGTCTTCACTGCGTGGGCCCGCGCCTCTGGTTCGGGTGCATTCGGAATGCCTGACAGGCGACGTCTTCGGCTCCCACCGGTGCGACTGCGGGGAGCAGCTGGATCTGGCGATGCACCGCATCTCCGACGAAGGTGGGACCGTGATCTACCTGACCGGCCACGAGGGCCGCGGCATCGGACTGAGCAACAAACTCCGTGCCTACGCCCTGCAGGATCGGGGGCTGGACACGGTTGACGCAAACCGTGAGCTCGGCTTCCATGACGACGATCGCGACTACCGTGCGGCCGCGGAGATCCTGCGCTCGATCGGACTGTCTCGCATCCGCCTGCTGACGAACAACCCGGACAAGACTCGGGCGCTCGAGTCGCTGGGAATCACGGTCGAAGCGGTCGTTCCGCTCGAGATTCCGGCACGGCCAGAGAACACGAACTACCTGGCCACCAAGCGTGAGCGCATGCACCACACGCTGACTCTGCCCTCGGTGGTCGGCAGCGCCACCGCCTCGTCGCCCATCACTTCGGCACCCATCGCCGAGAAGCACCACTGCTGAGCGCAGCTTCACTCACACGCACTTCTCACATCTGACTGGTCCGGCCACCACGGCCGCTGCGAAAGGACATACCCATGGCACATTCCGGAGCACCTGAGCTCACAGTCTCTGCTGCCGACACTCGAGTCGCCGTCATCGCCGCTTCCTGGCATACGCAGATCATGGACGGCCTCGTCGACGGCGCCCAGCGGGCCGCGAGTGAGGCTGGAGCCCAAACTACCCTGATTCGGGTCCCGGGAAGCTTCGAGCTGCCTCTGGCTGCGGCACGTCTGGCACCCCACTTCGACGCGGTCGTCGCGCTCGGTGTCGTCGTCCGCGGCGGCACTCCGCACTTCGACTATGTCTGCCAGGCCGCCACTGATGGCCTCAACCGCGTCGCCATCGACTCGCGCAAACCGGTCGGGTTCGGGGTGCTGACCTGCGATAACGAGCAGCAGGGACTCGACCGTGCCGGGCTCGAGGGCTCGCAGGAAGACAAAGGCCACGAAGCCATGACCGCAGCATTGGTCACCGCGCAGGCCCTGGTGGACTACCCCATCGTGTGAGCCACCTCAGCGCGCAAACGGTTGGTATATTCGTCTCGAATTTGCGCTCAGAATCGAGACGAACATACCAACCGTTTCACTATGAACAGCGCTCGAGGCGCTTCGAGCGACGATGCCGGAGATACAAGCATCGACTCGTGTGATTTTCCCTGTGGATGACTCTGAGGTTCTGAATCATTCTGAGCCCGAGAGGTTCGCACTGCAGTCGCAAACAGCAGCTGCAAGAGCCAGCACTCCGCCAGCGGTCTGCGAAAATCACCGCTCGACACGTGTGCGAATCTGTCCACAACTGGAACTGACTTCGGCGTAAATCTCCTGGGGACGCCGCGGCGCTTTCCACACCGTACCGAAGCACCATAGCGACGGTGGCGCCGATCGACCGATACTGATCAGCATGTCGTATTGGCACTCGAAACCGATGACGTTCAGGCAGATGCCGACACCGTTCACCCGGGCCGATCTGGCTGCTCGGAAGATCACAACATACTCGCTGCAACACGATCCACGTTATGTCCAGATAGTCCACGGCGTCTGGATAGACAGAACAGAGGACGTCGTGGCCCCGACGCCGGTTTGGGCAGAGTTCGATTGGGTGAGAGCAGCAACGCAACTGCGAGGCTTTCGGCTGCGACGCCCCGACGTGGCCGGCACACTCTGGACCGCGGCTCGCCTCTATGGCCTGCCGACGCCGAACCGTATCCAGGACCGGAATCTGCACGTTGCTGGAGACACTGCCTGCACCCGAGTCACAATGCGAGAAGTCATTCTTCATCGACATCGGCTGCTCAAACAGATCGACTTCTTCGACCTGCCATTGGTCACGGTCCCACACTTGCTTATCGAGCTTGGCTCTCATCTCAGTCTGCTCGAACTCGTGCAATTCAGTGATGCAGCGGTGTCGAATCGGTTCGGCGGGCCGAAGACCACCGTCGAATCACTTCAAGTCGAGCTCACCACGCGCCGACAGGTCCGCAACCGCGAGCTCATCACAGAGGCGTTCTCTCTGACCCGGCTCACGGTCGACTCACCTCGTGAAACGTGGCTGAGATTATGGTTCATCGACAACGGCTTTCCTGAACCGGTGGTCCATCCACGGGTTCGCTCACGTATCAAGAACGTTGTTCTTCAGCCTGATCTGGGCTATCCCGAGCTGAAGTTGGCGATCGAGTACGAAGGAGACCACCACAGATCTTCGCCGGGACAGTTCAATCGTGACATCGAACGACGACAATTGCTTGAAGCCGAAGGATGGACCGTCCTACGAGTCACCAAGAAAACGAACATGGCGACGTTCGGAAGACTCGTCACCGCTCACATGAGCACTCGCGGGTAACGCTGGCATCGACGCGGCGGAGGACGGCGGCGACTCGGCACAGAACGGCAGTTGAGTCGACAAACGGTTGGTATGTTCGTCTCGAAAATGGCGTCAAAATCGAGAAGAACATACCAACCGTTTGGATGCAGGTGCCGGAGGACACAGGTGCCGGAGGACGCAGGTGCCGGAGGACGCCGGCACCTGGGCCTCAGAACAGCTGGCGGATGTTTGCCTGGGCTAGGTCGATGAGTTCGTCGCCCTTGCCCGACATCACCGTGCGGACCGCATAGAGGGCGAAGCCCTTGGCCTGTTCGGCGGTGATCGTCGGCGGCATCGACAGCTCCTGCCGCTCGGTGACCACGTCGAGGACCGCAGCGCCGTCGTAGGCAAGGAACTCCTTCACGACCTTCGGCAGGTCCTTGGACTTCTCGACACGGAAGCCCTTGATGCCGACCGCCTCGGCGATGGTGGAGAAATCCGGGTTGGCCAGCTCCGTTCCGAAGGTGACGAATCCGGCGGCCTTCATCTCCAGCTCCACGAAGTTCAGTGAAGAGTTGTTGTAGACGACGGTCTTGACCGGAAGCTTGTTCTGAGTCAGGGTCAGCAGCTCACCGAGCAGCATCGCCAGTCCCCCGTCACCGGCCAGAGCGATGACTTGCCGGTCGGGGTAGGCCGACTGCACGCCGACGCTCTGCGAGAGGGCATTGGCCATGGAACCGTGGCTGAAGGAACCGATCAGCCGACGCTTGCCGTTCATGGTCAGATACCTGGCCGCCCAGGTCACCGGCGATCCCACATCAGGAATGAACACGGCATCCTCGTCGGCGGCTTCATCGATCAGCCGCGTCAGGTACTGCGGGTGAATCGTCCGCTTCGAGGGAGTCGCAAGCTCATCGAGCTCCTTGCGGGTCTTCGCATAGTGCTTGGTCATCGCCTTCAGATGCGTGCTGCTGCGGCTGGGCTTGATCAAAGGCAACAGGGCATCAACGGTATCGGCGACCGTCCCCACCAGCCCGATGTCGACCGGGGTCCGCCGCCCGATCTGCGAGCCTCGGATGTCGACTTGGATGACCGTCGCATCGTCAGGATAGAACTGCTGGTACGGAAGACCGGTGCCCAGCATGAGCAGAGTGTCGCAGCCTTTGAGCGCGTGATAACCGGAGGAGAAGCCGAGCAAGCCGGTCATGCCGACGTCATACGGGTTGTCGTATTCGATGAATTCCTTGCCGCGCAAGGCATGGACGATCGGCGCCTGCAGCTTCTCCGCAATGGCGATGAGCTCGTCGTGGGCACCTTCCGTGCCGGCGCCGGCAAGGATCGTGGTCTTCTTGCCTTTGTTCAGTGCCTTTGCCGCCGCCTCCACTTGGGATTCTGCGGGGATCATATGCGAAGGATAGGACTTGACCACCTCGGCGGCGGCATCGATCTCAGTCAGAGCAACGTCGCCAGGGATGACGAGGACCGCGACACCGCGCTTCTCGATGGCCTCGCGCATGGCGATGCGCAACAGGCGCGGCATCTGCTCCGCGGTGGCCACATGTTCGAGGTAGACGCTGCACTCGCGGAAGATGTCGGTGGGGTGGGTCTCCTGGAAGTATTCCGAGCCGATCTCATCGCTGGGGATCTGGGCGGCGATCGCGAGCACCGGCACACGGGACCGCTGAGCGTCGTAGAGACCGTTGATGAGGTGGAGGTTGCCCGGTCCGCAGCTGCCTGCACACACAGCGAGCTCGCCGGTCAGTGCGGCTTCGCCACTGGCGGCGAAGGACGCCGCCTCCTCGTGGCGGACCTGGACCCATTCGAGCTGAGGGTTCACGCGCAGCGCATCGGTGAAGCCGTTGAGCGAATCTCCGGGAATGCCGTAGACGCGATTGACTCCGCTGGCCACGAGCGTATCGACGATGTTTCTGGCGACGGTGGGCATTGAGTTCCTTCCGTTGAAACATGTGGAGCTGTCACAGCTCCTGGTGGACCCGTCGGCGTCCAGTCAGAGCGCCGAATCGGGCTGGTACCGCAGTTTCAGTCTAGCCCCGGGGACGGGACTTCGCTGGTGTGAAGTCGAAGACAGCGCCGACACGCTCACCGCCGATGCAGACATCTCAGTGCCTCGACGCCAGGGCCTCAGTGCCAGGACGTGCGCAGCACAGAGGACATCTGCATCGGGTTCGTCCCGCGATAGGCGGTGAGGATTCCGATGCCCTCCTTGTTCCTCGTGTAGACCGCCTCACCTCCACCGACCCACCGGTTCCACGCTCGCACATAGGCCTGGGCAGATTCCCTGTTCGCGCCGAGGCCCGAGGGCACGGCATGCCAGACCGGATCGTTCTGCTGCGCCATCGCCCATCCGGACCTTACCCGTTCCCACTTCCCGCGCAGTCCCGTCTGTGGTTGCGGCAGCGACCACCGGGGAATCAGGTACCGCGGGTCGGCGATCGGCGACACCGCCTCGTCGAGGGCGAGCGCGAAGATTTCCGCAGCCTGCGCATCTGCATCGAGGTGGCAGCGCAGATCCCCACGAGCATCCACGCGAATACTCACCGCCTCTGCTCCCGCGCCGGCCTGCCCCGACTCCTGCAGGCCATCGGCGATGGCCCCGGCAAGCTGGCCCACCGTCGGCGGCTGCGCATAGAGCTGAGTTCGTCGGGCGCCTGCCGCGGACAGCGTCACCGGCAGGCTCGCCCAGACGGCGAGTCCGAGCACCGATAGAACTGCGCCCCCGATGTCGCCGGACACCACGCCGAGGAGCAGGAGAACCAGTCCGAGCCCCAGCCAGGGCACGACTGTCCCCGTACTGATCCCGAACGGCAGGACGCGACCGGGATCCCCGCCGAGGTGGCGCGGCGATGCGCTGATCTCGCCATTGCGCGCGGGGTCGGTGGCGTCCGGCTGCTCGAGTTCATGGTGGCCGGAACGCTGCAGGATCCTCACCGAGCGCAGCTCTTCGTCCCGGTAGTCGCTGCCGACCCGCCACCGCTGCGCGATCTCTGCACGGTCCTGGGACCGGGCGATCATCCGCGCATTGATCTCCTCAGCCAGGGCCGCCTCAGGCGGTTCGTAGGGCGAGAACACGGAATCGATATGGGCCACTCCATCGACGATCTCACCTTCGGAGTCGGTGCCGAAGAAGCCGTCATGCTTGCGCACGAGGCGCCCCCAATCCTGATCGCCGCGAGGGTGGTCGGGACTGACGCACACGACGGTCCAGTTGAGCGCGACCTTCTGCGTCAGGTTCGGATCACGGCGCAGGGCACGGCCACGGGTCTGCGTCACCGCAGTCGGCGTGGTGGCTGTGCTGAGATCGATCAGGCCGGTGATGGCCGGCGCGTCCCAGCCCTCGCCGAGGAGGGCACGAGTGCCGATGAGCACCTGAGATCTGCCGGTGGTGAAGAAGTCGGTCACATAGGGCACCCAGGTGCGGCTGTTCCAGGGGCCTTCGAGTCGGCTGATTCCGGAGACCGGTTCGCTGATCTGCAGGCGGAAGGCCAATGACTCGTCTGATTCGGCGATCAGGTCACGCAGATCGCTGAGCACATCCGGTGCCCCGGCTACGGTCTTTCCCGAGACGAGGAGCGGACGAAGGCCGACGGTGCGAGCATCAGCGATGAGTGTTTCGAGGACGAGCAGGGCAGACCCGGAGTCCTCGCTGATCACCTGGCGAACGTCGGCGGGCAGCGTCGCGGTCAGGGATTCGAAGTCGCAGAGGACCAGCATCCGCAGTCGATCCTGGAGGTTGGCTGCTTCGGCGCAGATGATCTCTGTCGTCGCCTGTGGCTTCGCTGCCGAGTAGGCGATGACACGGTCGACCGGCGACCGTCCTGCGCGTATGCCGCTCCGGGTCCAGCGGTATCCGATCGCGGGGAGGGCACGACGGATCGCCTCGGCGAGTTCGCTGTCTTCGGGATCGTCGGAGGCCAGCAGATGGTGGCGCATCCAATCGTCGATGAGCAGCGCCCAGTCGTCGGAATCCGGGTCACGGCGATGCTGTTCGCTCGGGCGAGCACCGGGAGGTAGTCGCAGCAGGTCACGGTGGTGTAGCCGCAGGGCCGCTGAGCACAGCTGCGGGTTCGAGCGGCTCATAGCCGCCCAGCTGACGGTGGTGTCTCGAGTGCCCAGGAAGCGCCTGTCGGCCCACTCGAGGAACGGCACTGTCCCCTGCGTGGGGTCGAGGATTCCGGTGATGAGTTCGGTGAAGCGCACAGCCTGTCCGGACAGCCAACTGTTCTCCTCGCTCGTCGGTGCCGTCACCCACACGAGGTCCGCGAATGGTGCGAGGTCGCCTTCCCGGACGACGGCGGGGATCGAGGCGGAGTAGCGGATGCTCGAGAACAGTCCGGAGACCAGCTCTGTCTGGGCTGCCGTCATCGTTGCCGGAGGTGTCGCGGTGAGTCCGAGCACCCAGACGCCCGGCAGCAGGTCGAGGAGCTCGACGAGCAGGCTGCCCCACACGTCGAGCAGGTGATGGCATTCGTCGAGGATGAGCAGCAGCGGACCTGCATCGCCGAGGTGGTCGACGAGGTCCCGACCGCCCGGGGCGAGTTCGTTGAGAAGGCTCGACTTGCTGTCCCGGTCGTCGTCGAAGACGGCGAGTGACTGGTAGGTCAGTGCGGTGAATCTGGTGGTGAGTTTCCGGTCGAGGCCAGCGCGGTCGGCTGCGTCACGGGCGTCAGCGGCGTCGTCAGCACCGTCGTCGGGGCTCCTGGAACTGTGGCTGTTCCAGGAGTTCGCCCACTGCGTCTGGATGGCGGTGTTGGGACCGAAGGCCACGACCGTGGAGACGTGACCGGCGTCGAGCAGGTTCTTGGCATGTTCGATGCCGACTCGAGTCTTCCCGGCGCCTGGCGGCAGCACGATCCAGGACCGGCGAGCGTCGTCGGCGACCGAAGTGCCGAGCGCATCGAGCGCCTCACGCTGGTGACGACGCAGCGGGGGCTGAGGGCTTCGCGAGGGACTCGCCCCGGGTATCGACATGTCCACCAGTCTAAAACGGCGCCTTGATCAACCATGCGAAATGCAGCGATCGGCGCATTCAGGTTCTCGCTGACGGCGTCTTCGCCGACAGCACCGACCCTGCGCAGAACATGACAAGCAAGTTGCTACGTTCAAAAAACGTGTAAAGAAACCACTGAATTTCTTACACGTTCCGACGATGTGGCAGCGGACCCTTGTGCCCAAGGACGCCGACCGAACCTCACAACGACCTGTCTGTGCCTCCTGCGGAGGGAAGGTCAGGACCTCCCCGACAGCACCGTCGCCCCGGTGAGCAGTGCGGCCATGACGATCGCCATCATCGGATAGCCGCCTACGACCCCGGCCAAGGCTGGACCGGCGACCGGAGCCAAGGCGGTACCGACCGTGATGGGGGCGACGAAGACGCCGTTGATCGCGCCGAAGTTCGCCGTCCCCCACCGATCGGCGACCGCAGTCGCCTGCAGCAAGGTGATGCACCCTCGCACACCGCCGGCGAGCATGCCGATGCCGATGAGCAGCCAGATCGGCCCGGGGACGAACGCCAGCAGCCACAGCCCGACCGCCCCACTCGCGAACAGCAGCACTGTCCGGGCCCGCGAGGTGGTGTGCCGTTCGAGCGCGGGGTAGAAGAACCGGCCGGCCACCTGTCCGAAGCCGACGAGTCCGAGGGCGATGGCGGCAAGTCCGTAACTGACCCCACGCTCCATGAGGAGTGGAATGATGTTGATTGTCACCGCGAAGAGGGTGAATGTCGACAGTGCCACCGAGATCTGCAGGACAATGAACCGGGTCGATCGTGTGACCGTGCGAATCTCGACCCGTGATGGTGTCCGCGACTCTCCGGCCGCCTCGTCGGTCCATCTGCGGTTGAGGAAGAACAGGTGCATCGGCAGTGCAGTGAGCGCCAGGATCCCGGCGAGGATGACGTAGGTGGCGCGCCAGCCGCAGGAGTCGATGAGCCAGGCGATGATCGGTGCGAACACGGTGGAGGCGAGCCCGCCGACGAGGGTGATGGTCGTCAGCGGTTTGACCCGATCGGGCCCATACCAGCGGGTGACGACTGCGAAGGCAGGCGGGTAGAGAGTCGCTGCCTGGGCGAACCCGGCCAGCACCCAGGCGAGGAAGAAGACGATGAGATTCGGTGCCGCTGCCACCAGCAGCAGAGCCACGATGCCGATGACCGTGCCGAGGCTCATGAGCGTGCGCGGTCCGTGCGCATCTAGCAGCCTGCCGACGCGGATCCCGGCGAGCGCGGAGACGATGAGTCCCACGGACAGCGCCGCGGTCACAGTCGTCTGACTCCACCCCATGTCCGCAGAGATGCGCGTCACCGCCACTGGCAGCGAGTAGTAGAGCAGGCCCCAGCTGCACAGTTCGGCGATGCACAGCCCGGCCAGTCCACCGCGTGGCCGATCGCTCACCTCTGGTCCCCTGCCGGTGCCGCAGGTTCGCTCGCCGAGGTTGTCGGTTCCCCTTCTGCAGCTGCTGACTCCCCCGCCGAGGCGGCCAGTCGTTCCAGCGCCGTGTCCCAGGGGATCCGCTCCTGTTCGAGGCGAACGTCGCCCTCTGTGCGCAGGCGGGCGAGCGCACGGGTTTCCGTCCCGCTCAGCTGCGGCAATTCTCCGCGGTGTGGTTTCGGTTCCTGCACCCATAGGTCCTGGTGTGAGGTGAGCGTGCCTTCATCCATGAGCGCCGATTCCACGTGCGGCAGGTGTCTGCGCAGTCGCGAGAGGATCGCAAAGCCGTGCGAATCGAGGTCGCCCCAGTAGATGACCCGGGCTCCGTGCACCCAGGCCAGACGGGCGACGTTGTCGACGGCGTAGCCCGATCCATGCACGGCCACAGCATCGGCCCAGGCGGGCATCGCGAGCACGGATTCGAGGTTCTCGAACACGAAGACGAGCCTGGGTGCGATCGCGAGCTGACTCAGTTGGGGCGCCGGTGCGGTGATGTCGCCGAGCCCGGACGGCATGAGATCCGGGTCGAGGATGCGCAATCTCATCCGCGGATGGGCGTCGAGAACGTCGACCGCTTCGGGCCGCCCGGTTGCCGTCAACAGCGCTGTGACCAGGGAGCGGTGCGTTTCGAACCATTTCGAGTCGACCCCGCGGATCGGCAGCTGCCGTGGCCGCAAGGTCCCCACAGGATGATCCCGCAGCCAGGCGACGACGTCCAGAAGCGTGTCGAACTCCGACTGCCCGAGACCGAGGACCCGTTTCGCCTGCGCCTTGATCGCCGATCCGATCGGATCGTTGACCGGATCCGTGCCAGCATCCTCGCTCGCCGAGGAGGTGGTGTCTTCACTCGCCGAGGCGACCACGGGCTGGTCGTCGAATCGTGACCTGATCGTCGCGGTCCGCTCCTTCAACCGACGCCATTGTCGCGCTTCGTCGCCGCCGACGAAGTTCGCCACTGCCTCCGGTGTTCGCAGCCGCAGTCGAATTGGGATCTGCTGTCGGCCGACCCGAGCCCAGGACCGTTCGATCCAGTCGATGCTCGCATCGTTCGCGTTCTCCGGATGCGAATCATCGGCATCGGGGGCCGCGATCTTCCGCCAGCTCGCAGCCCATTCGATTGCGGACCGCTGATCCTCGAGCACCTGCTTCTCCGTCGGCGGATGCAGGGCGATCTCGACGACCGCCGAAGGCTCGGCGCCCACACCGGCCTCGTCGTCCGGGCTCACACCGCTGAGCTCGGGCTGGGTGGCCCAGGTCGACATGGACGAGCGCAGGCGGGTACGCGCCTTCGCCCGCGCCTCGGCGACGGAGAGCATCGTCATCGACGCCTCACCCGATCAGCTCTCATCGTCAACGTCACCTTCGTCGCCGCTCTCCGCATCGCCGCGTCCCGCGTCTGCACCCTCTGTGTCCCAGACCATCGTCGAAGCGAGGGTCTTCTGTCGGCTCGGGTTCTCGATCGAGGTGGCGGCGCCGACGTAGGGTTCGATGGTCTGCAGGAGCTTCTGCGGGGTGGCCAGGACCATGTGGAATCCGAACTCGATGAAGATGTTGAGCGCCATGCGCGTGTACCTCGTGTCGGCCTTGTCGAAGGCCTCATCGAGGATGATCGTGCCGTACTTCGAGATCGCCTCATCGGGATCGGCCAATTGGTAGCGCAATGCTGCGGCGAGGCAGAAGATCACGAGCTTCTGCTGCTGACCACCCGACATCGCCGCACCCGAGTCGTAGGTGGCGTGGGCGCGACCGTGGTCATCGATCTCCTCGGCCAGGAAGCTCACGTGCAGACGGGTGTCGAGGCACTGGTTCTTCCACACCTTGTCGACATGCTCACTCGAGGAGAACCGGCGCATCACCTCGGCGAGGGTGTCGTACTTGTCCTCCGCGGTGGCCATGTCCTCTTCGCCCCAGGTGCCGCCGGCGACCTTGCGCAGGTCGGCGATGAAGGCGTTGACGGTCTCGCTGCGTCGGGTCTTGACCTTCAGCCGCAGGTAGCGGCCTTCGTCGAACTGGGAGCGCAGCAGGGAGGAGTTGATCGGTGCCACCCGGTCCTCGATCTCGCGTGGGGCGGCGTGGATCTCGTTGAGGAGTTCGCCGATGAGATCGCGGGAGCGCTGGCGCAGCAGGTCCCGGAATCTGTTCTCATGATCGGGCAGGCCATGGGCCAGGATCTCGTCGAGCATCGCCAGGTAGTCGTGCCTGTCGGCGACATCGGCGGTGAGGTCGGAGGCAACCGAGGACCAGGCAGCTTTGAACTCGGCGGCCAACCTGGTCACGGACTGACCGGCTTCGCTCGCCGAGGCTTGGGCCTTGTCCTTCTCCGCCTGCAGAGTCTGGGAGACCTGCTGTCCGATCTCCGGCAGTGACTCGCGTCTGATGCTGCGCTGGATACGCGTGAACCTGGCCTCGAGCTGTTCGGCAATCGTCGGATCCACCTCGGGGATGCGCCCGGCCGTGACGTCGTCGTCGAGGCGGGTGAGACCGGCGCGCAGGGCGGTGATCTCCTCATTCGCCCGGCGCAGAGCGTAGTCGCAGTCGCGGGTGGTGGCTTCGGCGGCTTCCTTCGCGCCCCGGGCCTCGCGTTCGGCGCCGATCGCCTGCTGCAGGTCACCGTCGGAGTCCTCGAGTTCGCGCAGTGCCTTCTCGAGGGAGGCGATCGTCTCCTGTGCTCCCGCGAGGTCGACGTCACGCCAGGACTGTTCGCGGATGCCGGCGAGGATTCCCTTGCGTCGATTGGCCTGTGCGATCTCCGCGTTCGCGGCTTCGACGACGGCTTCGGCCTCGGACAGCTCCGGCTGTGCTTCCTTGAGTGCGGCGATGAGGGCTTCGAGCTTGCTTTCCCGGTCCCCGAGCACCCACTGGCTGCGGTCATCGATGCGCCGCCGGTCGTCCTTCTCATAGCGGGTTCGCGACGTCTTGACCTGTCCCTTGATGGTCACGGCACGGGGGTGGTCGTCGAGTTCCTCGGGGCGCTCGACGCAGGCGAAGTCGAAGCGTTCGGACAAGGTGGAGCGCACCCATTCGCCGAATCCGGTGTCGGCGACAGTGACCCGGTTGACCAGTGATTTCGCGCTGCCCACCGGTCGTGGCTTTGCCGCCTGGGCGGGGATCTCCTCGAACACGAGTCGGCCCTTGATGCGGTGGGAGTCGACCCACGAGCGGACCGCGCCGAGGTTCTCGCTGCGCACGAGGACGGTGAGTGCCAGTGGGCGCAGCACGCGCTCGATCGCTCCGGTCCAGGCGGCATGATCGGGGTCGACTTCGACGAGTTCGGCGGCGAAGGGCAGTGCCTTCTCACTCAGTCCGGTGCCCTCGGCGAGTTCTTGGCGGATCTGGAGCAGATTGCCCGGCACGGTCGAGCCCGAGCGACGCAGGGAGTCGATCTCGGCCTCGAGTTCCCGCACCCGTTGACGGGCCTTCGAGAAGCGATCGTGGTCGGCGTGGCTGGGCCCTGCGGTCTGCGTTTCGTCGTCGAGAGTGGACGCGATCTGGCCCTGGAGTTCGGCGAATTCAACCGCCGAGGTGGGCACCCGTTCGATGTCTGCCTGCTTCAGCTGTCGCTCGAGGCTCGCCCACCGATCGGCGATGGCGCGACGTTCGGTCTCGGCCGTGTCGATGCGCTGCTGCAGATGTTCAGCCTCCGAACCGCCGAGTTCGAGGGTCGCACGCCGGGCAAGGTCGTATTCGTCGACTGCAGCGTCGTAGTCCTTCTTCGCTCGGTCGGCCGCGACTTCGAGTTCGACGAGGTCGCGGCGCAGGGCGGAGAGGTCCGAACGCATGAGATCGAGTTCCCGCCACTTCTGGAACGGCAGCAGGGCATCGTTGAGGGCGATCGACTTCGCCGCGGAGTCATGGGCCCAGTCGTATCGGTTCGAGGCCTCGCGCAGCTCGAGCAGATGGTCGCGTTGGCGGCGCAGTTCCACAACATGGTCATGAGCGTCTTTGAGGTCCCCGAACTGGTTGACCGCGGTCTCGGCCAGGTCGAAGGTGACCGGCGGTTCGAGCATGTGGTCACGGAAAAGCCGGTCCAGGCTGTCGAGGCTCTTGGCCGACTGGGTCTTGTGCAACAGCTGCAGCGCAGATTCGCTGGCCATGCCGAAGACCTTGCGCATCCGGGCATAGAACCTGGCATGGGAACCGTTCGAGGTGATGAGCGCCTCGGGGTGATCGGACTTGAGTTTCCTGGTCTCAAGACCGCTCCGTGCGTACTGCTGCAGGTCGGCGAGGTCGAGGCCGGCCCGTTCGAGGATGCAGACGTCGGACAGGTCGGTCATCTTCGTGCCCGAGCCCTTGATGAAGAAGAGCCTGGCCAGTGACAGGGACCGATCCGTGCCGTTGTCGTAGCGCAGGATGATGCCGCTCCAGGTGGCCCGCGGGCGCAGGTACTTGCTGACGACACGGTCCTCATCGGAATCGGCTGTGCGGGTCCACGCGCCGCGGACATAGCTGACGAGGCTGCGCTGATCGACGCGGCTGCCGGCGGTCTGGGCGGCGACGTTGAAGCGCAGCCACTTGTCGGGGGTGAGGACCGCGGCGATGCCGTCGAGCAGTGAGGACTTGCCCGAACCCGAGGGGCCGGTGATGAGGTGGCCCTTGTGGGAGACGGGGATGCGGTGGATGTCCGCGTCGAAGGTGCCCCAGTTCGCGATCTGGATCTCGGACAGACGCCACTGGCTGCCGACGTCGGGACGGTCGGCCCCGCGGGCGCGAGCCTGGTCCGCGATGAGGGCGGCATCGATCGGGAAGAGCGCCTCGGTCATGTCTCGTCCCCCTCGATCTCGTCGACTGAACCAGCCGTCTCATCGACTGGATCAGCCGTCTCGTCGACTGGATCTCCGTCAGCGGAATCGTCGGGGTGATGTGAGCCGGGGTCCGCCTCGGCGATGGAGCCCTTGGCCTCGCCAGAGGCGATGCGCTCGTAGACGTCGATGAGCTCACGCACCTGGTCCTCGTCGATGAGGAACTTCACCATCGGCGAGATCTCGAAGCGGTCCTCTCCGGCCTTGTGGAGGACCCGCAGCCGGTTGCTCATCCTGTTCCACGCACCGTTGAGGTTGCGTTGGAACGTCGATTCGTCGCCGGTGCGATAGATCGCGAGGCGCTCGTAGACCTCCTCACGGTCGATGATCACGCGCTGCTCCCCGGGTGCGGCCAGCAGCAGTTGGCGCAGGACGAGGAGCATGGCGGTGTCGAGGAAGGTCAGCCGTTCGCTGCGCACGGCCGCGGGCACGTCGATCTCGTCGGTGACGACCTTGCGGGTGAAGGCGAATTCGTCGATCTTGTCGATGACGAGTTCGAGGAACAGGTCGTGCAGCCGTGATCGCACGATCCCTTCGTCGGCGACCAGTGCCGACCACAGCTGCGGGCTCTGTGCACCGGAGACATAGGGGCCTTTGAGCAGTTCGAGCAGGACCCTGCGTGAGCGCTGGCCCAGCGTGCCGGTGTCGCCGAACCACAGCGCACTCGGATTGTGGGCGGATTCTTCGGCCTCGAGGTCAGTGCGTGCGTGTGCACGGTCAGTGCGTGCGTCGGCGGAATCGCTCATAGTGTGATGCCTTCGGTGAAGTAGTGGCGGCGGATCGTGGCGCTGCGCCCAATTCCGTCGACTCCAGACCATTCGAGCCGGTCACGGGACTCGGGGTCGACATGTCCGTAGGTGCTGGCCAGGGACAGGAGACCGACGACGCTGGCCAGGCCCTGCGAGGCGGGGAACTCGTCGAGCACCTCGGCGACGGAGACCTGCACGGCTCCCCGAATCGCTTCGTTGACGTTGTCGGACAGCTCCGAGAAGTCGATCTCGGATTCCCGGGCGACGGCGATGAGCTCAGCGAAGTCGACTTCGGTCTCCTCGGCCTCGCCCAGCTCAGCACCCGCGTCGAACTCGGTTGGGTCGTGGAGGACGACCTCCCCGACGCTGGCCAATGCCACGCTCGAGAGCTCAAGATCCACGCCGAGGTTGTCATAGGGTTTGCGCACCTGTGAGACCGGGGCCGCTGCCGCCAACGCGTCCTGGATCAGGGTGCGCATGACCCGGTCGCGTTGGAATTCGTGGGAGTGGACGTAGCGGCGCAGACCGCGTGCGAACTCGGAGAGGATGTCCGAGACCTCGCGGGAGCCGTCCTTCATCTGCCGCATCAGGGTGCGCAGCGATCGGCGAGTCTCGGCCGACAGCGTGGCCGAGAAGTCGCGGTCGAGGATGGCGGCGATGTCCTCATCAAAGGCCGAAGCCTGCTCGGGATCACGGACGAGTGCGGAGAAGGCGGAGAACGTTCTGCCTTCATCGGAGGATTCGATGAGGTCGACGCCGCGGAAGACCTCGTCAAGGACCTGGGACTGGGAATCCTCGGCGGCCAATATCGAGATCCGCAGCTCCTGATTGAGCTCTTCGAAGCGGGCGCGGACCCGGGCGAAGTCCGCGGGCAGGCCCTGGGCCTGCTGGAGGATGTCGCCGACGCGTTCATTCGCGCGGCGCCGGTCGAGGACGATTGAGCGGGGGTCGCCTCGCCTGACGCGGGCGATCTCCGCATCGATGCGGTCGCGTTCGGCTCGCAGGGATGCCAGCCGGCGGGAGCTGTCCGGGTCGGTGTCGATGGCCAGCTGCCGGACCGACTGGGCGAGGCTGACCAGGCGCGATTCGGTCGCGGTCTGGGGCGGGGTGCGCAGCTGTTCGAGCATTCGGATCGCGTCGAATCCCGCCGCCGAGAGTTCGTAGGTCTCACCCCTCGCCGAGGTGGCCGGCCGGCGGACGAGGATCTCCGCCCGACGCCAATCGTCACAGTAGGCCTTCGCCGTCCGTGTGGACAGCTCGAAGTGGTCGCGCAGCTCTTCGAAGTCCGAGTCGATGGACTCGTGTAGGTCCTCGGTGGACACACGCGTCCCGGGTCTGCCGAGGTGGGTGCCGAGCGTCGCTGCCATGACCGGGAGATGGTCGGCCCGCAGCATGCGCAGTGTGGCATTCGTATCGAGCAGTCGCCGGTAGGCGAGTGCGGAGCTGAGGGCGGACATGTCTCCTATTGTCTGCGCCGGTGGGGTCTGTTGCCAATTTCGGCTTCGCGTGCATCGCACGCTCTATCACCGATCTGTAAGGGGACACACAGGCCATGCATAACGATACCGAATTGTTATACGGTGTGCCGATGACTCGGATGCGACGATGGCCCTATTCCTTTGCCCTGCTGCTCTCTATCGCGGTCGCAGCGGCCGCCTTGGCCTCGTCGATCTATCTCGGTCGACCGATGACGGACCCCAACGGATTCCTCGGTCCCGCCTATGTCCGGCTGCCGCTGCTGGCGCTGTTGTTCTTCGGCGGAGGAATCGTCCTGGACGCGGTGCGAACGAACGGCTGGAAGCAGCTGCCCCGCGGAATGCTCGAGGTGGTGAAGAACGAGTGGAACCTCCGCCGAGTGCTGTGCATCACCGCGGGCATGCTCAGCTTCTACATCTGCTATGTCAGCTACCGAAACCTCAAGAGCGACCTGCCGATCTACCGCGAGGACGTTCTCTACGACCGAGAGCTTGCCCACTCCGACCTCTGGCTGGGCGGGGGAACCAATCCTGCGGTGTTCCTCCATGATCTGCTCGGCACCGGGTTCACGGCCGAAGTCCTCTCCTTCGTCTACCTCGCCTACCTTCCACTCATCCCGATCAGCCTCGGGGCCGCTCTCATCCTCAGTCGCAACGTCGCCATCGGTGCCTGGTATGCCACGACACTGAGTCTCAACTGGGTGCTGGGCACAGTCAGCTATTACATCCTGCCGGCTTTGGGGCCCGCATTCGCTCAGCCTGGACTCTATGGCGACCTGACTCCTACCGGGGTCAGTGACCTGCAACAGTCTCTGATCACCACTCGCCTCGACTTCCTTGCCGATCCGATCGGCAGCGGGGAGATCCAAGGGGTCGCCGCATTCGCCTCCCTGCATGTTTCGGTCACCTTCGCCGCGGCCCTTTTCATGATGCACACCCGTCAGAAGCCTCTCCTGCAGACCCTGACGTGGGTGTTCTTCGGGCTCACAGTTGTGGCCACGCTCTACTTCGGCTGGCACTACATCGTCGATGACATCGCCGGAATGGGCATCGGCTGGGCTTCCGTGGCCCTGGGCGCTTGGGTCACCGGCAACAGAAGACGACGATCGCGCCAACGCACCGACCTGCGCGAAGCTGAACACGGCGAGGTGTCCGCTCTTGCCGAAACCGCCTGATGGATGAGTTCTGCCGCTGCCTCCTGATTGCCCACTTCGGGCGGGCCACTCCTAGTTGCCCACTTCGGGCGGGCTACCACCAAGTCACCGGAACCGTGGTCAGCCTCTTCCCGTCAGCGCCGAGAACCTGCCCCATCCGCTTGTAGGGGCGCAGCGCAGCATTGCGTCCGACGACCGTCGCCCGCGGGGCGACTCGCAGCACCTGTGCCTCGTGGTCCTGAACCTGCCCGTAGTCGTGCACCCACAATGTGGCGGTGAAGTTCGCCGCGGCCAGCACCTGCGAGGAAACTCGACACATCGGGTCGGCGGCAATAGCGGCCCCGACCTCATCGATCGAGTCGATCGGAATCGCCCATTCGATGACGACCTCCCGAAGCCCAGATCGCTGGGTCGTCGAGGTGTCACAGCGAAACGTCATGAATCCGGAGTCGAGGAGGCTGCCGATGCGACGCTTAGCGGTCTGGGCCGAAACACCGGCCTCGTCCGCGATGTTCTGCCACCCGGCCCGACCGTCGACGGCCAACGCCCCGAGCAGTCTGGCGTCGACTGCGTCGGGGATGCGCTGGCCGGAGATCCGCGGCGCCTCTGATTCGAGTGCTTTCCGCACCGGTGTTTCGAGAGCGCCCGAGCGCCACTGACTGCCCAGGCGGTAGATCTTGGTGATCGGGTCGATTCTGCGGCGGACGACGCCAGGCAGACGTGGGAACACCTCGGTGAGCAGTCGCATCGACTCTTCGGCCGAGGCGGCGAAGCAGTCGACAAGGAATTGGTTCTCACCCGACATCAGCAGCACCGAGGCGAAGCTCGGCTCCGCGCAGAGGCGCTGGGCCAAGCGGTCCTGTTCACCGACGTCGGCCTCAATGCTGATGAACGCCGACCAACCGATCTCGTGATGGCGCGGGCCCGGCGAAATCGTCACCCAGGCCTGACCTGAGCTGACGAGCGCCTCCCAGCGTCTGGCGACCGTGGCCGGGGACATCCCCAGAACATCTGCGAGCGCCGTGAATTCGATCCTCGGCTGAACTTCAAGGACGTTGACGATCGCAAGATCGGTCTCGTTCATCATGCGCGCCTCGTTCCTGATGGATGATTCGAATCATCGACTGACCTCTTGTGGAAGTTTATGCCCAATTTCCAGTCTACTTCGTGGCTGACAGTAGTTTTGGTGATGGCAATCTGCATTCATCGTCGAAAGTACTCAGCCATGGTCTCCACATCGCATCACACCGGCGCGCACGACACGTCCGCCCCGCAACCGACAATCGCAGGCACCCGCAACGGCATCGTCGGCGTCCTGGCGCTGATGGTCGTCATCGAATCTCTCAGCGGGGTCGTTCAGGGTTACCTCAATCCCATCCTGCCGGCACTCGGGCCCGTGTTCGACATCGATGCGCCCACGATCAACGGGATCTTCCTCATCTCCAACATCTCGTTCGCGGTGCTCACGCCGCTCATCTCCCGCCTCGGCGACAGCTACGGCTATCGTCTCGTGCTGCGCGGGAGCACGATGATGGTGGCCATCGGCGCTCTGCTCATGGCCTTCGCCCCGAGCCTGCCGACGATCATCCTCGGAGTCGTCCTCATCACCGGCGTCGTCGGCTTCATCCCCCTGATGATGGGCATTCTGCGCATCACCCATCCCGGTGCAATTCGCACCGGAGTCAGCTACCTCATCGGCACGCTGATGATCATGATCGGCGTCGGCGGACTCATCGCCGGCATCCTCGGCGCCCTCAACCCGCTCCACGGATTCTGGATCGGCGTTCCCTTCGCCCTGGCGGCCCTCATCTGCTCGTTCTTCCTCCCCGATGCGGGCACCCCCACACACGAACCACTGGCGCTGGCACCCATGAGCGCCTGTCTCATCGGTCTCATCACCTTCGTTGCCGGGTTGTCGCAGGGGCCGGACTTCGGATGGACGAACTGGAAGACCATCGCGCTGCTCGTCGTGGGCGTCGTTCTGCTCAGCCTCTGGGGCCGACTCGACTCCCGCTCGCCGGAGTCGACTCGGCGGTTCATCGATCTGAGACTGCTCAAACGACGCTCGCTGCGCAGCGTCTCGCTGTCCACGTTCTTCTTCGGCTTCGCTTCGATCAGCTACTTCGGCACCAACGGAATCTTCCTCAACTCCGAGGTCTCTGCGGCCGGATACGGATTCGGCTTCTCCCCGATGCTCATCGCCGTCGTGCTCGCAGCCGCCTCGGTGCTCTCGCTCCTCTCCTCCGTGGCCACGGCTCCGCTGATGACTCGCTGGTCGGAGCGGAATGCGCTCGTCCTCGCCGGAGGAATTCTGGCAATCGGCTTCGCGGTGATGATGCTCGGCCACGACAGCATCGTCGCCTACATCCTCGGGTTCGGCCTCTTCAATCTGGCCCTCGGCATGTACCAATCGGCGACACGGTCGCTGTCGGTCGAGGGTGTTCCCGTCACTGAGACTGCGGGGGCAGCCGGGGTCAACGAGCTGGCGCTGTCGGTCGGCATCGCCGTCGGTGCCGCGGTGATCAAGCTGATCTCCTCAGCGACGGTGACTGATTCGGGCACCATCTCCTCCACCGGACTCACTCTGATCTGGTCGAGCCTGCTGGTCGCCGCGCTCATCGCCGCGGTCGCCGGCTCCCGCTACCCCACCACCATGAACAACACGACGAAAGAGGCGACTCTATGAACCCTGTCACCACACGCTCCACCGCGGAGGCGACCGAGTCGATCGGCGGGGCGATTGCTGGGTCGACCGCGGAGACGATCTGCGAGTCGATTTCCCAAGAAATCGAGAACAGACGCAACCTGCTCCTCGACTACAGCCACGCACTCCACGCCGACCCGGAGATCAGCGGCGACGAGCATCGAGCCGCCGAGCGGACCCGAACGATCCTCCGCGAAGCCGGGTTCAGCTTCGACGACGTTCAGCCCAGTGCCCCGACAGCGCTGAGCGCGAGAAGCGGCGACTCTGATTTCGTCGTGACCTTCTGCGTCGAATACGACGCACTGCCTGACATCGGTCATGCGTGCGGCCACAACGTCAACGCCGCTGCGGCTCTTGGTGCCGCTCTGGCGCTGGCACCTCTGGCCGATAGACTCGGCCTCACCATTCACGTCCTCGGCACACCGTCTGAGGAGACTCACGGCGGCAAGGTCGACCTCATCGAGGAAGGGTTCTTCACACGCACCCATGCCGCAGCGATGGCCCACGCTTCTGCATACGATTCCGCCGGCAATTCCTCGCTGGCCCTCAACGCGTGGACAGCCTCTTACACGGGAGTCGCCGCTCATGCCGCAGGATCTCCCTCCTCGGGCACCAACGCCCTCGACGCAGTCCACATCGCGCAGACCGCGATCGCTGTGGCACGACAGCAGCTGCCGCCACGATCAATCGTCTCGACCGTGATCAGCCGCGGGGGCGATGCCATCAACATCATTCCCGATCACACTGAGCTGATAGTTGAGATGCGTTCGCCCCGCAGCGAGGATCTCGATGTCATCAACGACCGGGTCGAGAAATGCCTGCGAGCCGGGGCCTTAGCCACCGACTGCGGGATCGCGATCGAGGCGCAGGGCCACACCTTCGCCGATCTGCGGCAGAACCACGATCTGGTGCACGCCTACGTGAGCGCAATGGCCGATCGCGGCCGGGAGATCCCCACCGACGCCGAGGCGGTCGCTTCGACGGATATGGGCAATGTGTCCCATGTCGTTCCGAGCATCCACCCGCTGATCGGCTACGAGGTCGACGGCGCGGTCAACCACAACAGAGCATTCGCCGCCCACGGCACGAGTGCCTCGGCGGACCTGGCGGTGCTCGACGCAGCGTACGGATTGGCACGGGCGATGGCAACGGCGGCTTCGGATGAGGCGCTGCGGAGCCGATTGGTCGAGCAGCATCGGGCACGCGACATCGGGGCTTAATCGTCGATCCTTCCGCCGAAGGTCGTGGGGTCGACGGGGCGCTCCTTCTTGGGCAGCTTCGCCACGACGAGGCAGTAGGACTCGAGGACGAGGTCGTGAAGGAGCTCCGAGTCGAGTACGTTGCCGACCAGGCCTTCGCCATCGCCTTCGTCTGTGCCGCCGGCACCCGCGACGGTGATCCAATGCTTCTTACTCATGTGATACCCGGCAGTGATCTCCGCGTAGGCATCCCGCAGGACCTCCCCGTCCAGCGGGTCGATTTTGAGATTGATGCTGGGCACGCCGCGCAGATCGAAGGCCATCAGGAACATCTTCCCGCGCACCTTGTACACGGAGTACTCGAGCCCGAACGGATGCTCAATCTCCACCGACGGGTACTGGATCGCCTGGTCATGTGCGAGGGTGAGCACGGTATCGGGGTCCATGACCGGACACTAGCAAACAGCCATGACGTGAACCCGGCGATCCGACGAACCGTCGAACCGTCGAACCGTCGAACCGTCGAACCGTCGAACCGTCGAACCAGCATCGAACCAAGCAGCGGCCCGATAGAATCGTGCTCATGTCAGAAAACGCTCCTCGCCTCCTTGTCACCGCTCTCGGCGGAACCATTGCCTCGACCTCGAACCAATCGGGTGGCGTGGCCCCCGCTCTGAGCGGTGCGGAGATCGCGGCAGCCGCTGGCCTCGACCAGGTTTGGCCGGATCTGCAGGCCGATTTCACCCAGGTATCGCAGGTATCGAGCGCCAATGTCACGCTCGAGATGCTCTTCGACGTCCGCGAGCTTGCCCGCACAACCGAGGCCGACGGGATCGTCCTCACTCAGGGCACCGACACTCTCGAGGAGAGCGCCTTCGCCCTTTGGCTGCTCAACGATTCGGCCACTCACATCGCCGTCACGGGAGCCATGCGCAATCCGACGCTGCCCGGCGCCGACGGACCGGCGAATGTGCGCGCCGCCGCGCTGACTGCACTCTCGCCCCGATCGACGACTCTGCCTTCGAGCCTGGTCTTCAACGATGAGATCCATGACCCGCGTTTCGTCCGCAAGTCACATGTGACCTCAACCGCGGCGTTCTCCTCCGGCCCCGTCCTCGGTGCAATCGGGTGGATCAGCGAAGACGCTGTCCGTCTCCCCCATGCGCCGACCGCTGTCGACTCATCGCCGTTCGCAGGCCTCCCCCGCCCCGAGACCCTTGCCCAGGTGGCCCTGATCGAAGTGGGCATGGGCGAACCCGAAGAGTCACTGACCCAGCTCATCGACTCGGGATTCGCCGGTGCGATCATCGCCGGAGTCGGGGGCGGGCACGTCCCCGAGCATCTGGTGCCAGCGGTGGCCCGCCTCGGCGAGGCCATGCCGGTGATCCTGGCGTCGAGACCGGGATCGGGTGCGAGCTTGACCCACACCTACGGCTATCGCGGCGGTGAGATAGGGCTGCTCGAGTCCGGCCTCATCTCCGCCGGAATCCTCGATGCCCGCAAGGCTCGTATCGTCTTGACCTTGGCCTTGAGCTTCGGCCTTGACCCCGCCGAGGTGTTCGCCGCGTTCGCGTAGACGCTGGATTCCCGTGAGCCTCAGACGTCGAACTGGATGCGCGAGCGCTTCGCCGACTCTCGACCTCCATAGGACCGATGCAGTAACAGTCGGCAAGTTGTGGTCGAGAATCTTGCGAGGTTCGACCACAACTTGCCGACTGTTGGTGAGATGAGCACCGTCAGCGACACCTGCGACGAGTGCAGGGTGCCGAACGCCGCGCAACGCCGTGCGCCCGACGCCGGGCGGTTGCCTCAGCTCTCGGCGCCGACAGCCACGACCATCTTGCCGAAGTTGCGTCCGGCGAGCAGGTCGTTGAAGTACTCGGGTGCCTTGTCCAGGCCCGGACGGACGTCTTCGCGGTAGCGGACCTTTCCTTCCTTGACCCAACCGCTCATGTCGGACAGGAAGTTCTCGTGGTGCTTCTCGACGAATTCGGTCTGGATGAAGCCGCGGACGGTGAGCGAGCGAGACAGGATGTTGCCCATGAGCGCACCCGAACGGTCGGGCCCTTCAGGCAGCTCAGTCAGATTGTAGTTGGCCACGAGTCCGCATACGGGCACTCGGGCGTAGGTGTTCAGTCGCGGCAGAACAGCCGTGAAGACATCGCCGCCGACGTTCTCGAAGTAGACGTCGATGCCCTGCGGCACCGATTCTTTGAGTTCGTTCTTGAGGTTGCCCGTCCTGTGGTCGAGACCGACGTCGAAACCGAGTTCGTCCAGGTGAGCGACCTTGTCAGGCCCGCCTGCGATACCGACGGCCTGCGCACCCTTGATCTTCGCGATCTGACCGACGACGGAGCCGACAGGACCGGTGGCGGCGGCAACGGCCACGGTCTCACCCGGCTGGGGGCGGCCGATCTCAAGGAGTCCTGCGTAGGCGGTGAAGCCCGGCATACCCAGCACACCCAGAGCGGTGCTCACCGGGGCGATCTCCGGGTCGAGACGCCGCAGATGTGCGGCTTTCTCGACGGAATACTCCTGCCAACCGCCGTAGCCGAGGACGGTGTCGCCGGTGGAGAAGTCGGACGAATTCGACTCGACGACCTCGGACACCGTGGCACCGACCATGACATCGCCGACCTCGACCGGCTTCGCGTAGGACTTCGCCTCCGACATCCGCCCGCGCATGTAGGGGTCGAGCGAGAGGTAGAGGGTGCGGAGCAGAACCTGGCCGTCCTGCGGCGTCGGCAGGTCAACCTCGTCGAGCAGGTAGTCTTCGGCCGTGGGCGCTCCCACTGGGCGGGAGTTCAGGCGAATCCTATGGTTGGTCGTCATGGAGATGGTTCCTTTCATCGGTGGTGACTAGATCCAGTCCTTGCTGTAGCAACCAGCACGGACCCGGCGATGTTCCTGATTTCGCGAAGATTCCGAAGCCACGAGTTCCCGCGCCTTCGTTTCCCATTTCGGGTCGAATGCCCAGGTGAAGTCGCCGAGGTTGTCCAGCAGTGCCGCAGCGTTGTCACGGATGATGTCCGACCAAACACGCGGCCAGGCGCCGTAGTTCGCAGCGGCGGCGAGCTCGTCTACGTCTTTGAACACGGCTCCGTTCGGGTTGAGTTGCACCGTCTCATCCACAGTGTGCCCGCGAGTCGTGTGCAGGGGTTCGGCGTCGACGGGAAACGTGATGTCGAGGATATGGTCGCTCGTGTAGAGAGCATCGCCCGTTCGCCGGTGGGTGGCCTCGAGATTGACGTACCAATCCGCCCGGATGCCGTCCTGAGCGTCCGCACCGGCGCTTCCAGGTTTGAGCAGCACCCACACGGAGAACGGAACCCTGGGCGGCACGATCTTGAGCACCCCGAGCCCACGCCAGCTGCCGGGAGCATTGATCCGCCGGGGCGCCTCGGCGACGGGACGGAAACGAGCAGTCAAGGGCACGTCGTGTGGATTCGTATCCTCCCAGCCGACGATTCTCGTATCGGTGGTTTCGGTGCCGCCGGCCAGCCACAGCACGGCACCGTCGACGCCGTCCTCGATGACTCGCATCGGTCTGCGCACCTCGGCGTGGTCACGGTCGAAATCGAAGCGCCGGAATGACCAGATCACGGTATCTCCGGGCGTCCAGAACGGCCCCTCACCCACGGGACGTGTGCCGGGCGGGACGTCGATCTCGTACGGATCGGTGAACTCCATGGAGGCAGTCTAAGCGCGCGGCATGAGTGAGGGCTGGACACACGACTGATCCGACTCAGCACCCGCCGCCTGCGATGAGGCCAGTCTAGTGTGGAGGCATGGACGATTTCATACTTCGCGATCGCAGCGACGCGAGCGACAGCTCGGACGCCGCCTCAGCCGCCGGCTCGCCTGAACCACCGCGCACCGATGCCGACATTCCGGCCTACCTCGACGCGCTGGGCATTCCCGGCCTCGCCGACATCCACATCCACTTCCTGCCGCAGAACGTCCTCGACAAGGTGTGGGCGTACTTCGATGCCGCCGAATCCAGATACGGCTACCCGTGGCCCATTCACTACCGCTACGACACGCAGACGCGCCTGCAGATCGTCCGTGACCTGGGCATACGCGCAATCCCGGCCCTGACCTACCCACACAAACCCGGCATGGCCGCCTGGCTCAACGAATGGAACAGTGAGTTTGCCGCCGCCCATGGCGATGTCATCCACTGCGCGACTCTCTATGCCGAACCGGAGTCCGCCGACTACGTCCCGCAAGCGCTGGCGGCTGGGGCACGACTGTTCAAGGTCCATATCCAAGTGGGCGGCTTCTCCCCCGATGACCGCGTGCTCGATCCCGCGTGGGCGGCACTGGCCGAGGCACAGGTTCCCATCGTCATCCACGCCGGATCCGAGCCGCTGCCCGGGACCTACACCGGGCCACAGCCGGTGGCGAAGGTTCTTGAGAGGTTCCCGTCACTGCAGTTCGTCATCGCCCACATGGGCATGCCCGAATACGATGCCTTCGCCGGCCTCGCCGAGGATTACAGCGGAGTCCATCTGGACACGACGATGTACGCCTCCGGGTTCTTCTCCTCCCCCGCCGAGGTGGACCCCGCTTATCGTGATCGCTTGGCTGGCCTGAAGGACAAGATCATCCTCGGCTCCGACTTCCCGAACATCCCCTACCCCTATGCGGATCAGATCTCCGGGCTGGCCCGGCTGGGACTTAGCAACGACTGGATGCGCTCGGTGCTGTGGCGCAACGGAGCGAGGGTGCTGGGCCTGGAGGGCTGAGCTCTCAGCTTGCGTGTAGTTGGCGGCCTCAGTCCTCGCGGGGAATTCTCTCCGCTCCGATGACGCCGCGCAGCAGTTCGTCGTCGATCGGCGTCCCTCGGCGGGTGACGCTGATCTGACCGGTCGGCTCGAGGATCACACACGCCACTTCGGCCCGCTGACGGATGCCTGCCATGCGCAGCTTCGAATACACCTCGGCGGGGTCGACATGAGCCCTGGCGAGGTTGTCGGTCAGCAGTTCGCCACCGGCCATGAGCACGACCGCGGGGCTGTTGACGATGCCGGCGATACGGTGGAAGTGACGGGCCTTCCCGGTCAGCGCCTGCAGAACCAGCAGGGTGGCCAGGCCCAGGAGACCAGCGAAGAGCGTCGGAGTATCGCCGAGGATCGCACGACCGATGATCGCGCCGAGGGCGATGATGGCGGCGAGGTCGAAGCTTGAGAGACTGGCCAGCGTGCGCTGGCCGAAGGCACGGACAAGGAGGACGATGCCGAGGTAGAACGCGATGCAGGAGATGATGATCCGCACCGCGTCGATGCCGTCGAGTCCGAATTCTGCCCAGGTCCAGTCCATATATCTCCTCCCGACTGGATCTTACAGCTTCGGCCCCAGGTTCAGCGGGTGCGCAGCCAGTCCTCGACTGTGACGGCCGACAGCCTCGGCGAATCCGGGATGAGTCCATCGGCAGACAAAGGTCCGGGGATTGGGATAGGAACGATCGTGGGAACACGTGGCTTGCGCGCACCGGTGCTCACGGCCGAATCTGCACTCGCATTCGTCACAGCGATCCTGCGGGCGATCGTCGGGAAGTCGCTGACCTCGGGGCCAGCGACCTCGATGGTTCCGCGCTCTTCGGCGTCGATGGCCTCGGCCATCATTCGGGCGGCCTCGTCTGCGGCCAGGGCCTGCACCCGCATCTTCGGGACGAATGCCATCGGACCGGCGTTGAACGTCATCGTGTCGACAAGTTCGAACCATTGGGTCGAGCGGAACATCAGGAGCTGATCGGCGGGAACCAGCCGACGGTAGACCCTCTCCTGCAGATCTTTTGCCTGGTAGTAGCCGAGCAGCGTGGACTTGGCGACCTCCGGTCGGAACGCGATGGACAGGCACACCATCGCGGCACCCGGATTCTCCGCCGCAGCCAGTGCGATCGAGCGTGAGCTGCGCGAGAAGAAGTCGAGTGCCCTGTGTCGGTTGTTCGTCATGTAGTTGACGCAGTCGACGAGGACCTCACTGTCAACGGCTGCCTCGGTGACGCCCTCTCCGGCGTAGGTGTCGACCCCGATGCCACGGTGGGCGGCGATGACCGAGTGTTCCCGTGCACGCAGGTGCGCCACCAGTCTGCGGCCGAATGTGCCGGTGGCTCCATAGACGGTGATCTGCATGTCTCATCCCCTGCTGTCGGTGGATCGGCGCGTGTTGTGTCGGCGGGCCAACGGACGGTTGGCGGTGCCCGCCGACGGTTGCGCCGACGGGCACCGTAAGCACCAGTCTATGCCTGTTGCCTCAGGCTTCTCTGTGCCTAATTCTGCTCGATGGTGATCGTTCCGGTGTCGGCGCTGACCGAGACCGGAATGATCGTCTTGCCATCGTCGTCCTGCGCCCGATGCGACGACGCGTCGTACTTCTTGAGGTCCTTGGCCACGTCCACGCTGCCCTGATTCGAATTCGCGTTGATGCGGTAGAAGAGATCCTTGGCGTCAGCGGCACTGTCGTCGTCAGCCTCGGAGGCGGCAGCCTCGGCGGCCATCTTCTCCTCGGCCAGGTCCAAGCGCGGCAGACGGATGTCGATCTTCCCTTCGTCGGCTTTGGCCACGATGCCGGACATCGGAACCATGTCGTTGGAGAAGTCGAGGTCGATCGTCCCCATCGAAGTCACGGCGTCGACATGATCGCGAACATTGAGGTTCGAACCGTCGAGTGTGCCCACTTCGGTCTTGGACTCGATGGTGCCGAAGGTTCCACTCAGGCTCGTCCTCCCATAGTCCGTCGAGGTCTGCAGATGATCCGCCGATCCGTTGATGTCGACGGCGCCGCTATCAGTCTTGGCGACGATCTCCTGGTAGTCACCCGTAACGTCGACGGCACCGAAGCCGCCGTTGAAATCGAGCTTCATCTTCTTCGAAGTCTCGGCTGGGAGGGTGACCTCGATCCGGGAGTTCTCAAGGTGCCGGTGCTCGTCGACGGACACGGTCGCTGAGTCACCGGATCCCCTCACCTGCAGTTTCGGTGCTTCGTCTCGGGGCCCGGTGGCGGTGAGCCGGACCGCGGGCTCATCGGTGGCGGCGGTTTTGACGACCACAGAGGCGCTGGTGTCGAGGACGAAATTCAGGTCCGTGATCGAAGTCGAGAGCGGCTTCGTGACTTCGAGATTCGTGTAGTTCAGACGCGACGCTCCATGAGCGACGCTGAGGGCGATGGGGACGAGGAGGACGACGAGCGCGGCGATTGTGATGATCACGCGCATGCTCGTGCGGGTGGATTCGCTGACGTGAACTGTGGCAGGCATTCTATGCTCCGAGGAATGTGAGGACGGCGAGGATGCGTCGGTTGTCCGAGGTGTCGGCTGTGAGGCCGAATTTGGTGAAGACCGAGCTGATGTGCTTCTCAACTGCACCAGCACTGAGGTAGAGGGTGCGGGCGATTGCGGCATTCGATTTGCCTTCGGCCATGAGCTGGAGGACTTCGAGTTCGCGCGGGCTCAGAGTTGAGAGCCCGTCCTTCTT
>JAKDSA010000110.1 GCA_030457025.1 Brevibacterium sp. | reverse complement strand
GCAACCTCCCCCGACCTTAACAATGATTGGTGGGGACAATAACCTCCCCGGGTGGACTCACCACACAAAGCCTTAGCGGCGGGGGGGCCGGGGGGGTCAACGGGGCCCGCTCTTCTGTGGAAGGACCACATGTCCCGACTAACCCAATTCAACTGGCTCGGCGTCGTAGATTACCTACCCGCTCTGGCGGCCGGGCTCTATTACACGCTGTTGGTCTCGGTCATCGGACTGATCATCGGCTTTGCCCTCGGCGCAGTATTCGGCCTGGGCCGGATCTCACGCAAGAAGATCATCTACGGACTGTCGAGTGCCTACGTCGAGCTGCTGCGCGGTACACCAGTTCTGGTCCAGGCCATTTGGGTCTACTTTGCCCTGCCCCTCATCATCGGATTCAACATTCCGTCGCTGGCAGCAGGCATTTTGGTGATCGGGCTGAACTCCGGGGCCTATATTGCTGAGATCGTGCGCGGTGCGGTGCAGTCCGTCGAGAAGGGACAGATGGAAGCCGGCCGTTCACTGGGGCTGTCACAGCACCTGGCGATGCGGTACGTGATCTGGCCGCAGGCATTTAAGAGGATGATTCCACCGCTGGGCAACCAGTTCATCATCAGCATCAAGGACACCTCGCTGCTGTCGGTGATTCTGGTTCCCGAACTGATCTTCCAAGGCCGGCTGATCGCATCCAATCATTTCAACGCGGTTGAGATCTACACGACGGTTGCGGTGTTCTACCTGGTGGTCACTCTGACGCTGTCCAAGGTGCTCAACATTGTGGAAAAGAGGCTGACGCACTGATGATCATCCACGTAACTGACCTGCACAAATCCTTCGGTGACAATGAGGTCCTCAAAGGAATCGACTGCGACGTTGAGGCATCAGAGGTCGTCTGCGTGATCGGCCCCAGCGGGTCCGGCAAGAGCACCTTCCTGCGCTGTCTCAACATGCTCGAAGACATCACCAGCGGTGAGGTCGTCATCGATGGGCGGAGCCTGACCGCTCACACCACTGATATCAACGAGGTGCGCACGGAGATCGGCATGGTCTTCCAGCAGTTCAATCTCTTCCCGCACATGAGCGTCATCGAAAACATATCCCTGGCTCCTCGCAAGGTCCGCCAGCTCAGCGACAAGGTTGTGCGCGAACGGGCGCTTGGACTGCTGGACAAAGTCGGGTTGGCGGAGAAGGCCAACGCCTATCCGGCTCAGCTTTCGGGCGGCCAGCAGCAGCGGGTGGCGATTGCGCGTGCTCTTGCGATGGAGCCGAAGATGCTGCTCTTCGACGAGCCGACAAGTGCCCTGGACCCCGAGTTGGTTGGCGAGGTTCTGGCCGTGATGAAGCAATTGGCGCTCGAGGGGATGACGATGGTCGTGGTCACGCACGAGATGAGCTTCGCGAGTGAAGTGGGGGACCGGGTGCTATTCATGGACGATGGTCTCATCGTCGAAGAGGGCACGCCCGATCGCATCTTTGCGAATCCGACGTCTGAGAGGACCAAGGAGTTCCTCAACAAGGTGCTGTGACCTCTCGGCTGCAGTCCACAGCTGCAGCCTTCGACGACTCGCCCGGGACGACCATGCCGATCCCGGGTCTCTTCTCCAGAACCCCCTTGTCCACGTGCATGGTCACTTCCTCGTCAGTGTGCCGTTGATGATCGAGTCCTCGACCCGCTCGGCAAACTGGGCGAACAGTGGCTTTGCTTCGTCGATCACATCAAATTCCTTGTCGGTTGGTCAGTTGCTCAACCAATGAACCATGGAGCTTGGAGTGGTGTCAGGAGTTTGCACGAGAGAATCCCCGCTGCGGGGAGCTACATCCGGCGGCGACTCTGACGGACGAGGTCGATGCAGAGCAGAAGCACCGCGATCCAGATGACGAAGAAGCCGACCCAGCGCGTTGTCGACATCATCTCTCCGAGAATGAACACGCCGGTGATGAACTGCATCGTCGGGGTGATGTACTGCAGCATGCCCACCCAGGACAGGGGGATCCTTCTGGCAGCCGCGCTGAAGAGGATCAGAGGAATCGCGGTTGCCGGTCCTGTGACGAGGATGATGATGACGTGGCTGGCGCCGAATCCGGTGAATGTGGAGAGCCCCTGAGCTCCGAGGACGAGAAGGAAGATGGTGCTGGGCACGGCCAGCACGGCGGACTCGATGGTCATTCCCTCGAGGGCGCCGACTCGATTGCCCACCTTGTTCTTCACGAGTCCATACAGCCCGAAGGATAGTGCCACCGTGAATGAGAGATACGGCATTCGACCGAGGCCGACACCGACGATGATGACGGCGACCAGTCCGAACCCTGCTGCAGTCCACTGCAGGGGCCGCAGCTTCTCTCCGAGGAAGATGACACCCAAGCCGATGGAGATCAGCGGATTGAGATAATAGCCCAGTGACACCTCGACGAGATGGCCGGTTTCGACCCCATAGACGAAGGCCGTCCAGTTGATGGCGATGAGGACGGCGGCCAAAGCCAGCAGCCAGAACGTGCGACCTGACTGGACAGCCTGCAGCGTGCGTGTGAAGCCGCCGGTGAAGACCAAGAGGATGGCACAGAATATCAGCGACCAGATGACGCGATGCGAAACGAGTTCAAGAGCTCCGGTCGGCGCAGCGGCTGCGAAGAGCAATGGGATGAGACCCCACAGCAGGTAGGCGGACAGGCCGTTGGTCAGTCCGGCTCTGCGAATGGCGTTCATGTCTGGGGTCGGATCTGGGTTCACATGCAGAGTCTAATGATGTCGAGAGCTCGCGCCGTCCCAGTCTGTCAGATGGGATGGGTCTGTCAGATGGGATGGGGATCATATGGTTGAGGGATGCGAGTTTCGTCACGTGTTTGTTAGGAGGTCCTTCATTGCCGATACAATTGAAGATGACTTACTAGAGAGGTGTGAGAATGACGCGTCCCTTCCGTGTGGCCATTGTGGGTGCCGGTCCTGCCGGGATCTATGCGGCCGATCTGCTGACCAAGGCTGAGCGTGACTTCGAGATCAGCATCGATCTCTTCGAACGCCTGCCGACTCCGTTCGGATTGGTCCGGTACGGAGTGGCACCGGATCACCCTCGGATCAAGGGCATCATCAACGCTCTCATCAAGGTCCTCGACCGAGGTGACATCCGCCTGTTCTCCAATGTGGAGTACGGCGTCGACATCAAGCTGGAGGAGCTGACAGATCGCTACGATGCGGTGATCTTCTCCACCGGCTGCTTCATCGATGCCTCGTTGAGCCTCCCGGGAGTGGATCTTCCCGGCTCGTATGGAGCTGCGGACTTCGTCAACTGGTATGACTCGCATCCTGATGTGGCCCAGTCATGGCCCTTGGACGCCGAGCAGGTCGCTGTCATCGGCAATGGAAATGTGGCACTCGACGTTGCGCGCGTGCTGGCGAAGCAGGCCGATGACATGCACACGACGGAGATCCCTGATCACGTCTACGAAGGTCTGAAGTCTTCGAAGGTCACGGATGTGCACGTCTTTGGTCGGCGCGGGCCCGCTCAGGCGAAGTTCACACCACTTGAGCTGCGTGAACTGGGCCATGTCAAGGACGTCGACATCATCGTCTATCCCGAAGACTATGAGTTCGACGACGGGTCATTGGAAGCCATCGAGTCGAACAACCAGACCAAACAGGTCGCGAAGACCCTGACCGACTTCACCATGCGTGAACCTGTCGGAGCCAAGCGCCGACTGCACCTGCACTTCCTCCACTCCCCGGTCGCCATCCTCGGCGAGGAGAAGGTCAGGGGGCTGCGCACGGAACGGATGGAACTCGACGGCAAGGGCGGCGTTCTCGGTACCGGCACCTTCCACGACTGGGACATCGACGCCGTGTATCGGGCCATCGGCTATGCAGGCACGGCCCTTCCACAGCTGCCCTTCGACTCGGGCAGAGGAGTCATTCCGAACCACGAGGGTCGGGTCGTCGATGCAGACGATCAGAGGGCCGCTGCCGATGCAGATGTTGTGCAGGGGGTTTACACGACCGGCTGGATCAAGCGCGGACCTGTTGGTCTGATCGGTCATACCAAGGGCGACGCCCTGGAAACGATCGGTCACATCCTCGATGACCGCGCCGCTGGCGTGCTGACCGAGCCGGTGTATCCGGATGACAGTGCGATCATCGAACTGTTCGAGTCCAAGGGTGTCGACTACGTGGATTGGGAAGGCTACCACCGCGTGGAGACAGCCGAAAAGGCTCTCGGCGAAGCCGAAGGTCGTGAGCGTGTGAAGATCGCAACTCGCGAGGAAATGCTCGCCGAAGCCCGCAGCCACCTCCAGGCGGAAGCTGCCAGCCAGCCCGCATCGGGACACTGACCTCAACTCAACGCTGAAATCTGCGAGCGCGTCACCGTAACGGTGGCGCGCTCGTGGTTTGATGGGAGCAGTGATGAGCCCTGCGGCAGAGGAGATACGGTGAACCCGGATTCGGCAATGAGGGAAGTGGTTTCCCAGGCTTATGCGCAACGGCGCGACGCCTGGGAATCTGCCGCAGTGCGGATCAAGCACTGGCTCAAGCAGCAGCAGAGGGGCCTTCTCAAGGACAAGGACATCTCCCGCCTGGACGTCGATGGGCATCGAATCAAGGATCCGGCTCGCACCTTGGCGAAGCTCGTCGAGAAGTCCGCCGATGATCCGGAGCTGCTGGTTTCGACTCCTCGCGACGTGGAGGATCACATCCGCGACATCGTCGGAGTGAAGGTGCTGTGCAAATCGCCGCGCGATCAGAAGATGATGTTCGACTCTCTCAGGGATCCGCAGCAGCTCGGTGCCTTCGTCCTCATCGAGCAGAAGGACTACGTGGATCCGCCCAAGCCCAGCGGCTACCGGGCCTGCCACGTGACCCTGGAGATTCCCTCTGATCAGGGTGATCCGGTCTTCGCGGAGATCCAGGTCAAGACCAGGCTCCAGGACGCCTGGGGTGAGCTGACCCACGAGGACATGTACAAAACGGGGGCGGCGATGAAGCCCAGTGAGCTGCACGGTGAGTTCGCCCGCGCCATGGCGAACATGCTCGCAACGGTCGATGACATGGCCGATACCCTTGCGGTCGAGCTCTCTGCCCTGACGAACCCCGATCTCGATGCCGATGTGCTCACCGCCACCGACGACACCATCGAGGTCAAGGTGAGGGCCACGGGTCCGAAATACGCTCTGGCCGTCGACGGGGATGGACGTCAGGGTCTCATCCCCGCCTTTGCCGTTCGCAAGCTCAGTGACTCCAAGGGCACGATCAAGGTCAACGACTTCATCAGTGTCGATGACCGCCTGCGCGCCACCGTCGAAGAGGACTCGAAGGGTCTCTACTACATTCCGGTGGCACTGGCCTGAACGAGTCCGGGGCCCCTTGTGGATCGTCTGCTTCAGATCTCATTGTGGAGCAGCTGATCTATAATCGGAGAATGGACGTGAACACGCGTGGGAGACCTCCCGAATTCGATCGGGAGGCGGCCGTGCTCGAGGCCGCACGACTGTTCTGGCGTCGTGGCTACAGCGGAACCTCGACCCGGGATCTGACGTCGGCGATCGGCGTCTCGACTTCGAGTCTGTATTCGGCCTTCGGCAGCAAGGCAGGCGTGTTGGAGGAGTCCGTTTCGTTCTACACCCGGCGGTACACGAACATCTATGAGAAGGCGCTGGCCGCGCAGTCCATCAGAATTGCCATCGATGAGCTGCTGAGAGAACTGATCATCGAAATCACTCAGCCCGCCGATTCACACCCCGGTTGTCTCATCACCAGCGCAGTGATGGCCGAGGGCCCCGCGACGCGGAAGGCGCGCGGGGACATATCGACCATGCTGATGCGCAACGAGCGCCTTCTCCGGGCCCGGATCCGCCGAGCGATCGATGAGGGCGAGATCCTGGGCGGAACCGACGCCGAGGTCGTCACCGGTTTCGTGCAGTCGATCGGGCAGGGCGTGTCCGCTCAATCGAACCGCGGCGTCGGGCGTGATGAGCTGCTGCGCATTGCCGACTTCTCGCAGAGAGCGATGTGGTCGACGTATACGCGGTGAGCCCACGGACCGGGACGTGATTTCGGATGCTGTCTCGTGACCCGCGGGGATTCTGCACCTGTCAGGCCGGCACATGCTCCGAGCCCAGCACAGCATCTCGTGCGGCCACCAGATTGGCCAGGGCCCGCCTCACCTCGGCGTAGCTGCGGGTCTTCAGTCCGCAGTCGGGGTTGATCCACAGGCGATCGGCGCCGACATCGGCCAATGCGGCCTCGATGAGCTCAGTGAGTTCTGCGACCGTGGGCACGCGGGGCGAGTGGATGTCGTAGATTCCCGGCCCGATGCCGCGAGTGAAATCGAAGTCGGCGATATCGGCAAGCACCTCCATCCGTGATCGGGCCGCCTCGATGCTCGTGACATCGGCATCGAGTGCATTGATCGCCTCGATGATCTGGCCGAACTCCGAGTAGCACAGGTGCGTGTGGATCTGCGTGCTCGGATCGACCTTGGCGTTGACCAACCGGAATGCCCTCACAGACCACTCGAGGTAGTCGGGCCGATCATCGTCCCGCAGGGGGAGGAGCTCACGCAGCGCCGGTTCATCGACTTGAATGATTCCGATGCCGGCCGCCTCGAGATCGGCGACCTCATCGGCAAGGGCCAGGGCGATCTGATCGGCCGACTGGGCCAAAGGCACATCATCGCGGACGAAGGACCAGGCGAGGATCGTCACCGGACCGGTGAGCATCCCCTTGACCGGACGCTGGGTCCGTGTGGCCGCATAGGTCGACCATTCGACGGTGAAGGCCTCGGGCCGTGAGACATCGCCGAAGAGGATCGGCGGGCGGGTGCACCGGGAGCCATAGGACTGAACCCAGCCGTTGTCGGTGGTGGCGAATCCGTCGAGATTCTCTGCGAAGTACTGGACCATATCGTTGCGCTCCGGCTCTCCGTGGACAATGACGTCCAAGCCCAGTTCCTCCTGCAGCCAGACCACACGGTCGATCTCGACTCTCATCGCAGCAGAGTATTCCCCGGCCTCGAGTCGGCCGCCGCGATGATCCGCGCGGGCACGGCGGACCTCGGCGGTCTGTGGGAACGAACCGATCGTCGTGGTCGGCAGACGGGGGACGTCGAGTGACGACTGGGCGGCGGCGCGGGTCTCGAAGTCGATGCGGAGGCCGTCGTCTCCGGACACGGCAGCGGTGCGGGCGGCGACCTCGGCGCTGTGGACTCGGGCGGATTCCGTGCGAGTGCGCTTCGCACGGTCGGCACAGGCGAAGGACTCCGCACAGGACTCGGCGCCTTCCTCCAGAGCGCTTGCCAAGGCGGCCACCTCGGTGACCTTCTCCTCGGCGAAGGACAGCCAGGAGGCGACGTCGACGGGCAGACTCGGTTCGTCGGACACGGTGTGGGGAACGTGGAGCAGCGAGGTCGAGGTGGAGACGCTGAGTGACTCGCGACAGAAATCGCCTAAGACGGCCAAGCTGGAGCGCAGGTCATCGGCCCAGACGTTGCGTCCGTCGATGACACCGGCGACGAGGTGGACCGGGGCAGGGACCTCGGCGGCGATGCGGTCCACATAGCCCGGATCGATCGTACGGGTGGCTGCTGAGACATCCACGCCGAGTGCATCGATGCCCGAATTCGCCAGCGCAGGCAGCCCTGCGCGCAGGCTCCCGTACGGAGCAGTGACCAGGATCTGCGGGTGGGTGCTCGCCCCGGCCAGGGCGGTGTAAGCGCGGGAAGCCGCCTCGGCGAGCTGCTCATCGGTGTGCTCGGTGCAGTCGGTGACGAGAGCCGGTTCGTCCAGTTGGACCCAGTCGACGCCGGCCGCGGCGAGGATGCTGATGACGTCGCGGTAGACGGCCGTGAGCTCGTCGAGACGCGTGAACGCAGAGGTGGTCGTGCCGGGAGCGGACTTCGCCAAGGCCAGCAGAGTGACGGGACCGACGAGGACGGGCCGGATCGTGTGACCGGCGGCGCGGGCCTCCGATACGAGGGAGAGCAGATGCTGTGGGTGGGCCCTGAACTGGGTGGAGTCCTCGATCTCGGGCACCAGATAGTGGTAGTTGGTGTCGAACCATTTGGTCATCTCCAGCGGTGGCCGCTGCGCTGTGCCCCGTGCCAGAGCGAAGTATTCGTCGAGATCGAAGTCGGTGCCGGCCGTCTCTGAGTCGATGAGCCCGACGGTCAGGGCGGTGTCGAGGACATGATCGTAGTGGCTGTAGGAGGCGGGGATCGAATAGTCCTCGTCCAGGCCCAGCTCCCGCAGGCGGTGGTAGGTGCTCAGGCGCAGGGTGTGCACGGACTGGGCGAAGACCTCGGCGTCGATGTGGCCTGCCCAGTAGCTCTCGAGGGCCTTCTTCTGCTCGCGTTTCGGGCCGATGCGCGGGTAGCCGGTGATGGTGGCGGTAGGAAATGTGATGGTCATGTCTGTGTCTCCTTCTGTTCTGCGGTTGTTGGAATCGGTGAGGGCGGCCACCGCCGAGGTGGTGGTGACGGGTGGAATGACGTGAGACTGACCCCTGCTGCGTCGAGCGCGGAGAGGAGGTCCTGGGTCGTGTGCGGATCGTTGAACGTATAGAAGTGCAGGCCGTGTGCCCCCTGCTCGAGCAGTGCGGCAGTGTGCTCGGCCGTGATCTCGAGGCCGATCCTGCGCGCGCTCGCCTCGTCGTGGGCCCGGTCGAAGCGGGCGAGGAGAGGACCCGGGACAGGGAGGCCGGAGAGTCTGCCCATCGTGTGCAGCCGTCTGAGGTTGGTGATGGGCAGGATGCCGGGGATGATCGGGATCGTGATTCCGGCATGCTCGGCCCGCATGCACAGTTGTGCGTAGGCCAAGGGGTCGAAGAAGAGTTGGGTGATGGCGAAGTCGGCACCGTTGCGCTGTTTGGCCGCCAGGACGTCGAGATCTTCCTCGGTGCCGGAGGATTCGGGATGCCCCGAGGGGTAGGCGGCGACGCCGACCCCCAGGCGGCCGGCGGCCAGGCACGCCACGTTATCGCGTTCGACCTGTCGCAGGAGGCGCACGAGAGCATCGGCGTGGGGCAGATGGTCGGTCGGGACGGTGGAGACCCCGGTGGGGAAGTCTCCGCGGAGGGCGAGGAAACCGCGCACGCCGACGTTCAGCAGGTGGTCGATCCAGCCCAGCAGTTCGGCTTCCGTGCCGGCGGTGCATGCCAGATGGGCCAGTGGGCGCAGAGAAGTGCGGGTCGTGACGTGCTCGATGAAGTCGGCGGTGCCCTCCAGCCAATTGCTCTTCGCAGAGGAGGTCACGGCGAGGTAGTCCGGATTCAGCGAGTCCAGAAAACGCAGGAGCTCGGGCATCCTGGCGGTCTGCTTCGCCGA
>JAKDSA010000028.1 GCA_030457025.1 Brevibacterium sp. | reverse complement strand
CAGCTGGCGGCAATACTTTTGATGGCCTCGACGACATGGTGGTAGCGCCGAACGCGCTCGACACGTTGGAGAACATGTACAACGGTGCATCGACTTCCGGGTCCATTGCCATCCAGATTCCATCAGAAGACGCCGAAGCCGGTGTGCTGGCAGTCAACCCTGACATGCTCGCTGACAAGGTCTATGTCGCAGTGAAGTAGGAACCGCCGGAAGCTGTCTGCCGACGTTGACCTACCCCTGCAATATGATTCCCCGTTGTGACGCCCCTCTGTCTTCGGTTCGTTGCACTTGACGTGCAACATTCGGTATGAGGAGGGGTTTCATCGGGGTCTACGGCATCGTGCGCGCTCCAAACAGATGTCGTGGCAAGGAGGCCTGAGTCACTGGCCGCATACCGGCCCTCTTCGCCCCTCACTCAATAGTGGCGTCGCGCATCGCCATGAGGTCCGCCCGCGCCAGTGATGTCAGCAACGCAGGATCACCCAGATCGAGCTCCTGGGCCTCCAGCGAGTAGGAGACGTTCTTGAGCATCGACTTAGCCCGTGCAGTCGGCTGTGTCGTGGCCCCAGCGGCCAACATCATCGTCTGAATCGTGCGCTGGCGAACCTCGGCGATGAACCACCGGTTGTTCTTTCCTGCGATCCAGCACAGAGCGGCGATCGCCGGTGGGTGGGCGAACCCCCGACGGAACGCTGCAGGGTTCGTCCGAGCCGTGAGATTCAGAATCCGCAGCACAGCGGTCGTCATCTCCGGATCTCGGAAATGGGCGTCGGCGAAGCGGGCCAGGTCGGCGGCCAGCGCCTGAACTTGAGGGAGCACCTTCGGGCTGATGCCGTCGGTGCTGAAGTCCTCGGCGGGCAGCGGCTCCTCATCGAGGGAGGCGAGATTCTCCTCACCGCCTGCCCGCAGTCGAAGTTCTTCCCTCCAGAGTTTGGCGTCCTCCGCAGTGATCGCCCGAGGATCGAATCCTCGACCGGAGTTCGGATCGAGCCCCATTGTGCTGAGCTGTTCGATCAGCCCTTCTGGCAGTTCGACATCCGATGGCAGGCCCAGAAGGTCTGCGAGCCCAGAGGCGGGGGCCCCGGATGCGCTGGAACCCTCGGATACGCGGCGGCGATACTCGGGGAGAGCTTCATCAATCGCCTCGAGGGCCGAGGTTGTGAACTCCGGCGAGGTGCCTGAGCGCTCATTGGCGAATCGAACCACTGCGGCAAGGACTGTGGGCATGCTGAGCATGAACTCGTCATCTGCGAGGACCTTGCGCGGGTAGAGATCGCCCATGATCATATTGACAGCGGTCGCGCCCCATTTGAGTGGCTCGCCGGACCCGTGGGTGAGCTGAAAATCGAAGAGACGTTCAGCGTGCATCGCGGCATCGGATCGGATCTCCTGTGCCCAGGACGAAGCGAGGAAATCGGTGACCAGAGAGCCGATCTCGTCTTCCGTCCATTCGTGGGGTTCCTCAACCTCTCCGCCGTCAGGCAGGAGCCGCAGCATCCAGGCCAGGAGCAGTCGCACCGAGGGCCAGGTGTCGGTTTCCGTGGGTGGCCTCATGTGGTCGCCGTGATCGACGAATTCCTCGATCTGGGCGCGCGCATTCGCCAGCGTCAGTTCGATGTGATCGGAGGGCATCTGCGGATTGTCCGCGGCCAGTCGCTGGATCGAATCGATGGTGTCGTCGATCGGATAGCAGTCCTCGAGGTAGGGGATGCCCAGCCGGGTCACTGCCACAGCCATCGTGACAGGCTGCTCTGAGAGCGAGAATTCGACGAACAGTGTCTCTTCGTGGCCGAGCTCGTGGCGCAGTGAAGCAGCGGCGACAGGTGACACCGAATCAAGACTGCGCAGCCAGTCCGGAAGTGACTGTGACCTGGGATCGACGGCACGGTGGATGCGTCGTCGCAACAATGGGTCGTCGAACATGGCGGCCCAGATGAGCAGGAGCGCGTCGGTCTCTGGCGCCGCTGATTCCATCATCGCCGAGGTGAGGGTAAGGAACTGCTCCGAGAGCGGGCTCGACTCGACTTTGGGAGGCATCGAGAATGGTGATGAACCATCGTCCTCGTCGACATTGGCGGCGTACCCCATGGAGCTCGCGGCCAGAAGCAGCGGGACAGGACTCGGATCGGCAAGGACAGCCGAGAGCTCGGCGAGAAGGTCGGGTTCGTCGCTCGGTGGCTCCGGTGGCTGTGAAGGCATGCTCCCACGCTATTGCATCAGAGGCTGACATGCATCGGATTCGATGAGCTCGCCGCGCATGTGATTGTTACTCTGAACGGGTGGTGGCCAAGAAATTCGATCGTACGCAGTTCTTCCGCACAACCTCGGGCTTCGACCGTGACGACCTGGAGAAGGTGCTCTGGACTCTCTACTGGCGCGGCGACGCCCGGACGCGAGAACGGGTCGAGGAGCTCATCGACCCGTCTCAGGTGACCGTCACGGCCCCTGCGCCGCCATCGGCCGAAGTGGTTCGCAGAAACGTCAAGGAGTTCGCTGCTCTGGCTCGTGCCGGAGCATATCTTGCACGCGATCGTCGGGTCTCGCCCAAGGAGCGCACGCGGTGGCGGTTCACCTATAAGGACCACTTCGCACAATCGTTCGCGGCTCTGTCGGCCGGAACCGGTGAAGAGATTCGCCCTGCCGTCGAGGCTGTGAGCACACTCATCACTCTGGCCTGCGAAACCGAAGGGTTCGACTACTTCCGCTCCGAGGATCCGATCGAAGCATCGAAGGTCGTGATCTCAGAGACGGTCGACCAACTGTGGACTGGTATAGGCCGGGCTCTGGGCCCGGAGGAGCTGTGCCGACTCTCGGCCGTTCAGATCGTTCACTGGGAACGCAAATACGGGTGGACTCGTTTCGGATTCGGCCGAACGTCAGAAAAGGAATCGACGTTGGCCGAGGTGTTGGCTCGTCACCTGCTGACCCCCGACATGTGGAGCAGCTTCACCGAGCACTACATTCGGGAACTCGCTGCGGTGGCGGGCAAGAAGTCACCGAGCTACGGCACGGTCTCCGCACGGACCGATGCCTTGGAGCCGCTCAACAAGTCACTCATCGAACGTCTGCACGCGTCAGGGGCAGATGATCGCATCGCTGCACTGCTGGACAATCGGGGTCTGACTGCGAACGGCAGAAAGAGACTGCGGGGCTATCAGCGGGCGCTCGATTCCAACTGAATCTGCCATCCGCAATGGTCTTCAGTCGCGTCGAATTCGCCCTGAGAAGGCTCGGCGAGCTTCTTCGACCAATCGTCGCCGTCAACCCGATCGCCCTTCTACGAACTCCACTGCTCAACGAAGAGAGCTCAGCATGCCGTTGCGCTGAGGTGCCGTTGCCCCCGCAATGTTCGTTATTGTCGAAGTCGGTAGATCGAGGCGGACCAGCAACAGGTTCGGATTCCTGTCCAGGAGGAGGTGAGGCCCGTGTGTAGTTCTTGTATTGAGCCGATAGCATCACTTTATGGACCTAGCGCAAACTCAGGCAAGGATACGAGAATTCATGTCGGCGAGAGACTGGAACCAGTTCCACTCGGCCGAGAACTTGGCGAAGTCGATCAGCATTGAAGCTGGGGAGTTGCTGGAGTCGTTCCAGTGGAACTCGGAGTTCGACCGCGAGTCCACGAAATTCGAGCTTGCAGACGTCTTGACCTATTGCCTGCTGCTCGCTGACAAGCTTGATGTGGATCCTCTCAACATTGTGGAGGAGAAGTTGGACATCACTGAGCAGAAGTATCCGGTTGAGAAGTCACGAGGGACATCGAAGAAGTATGACCAACTTTGATATCCACAAGGTGGATTTCAGTCTGGTCGAAATCGAGCTCGCCCGTCGCCTTGGTCACGAACTCGGCGGTTTCGGTAGCAATTGGCCAGTTGTCTACACCATCGCCGACAGCGACAACGTCTACGTTGGCGAGACCCTCAACGCCGTCAATCGGATGAACCAGCATAAGGCGAATCCTGAACGCCAGGATCTGACTACGCTCCGCGTGATCTATAACGAGCAATTCAACAAATCCGTATGTCTGGACCTTGAGTCCTACCTGATCCGGCTGATTTCTGGGGAAGGACGCTTCAGCCTGCTCAATCGCAATGTCGGGATCGTCGACTCGAACTATTACGACCGAGCTCACTACCGAGAGCAATTCGAGCACATCTTCGAACGGCTCAAAGACGAAGGCTTGTTCGAGGCTGAACTCGAGGAGATTCAGAACTCTGATCTCTTTAAGCTCTCGCCCTTCAAAGCACTGACGCCGGACCAGGAAATTGCCGTTGGTCAGATCATGGAGGCGATTACCACGTCCCTCCACTCTGACCCGTCCAGCCTTGAGCTGATTGTCAAAGGCGACCCGGGCACCGGCAAGACTGTCGTTGCGATCTATATCCTCAAGATGCTGTCCGACATTCAGAGCTCCAGTGACTTGGAAGATCCTGTCAGCGACGAGCGATTCACCAAGTTCTACACCGAACGCAACAGAGACCTCCTCAGAGGCATCAAGGTCGCCTTAGTAGTTCCTCAGCAATCGCTTCGCGAGACGGTCGAACGAGTTTTCAGACGGACCCCTGGCTTGGAAAGGGTACAAGTGTTGACCCCCTTTGGCATCGCAGAGTCCCAGGATCTCTTTGACCTGACATTGGTCGATGAGTCACATCGGCTTGGAATGCGTTCCAACCAACCTGCCGCGATGCTCAACAAGAGATTCAGTGCAGCCAATGAACGGCTTTTCGGCAACGATGGTTTGCATCTTACTCAACTCGATTGGATCAAGGCGAAGTCAGACAAAGTCGTGCTGTTTGTCGATCCTTTTCAAACCGTCAAACCCGGCGACCTGCCACATCCACAGTTCTTGAACTGGTTGAGTCCGCCAAGAAGCGGGAGAACTACATCGAAATCATCAGCCAGATCCGAGTGTTGGCCGGCGACAAGTACATCCCCTTCGTGAAGGAGTTGCTGCGAGGGCAAGCTGACGAGTCACCAGAATTCGGAGAGTACGAGTTCGAACTCTTCGACGACCTGGGTTCGATGATCAGCACTATCAAACAGAAGGATGAAGAGCACGGTCTGTCTCGAGTTATTGCTGGCTATGCCTGGCCCTGGAACAGCAAGGGTCCGAAGAAACGACACAAGATCGACATCGATGAAGATGGCGTCAAACTCCAGTGGAACGGTGTCGTCAAGGACTGGATCAACAGCCCGGGTTCCGTCAGCGAGGTCGGCTCAATCCACACAGTCCAGGGATATGACCTCAATTATGCCGGCGTGATCATCGGCCGGGATCTGCGGATGGATCCATCCGATGGGGCGGTGTACTTCGACCGATCCAACTACTACGACAAAAAGGGCAAGGAGAACAACAAGAAGCTCGGGATCACGTACACGGACGAAGACATCCTTCAATATGTACAGAACATCTACTCAGTGCTCATGACTCGCGGCATCCGTGGCACCTACTTGTACGTGTGCGACGAGACCTTGAGAGAGTACATGCGAAGCAAAATTCGAACGCGCTGATCAGGCTGTCTTCCACTGTCTGGCGAGGGCGAATTCAATCAGCGCCTGAACCCGCATTGCTATTGCAGTTTGCCAGGGCCAGATCACCTCAACCCCAACTGGCTCCACCGCAGGCTCAATCTCCTTCACCACCAGTGAGTATCCTTCGTAGCTCGAGGTGTTGTTCAACCGCTGCACCAGAACTCCATACCCCAGCCCTCGCCCGACCAGCGTCCTCACCACCTCGTAGCTCGTCGTCCTGTGCCGGATTGTCGGCCGCAGACCGCGACCATGGAACATGCTAAGGGGACTTCTTATCGTCGTTCCGTTGACGGCGGATCGATGAGCCGCCTGAGATTCCAGCTTTGGAGAGACTCTGGAATGGTCCCCGATTGTCCTAGAGTCCCTGTCCCGCCACCCCAACATTCCCCATCCGAGCCCGCTCCACGGCCACCGCAATATGAACCCGATTGCTCGTATCCAGCTTGATGTTGATGCGGTTGAGGTGAGTCTTCACCGTGGCCTGACTCATGAATGTGGCGTCAGCGATCTCCTGGTTCGACAGGCCTTGAGCCACGAGGATCGCGATCTCGAGCTCACGTTCGGTGAGGTCGGCCAGCATCTCCTCGGCCTCATGTTGCCGACGTTGGTCCTGATCGGTCGTCACCTTCGTGATCAGCTGCCGCATCGACCGAGGCGAGAGGATCGGCTCGCCGAGGTGCACCTTGCGGATCGCCGCGGCGAGGGAGACTGGAGCAATGTCCTTGAGCAGATAACCTGCGGCACCGGCCTCGAGGGCACGGAAGAGGTAATCGTCGGTGTCGAAACTCGTCAACGCAACGACCTGGGGTGGTCGGACGCTGTTGACGAGACGCTCGATAGCTTCGATGCCGCCGATTCCGGGCATCCGAATGTCCGTGAGCACGACATCGGGAAAATGAAGTGCCGCCTTGTCGAGCGCCTCTTCGCCGCTCGAGGCAGACCCCACAACCTCGATGTCTTCGGCAGGATGGAGGATCCCTGTGATCCCGGTGACGACCATCGGGTCGTCATCGACGACGATCACCCGGACCGGGGCAGCGTTCTGGCTCATGGTCGACACACTACCCGAGGGGTATGACATCGATAGTTCGTCCGGCTTCAGCCCTGACGTTCGAACGGTGGAAGTGTCACATCGACGAGGAATGAGCCGTCACGGACACCGATGAAGACCTCTCCGCCGAGCATTGCCACTCGTTCCCGAATTCCGACGAGTCCGGCGCCGGCACCTGTCGACGACAGAGACTGCTGAGCGCCAGGGTTGGCTGGACCTACGCGGGGCGCCGAGGTGGGGTAGGGCGGAATGCCGGGACCCGCCTCGGTGGTGGTGCGGGGTGGGTGGAAGCGCTGGGCCGACGGTTCAGCGGGATTGGCGATGACGATCCGGGCGCCGAGGTCGGCCGAGACCGTGACCCCGAGAGTCACGGGCGCGCCCGGGGCATGCTTCATCGCATTCGTCAGTGATTCCTGGACGATTCGATACACCGCGCGGTCGAGGACCGTAGGTGCGCTCTCGACGTCCTGGATGATGATTGATGGCCGGATGATCGTGCCGGTGGCCTGCACCGAGGCGACCAGCTGCGGGATCGAACGCATCGAGGTCAGGCTTGGGGGAGTCGACGCCTCCTTCTGCGGACCGGCATTGGCCAACGTCCCCTCACGGACTCCGCCGACAAGATGCCGCAGGTCTTCCAGGGATGCATGGGCCTCCTGACGCAGCGCCGAGGCGGTCGAGGCGATACCGGGGTCATCGTTGCCGCCGACCTCGAGAGCACCGCTGTGCAAGGAGATGACCGAGAGACGGTGGGAGAGCGTGTCGTGGAGTTCGCGGGCGAGAAGTTCGCGCTCGGAGGTGCGAGCAAGTTCGGCGGAAAGGTTCTCACTGCGCCGAGACTGCCGTTGGGCGAAGGACTCGACGGCACGCATGCGACGCGTGCGGCGCAGCAGGAACCCGAATCCGAGGCTGATCGCCAGCCCCATGAGCCCGGCGATGACCGTGAGCATGTTTATCCCGAACACGGATTCCTCTGCGGGCAGTGAGCCATCGACCCCGGGAATCTGGTTCGGGTCCGAGAGGAAGAGAATGCCGAAGGGATTGTTCGCCGGACTCTGCAGGCACAGGCGGACCACCCCGACGGTGATCAGCAACGCCCCGATGGCCGTGGCGGTCAGCGCCTGTTTGCGCGGAGAGCGGACGAGGAGATGGAACAGGCCGATGAGCATGAGGGTTCCGTCGCCCCAGGCGGTGGCGAGCACCGCGCCGATGACGAAGGGAATCCACGGCCATCGATGCCGCGCGAAGACGGAGAGCCAGAGGAAGGCTGCCAGAAGTCCGAGGAGCACGCCGAGGGTGCTGAGCATGCCGGTGTCATCGAAGGCCGGTGGGAACGCGAGCAGCGCGAAGAAGGACAGCGGAACGCCGAGGATCCACGCGACGGTGCCGACGAGGATGCGCACAACGATGCGCACCGTGCGGCGTGACCGTGAATCACGCAGGCGCTGCAGGCCCTGAGGCGGAAGAGGTTGGTCTGACACGAGAGCATCGTATCCTGCGGCGCTGACATACGTAGTCCATCGTTCGGCCAGACCGGGTCCACCGATCGGCTGGCAGAGTCTGGCCGACAGGTGGATTTGCCAATTGAAGAACTTCGACAGGCTGAGAGAGTCGAAATCCACGGCTCCGATTGGTCAGCAGCGATGCATCGACCGCAGTCCTGCCCGGTCTCGGAGCCCATCACCTCAAGGAGTGAAATGTCGAACTATCAGGATCCACAGCAGGCAGGCCCCAGCTACCGTATGCCGCAGGTTCCCACCGGAAACCAGGAGCCCAGGGCTCCCCAATACTTTCCCCAGGTGCCACAGGGACAGAAGCCGGTGAAGGTCAAGAAGCCGCTGTTCAAACGATGGTGGTTCTGGGCGCTCGTGATCGTCGCGCTCATCATCATCGTCTCCGCCATCAACGGTGGCGGAGACGACGCACCGACGACCTCGGCGTCGCAGGAGCAGTCGGACGCGGCCTCGACCAGCGACGATGGTGCCGGCGACCCAGCGGAGGAGGCTGCCCCGGTCGCGGAAGAGCCGGCGGATGACGCCCCGGCGGAGGAAGCTCCTGTCGAAGAACAGGCACCGGCGGAAGAACCGGAACCGGAGGCCCCCGCTGAACACAGCTCGGCACTCAACCAGGCCGACACCTACGCCAACACGATGCACATGAGCAAGGCAGGGGTCTTCGACCAGCTGACGAGCGAATACGGTGGCCAATTCTCTGAAGACGCGGCACAGTACGCCGTGGACAACGTCGACGCAGATTGGAACGAGAACGCTCTGGAGTCGGCCAAGACCTACCAGGACGACATGTCGATGTCGCCCGATGCCATCCACGACCAGCTGACCAGCGAATACGGTGGGCAGTTCACTCAAGAGGAGGCGGACTACGCGATCGAAAACCTGAACAGCTGAAGCGCACTCACACGCGGGCTCGGGGCATGGCGAAAGCGCTCCGAGCCCGCATCAGACTGCCAGGGCGCGAGCTCGGTCGCTGATCGCCTGTGCCGCGTTGAGAGTCTGCCCGAGGAATCCTGCCCCGAATAGCTTGACGTGTGCAAGGAGGGCGAAGAAGTTGTGCACGGGAAGGTCGTCACGCCAGCCGACGGGCATCGGATGGACCGCCTCGTAGCCGGCGAAGATGTCATCGAGGAGCGGTGTGCCGAACAGCGCCAGCATCGCGAGGTCTTCGAGGCGGTGCCCACCATGGGCGGCAGGGTCGATGAGGGTGCAGCCGCCGGGCGTCCACATGAGGTTTCCGGCCCAGAGGTCTCCGTGGACTCGGGCGGGAGTCTCTGTTCCCTTTCCTGCGATCCCGTCGAAGGTGCCGCCGGCGATGGCGTTGATCGCCGAGGTGATGGTGTGGTTCTCGTCCTTCGACAGCTGATCGTCGATGTCGTTCGCCACAGGCTCCAACCGGGTCTCCACCCAGAACTCGGTGAACGACGCACATGATGCGACCTCAACCTCGAACGGAGAGTCGAGCGGACCGAACCACGCGGGCTCTGCCGGTGCCCAGCCGAATGCTGGGGCGCCGGAGTCGTGGAGCAAGGCGAGCCGACGGCCGAAAGCGAAGGCCGAATGCGCATCCGGGGCGGTCTCTTCGGCACGACCGAGACGCAGACTGGTCTTATCGTGATCGATGACGCTTACGACTGGCACGACATCGGGCTCGGCCAGCCATTCGAGACCGGCAGCCTCGGCGGCGAAGAATCCGCGCGGGGCACTGGTGCGTCGTTTGATGAATTCCGCCATGGCACCAGGGTAGTGGCTGGTGCGGTCGATTCACGCGCCATGCCACATCGCGTTTGGCGGTGCTGGTTCCAACTATGAGCCCAGAAGCGCGAGGGGAACCACAGCTACTCCATCCTGTCTGCGATAGGCGAACTTTCCGGATGTGACGACGATTTTGTCGATGAGCTCATCACCAATCTTCTCGTGCAGCCAATTGAGGTGACGAACGTCGGAATCATCGATTTCCGAGGCGAGCTTGATCTCTATTGCTACGACACGACCATCTGGACCCTCGACGATCAGATCTACTTCGTGATCTCCGGAGTGTGTCCTCAGATGACCTACCTGGTGACCGAACGGTGGGACATAGCAACGAACGCACAATGTGACGAGAGTCTCGAAGAGCGATCCGAGGAGGGGGCCATTCTTCAGGCTCCGATAGTTGCGGTTAGTGTCTGCACGCGTTCGGTTTCCGAGAAGAGACTCCGGAGTCGCGCGGAGGAGCCGTGCTGCAAGAGCCGGATCTGCGAGCTGATGTTTCGGCTTGTTTCCCAGTCTATTCAGTTCTCCGCCTTCGGGTGCCCAAGCGGGAATTTCGTCCAGCAGCCACAGCTGGGCGAGGGCTTCCCTGAAATCCCCTATGGTCGCGCGACTTGGGCGACTCTCCTTTGAAACGGCCGCCGCGATAGATTCGAAACTTGCAGTCGTTGAGGCAGCTGCGGCATAAGCACGGAGCCACGCGAGCAGTGCTTGTGGTCGCCTGAACATTGAACCGAGTGCGGGGACTTCCCGCTGCAGCGCATAAGTAAGGTAGGCATCGAGTTCGTCGGCCACCGTTGCTTCGGATCCGTGTCGGAGGGCAGGAAAACCCGAAGACACAATTTCGCGCACGTACGAGTCGAGAGAGACATCAGTTGTTCCTTCGATGTCGACGCTGACGTCGGCAAGGATTTGACCGAGGCTTACCGATGGTTCGTCGAGGCGGCGCTCTGCCAGGGACATTGGGTACATGCGGAGCCGAACGATACGACCCGCACCAGTGTGGATCTGTGCGTCGTTGGTGTTCGCGCTGCCTGTGAGAAGAAAGCGACCCGGAGTACGGTCATGATCAACCTCTCGGCGGACGTGGTCCCAAATCGGCGGATCGTACTGCCACTCGTCTAAAAGGACTGGACGATCGGCTGAGCTGGTTCGACCACGGTCAGCGCGAAGGATTGCCAGTTCTTCAGGGTTATCCAATGTGAAGACAGACCCCGCCAGTCTTGATGCGGTCGCCGATTTCCCCACGGCCTTTGGCCCGTCTAAGGCAATGGCGGGGAATCTCTTCAGAGCGTCTGAAATGACTCCGTCAAGGATTCGTGGTTGATACTCCATGGACCAAGATTACAGTTTCGCTGTCACTTGTTGAACAGTTTCGCAGCTTTGAATCGTACAGTTTCGCTGTCACTTATTGAACTGCTGCGCCGAACTGTCGTTTTCATCAATAGGCAGTTGATCAGATTTGTACAAAGGGAAGCAACGGACTCAGGGGATCGGCGTCGTCACTCGCTGAGGGACAGCCGCAACCGCCGAGGCAGGCCTTCCAACAACGGCAGCCACAGTTCCGAGGCTGCGGGGAAGCTCGGAACCGCGTGGCGCAGCACATGCACGGGAAGGCCCCCGACGATCGCGACCGTCGCCGGATGGATCAGTTCGGCCGCCTCGGGTCCGACGAAGGTGGCTCCGAGGAGCAGACCCGAACGAGCGTCGACCACGATCTGTGCCGTTCCCTCGGCGTCATCGCGCAGCAGCGAGGTTCCGGCGCTGCTGTTGAACGGCAACTGAGAGACCTCGACCTCGTGCCCGTCCTTGCGGGCCTCGGCCTCGGTCATGCCCACAGAGGTGACCTGCGGATCGCTGTAGACGACTTGGGGGACCGGCACGTTCGCCGGGATGGACTCGGATTCCTCGCCTGTGGCGCTGGCCCGGATCTGTGCGCCGTGCACTCGTGCCTGGTACTTGCCCCAGTGAGTCAGGGGCGCATCGCCACTGGCATCCCCGACGGCATACAGCCATTCGGGCAAACGTCCGGCGGTGATGTCCTCGTCAGTGAGTCCCACGCTTTCGAGTCCGAGGTCGTTGAGTCGCGGTTGGCGCCCCGTCGCGACCAGGATCTCATCTGCCGTGACGGTGGATTCGCCGTCGGGGCCGATTGTCTGGACTGTGACCTGTCCGCCATGGATCCGGCCCAGCCCGGTGTCTTTGGCACTTGGACGGTAGCAGGCCTCCACCTTGGTCTCCCGGTCGATGATGACTCCCGCCTTTTCGAGTGCCTGGGCGAGGTGCTGTCCTGCGAACGGTTCCTGGCCGGACAGTAGGCCGTCGCCGCGCACGAGCATCCGCACGTTCGCACCGAGTGCTGCCATCCAGGTCGCGGCCTCCACCGCAACGACGCCGCCACCGACGATGAGCAACGACTCCGGCACTTCCCGGACGCCGGTAGCGTCGCGGGACAACCACGGTGCGACATCGACAAACGTCGACGGTACGGTCGGCTGAGAACCGGTGGCAATGACAACTGCGTGCCGAGCTTCTACGATGACCGGCTGGGGTTCGTTGATCAGGACTCGTCGTTCGCCGATCAGCTGTGCCTGTCCGCGTTCGACTCGCAGACCGGCGCCTTGGGCCCAGTCGATCTGGCCCGTGTCATCGTAATGAGAGACCCACTCATCGCGCCGCTGCATCAGCGCATCGGCATCGATGCGTGCGCCGTCGAGACCGTCCAGATGCTGTGTCGCGTGGGCAAGTTCGATGGGGCGCAGCATCGTCTTCGAAGGGATGCACGCATAGTACGAGCACTCGCCGCCCAGCAGCTCCTCCTCGATGATGAGCGCCTCGAGTTCAGAGTCTTCGGTCGCGTACTGGGCTGCGTTCTCACCGACCGGGCCGCCACCGATGACGATGACATCGGTGGTCAGAGTTTCAGCGTTGTCGGTGTTGACGTCTTCGGTACTCATATCAATCCTGCGCTTTCATGATTCGGTGGGGCTCAGCTGCGCTTTCGCAGCCTCGATGTGATCACTGTCGCCGGTCTGCAGTGCGTAGAGTCCGAGCTCCACCGGCGAGGTGGAGAACAGCTCGGCGCAGTGCTCAGCGAATTTCGGCCAGACTCTGCCACCGTTGTCCACATAGCGTTTGACTGTCGCATCGAACGCCCGTGCTGAGACGCTGGCGTGGTGGAACATGAAATCCCTGGCCGGGTCGCCGATCGCGGCCGTCGTCCAGTCGAGGATGCTGAGACTCCTCGCCCCTGCCATGAGCTGATGCGCCGGATACACCTCACCGTGCGTCACGACCGTGAGCGTGGGCCAATAGGCGTCATCGTCGAGCCACGCATTCCACCGATCACGCAGACTTCGGGCCACATCGAACTCGGCCACGACGCGATCGATGTCATCGCGCTTGCGCTGCCGCACCTCGGCGGGGGAGTGCTCGGTGATGCCCGAGGCGCGAACAACCGCGGGATCGACAGTGTGGAGCTCGGCGAGGAAATCGCCGAGGGACTGCGCATACTCGTCGGCTTCGACATCGAAGTGCCACTGCGGCTGACCCTGGTCATCGATCGTCAAACCCGGCTTACCGGGCAGGAGGGGATAGGCGATGAGCTCGGCGGTGTGGACCCGCCAATCAGGAACCGCGACGCTGAGATGGGGCGCAATCGCACTCAGGAAACGGCCCTCGACGGCGGCGCGATCGGTGACATCCGGGCGGCGGGGGATCCTCAGCACCCAGGACTGACCGTCGACCGCCTCGGCGATGGCGACCTGGAAGTCGAGGCCGATCTCATTGACTGCGATGGTCTCGGGGACGATGTCGAGGCCATGGTCCTGCGCAAGCTCGCGGATGGCTGTGGCATCAGTACTGGTGATCGGCATCGGGCTGCCTTTCCGGATCGGACTCGCTCCGTTGGGGTCTGACATCAGTTTAAGGCCGTGGCCGATCTGTCCGACAGGGGCGTGTGCGTGCGCAGTCTGCTGAGAAGGAGGGCTCCATATCCGATTTCCCACACGATGATCGCGTACATGCCGATGCGCTCCCAGACCCCATCGGGAAGGACAGTCCGCGGCACGGCTCGTACATCGACCTGGAGCATGACGATGCCGAGAATCCCGATGAGGCCGATCACGACGCTGATGACACCGATGAGGCGGCTGGGACGGCCAAAGGAGCTGCGCCGGCTCAACAGCAGGGAGATGCCGACACAGATCGCGGTCAGGTGCCCACCGAGGAAGGCGAAGAGCGCGCCTAGGAGATGGACCCAGCCGAGGCCGAGCTCGTTGTTGTGCTGACCGCCGTTGACCACGGCAATGAGCACCATTCCCAGGGCATGGAAGAGGGCAAAGACAATGATCGGCAGTCGCAGTGGCAACCGTGAGCCGCGGACCATACATATGGACGCTGCGGCGAACAGCAGACCCTGGACCACGAAGGCCATGTTGATGACCATGTGCAGCGGCGAATCAATGGCTCGATCGCCCAACATCTCGACGTCGGGCACGCCGAGGTCGCTGATGTAATTCATCGCATACGAATAGTGAGGGAATGCAGAGGCAGTGATGGCCTCGGCAAGGAGATAGACGATGCCGGCGAGAATCCAGCAGATCGCTGCAATGGTGGTCGAACGCGCAACCGCGGAAGCGTCGGATTGGATCTCACGCATGACGCCAATGGTAGACGGGGAGTTGGGATGCACAAGCCGTTTTGCCAGTGTGAATCGACCGACACGCCCCAAGTCGCAATCTGAATGCCCTTGTCAGGTGGGATACGCCGTGCAACTATGAATTCATCCTGTTGATCGGATCCAAATGATCAATGAGAACCGAATAGGCAGCAAGGAGAAAGCGCATGAGTACAACTACCATCATCTGGATAGTCGTTGCGATCGTCGTAGTTCTGATTGTCGTCGGCATCATTATCGCGGTCAGTCGTAAGGCCGCAGCCAAGAAGCGCGAACACCAGCGCAAGGAAGCATCACGGATCCGCCAGGAAAACGCCGAGTCCGAGCATGAAGTTCATGCTCGGGAAGCGGATGCCGAGCGCCGCAAAGCCGAAGCGAAGAAGGCCGATGCCGACGCCGAGGTCCAGGCCGCAGAAGCCAAGCGCAAAGCCGCCGAGGCGGAGAAGCTGGATGCCGATGCCGCCAAACGCGATCGTCTCGCGCGGGAGCAGCGCCTCGAGCACGAAGATCAGCTCAAGAAGGCCGATGAACTTGATCCCGACGTGGACGCCCACGGCAACCAGAAAGCCGCACCCGGTGCGGCCGCCGGTGCTGGTGCCGGAGCCGCTGCAGGCACCGGAGCAGCAGCTGCCGGAGACGGCCTGGGCGCAGACGAACGTCATCCCGACGCTCCACACGCAGCGCACGACGGTCGGCCCGTCGCCGATGACGGTCGACCGGTACCTGACGAGTCTCAGGCCGGCCAGGATGCCCGTATCGCCGACCAGCCGCGCCCGGTCGCTGACCAGCAGCGCCCCGTGGCCGAAGGTCAGCCAGAGCGTCCCATGGCCGACCAGCGTCCGGTTGCCGATCAGCGTCCGGTAGTCGCCGACCAGCAGCGTCCCGTTGCCGATCAGCGTCCGGTCGACAACGGCCAGCCCGTTGCCGAGAGGCAACCTGTTGCTGACCAGCGTCCGGTTGCCGACCGCGATTCGCACGAGGCGGATTACGGAATGCGCTCGAGGCCGGCCGACCGCCCGGTTGTCGACGATCGTAGCGCGCCTCCTGCACCGGAAGGCGACCCGCGCTTTGCCGACGGTCAGGGACAGCGCGGAGATGTCGACGGTGTGCGAGACCCTCGTGCTCCTGAAGACGACACCCGCTTGACTGATCGCAGCTATGATCCTCGAGCCACCGAACGGAGAACCTTCGAGGATCCGGACTCACCGCGGCATTGAAGCCGCGGCACTGAAGAAGGCACCCAAGCTCCGACAGGCTCATCACCCTGTCGGTGGAACACCCACTTTGAAACAACTGAGGAAGGTCAGGGCAATGGCTATTATTCTCTGGATCATCGCAGCACTGCTCGTCATTTCGGGCATCTTCGCAATTTTCCGTAAGCAGATCGTGTGGGGCATCATCCTCATCGTCATTGGTTGCCTTGTCGGACCAGGCGGAGTGAGCATCTTCACCTGACCTGCTGAGACACCAATGCGGCGCCTCAAACCCCGGGAAGGGTTGAGGCGCCGCATTGTATTGGCGTCACGCGTAGCCGTGGTCCGGCGGCCCGTGGTCAGCCATTGAGGTGATCGATCGCGTACTGCGCTGCATCTTCTGTGAACTGACCGCCGTATTCGCTCGTCAGCTGGTCGAAGATGCCGCCCTTGCTCATGTGCATCATGTCCGAATAGGTCTCTGCGGAAGTAGCGCGGAGGTATATTCAGCGGGAACACTGGACTCAGCCTCTTCCTCAGCGACAGGAGCTTCTTCTTCGACGGGAGCCTCCTCCACGGGCTTCTCCTCCGGTGCCTCGTCTGCAACAGCATCTTCGACGGGCTCTTCGATCGCCGCAGGCTCGGCCTCGACGCTCGGGGCGGGATCCGCGATCTGTGTTGTGGCCGTCGGCTTCGTTGACAGTGCACCGATGAGGATTCCCAGGGCGATGACGGCACCGGTGACGATCCAGGCACGTTTCTTGTGCTTCTGGTAGCCGTTGAGCGGCATGCCCTGCTTGTCCCTCTGCGCACCGGACAGCGTGAGGATGAGGTCGACGAGGACCCGGATGCCGAGTCCGCCGAGGAGCCAAGCGAAAAGCCATGTTGCGATGAACGACTTCTGCCCTGCTCCACGTCCTTCTCAGGGCGGGTCTAAGGTGGCTAGTGACTCCCGTTGTCACCCGAACCGAGAGGAATCATCATGTCCCAGGCGCGCCCGCCTTTCCCGCCGTTCACTGCCGAGACCGCCGCACAGAAGGTCCAGGGTGCTGAGGATGCGTGGAACTCCCGCGATCCGCAGAAGGTCTCCCTCGCGTACACCCCGGATTCGGTGTGGCGCAATCGCGACGAGTTCCTCTCCGGTCGTGAGGAGATCATCGCATTCTTGACCAGGAAGTGGGAGCGCGAACTCGACTATGCGCTGCGCAAGACCCTGTGGTCATTCAGCGACGACCGCATCGCTGTGCGTTTCCAGTACGAATGGCACGACGCTGCGGGCCAATGGTGGCGCAGCTACGGCAACGAGCTGTGGGAATTCACCGCCGACGGTCTCATGTCACGTCGGGAGGCGAGTATCAATGACGTCACCATCACCGAGGCGCAGCGCCGCATCGTCGGTCCGCGCCCCACCGAGGAGCACGGAATGGACATCGATCTGCGGTGACGGCGGGCCACCTCGGCGGTGGTGCAGCAACGTCATGCGGTGCAACGAAAGAAGAGAGACGGACGAAACTGATGACAACGAGCTCGCACCTGCAGTTGCGCGATCTCAAAGCCCCTGACAGCCGGGCGTCAATCGCAGCATACGAACTGGCGACTGACTATCACTCGCCTGCGTTGCTCAACCATGTGTTGCGGTCATGGCACTGGGCGCGTGGCTTTGCCGCAATGGAAAGTCGGTCCACCTTCGACGACGAGCTTCTCTATGTAGCCGCGCTGCTTCATGACATCGGAATCGCCGAGCCATTCGACAACCACACTTTGTCGTACGAGGAAGCCGGCGGTCACATCGCCGTTGCGCTGGCGACAGGAGCCGGATGGCCCAGAGATCGGCGTGTACGCGCCAAAGATGTCATTATCCGGCACAACTGGGCAGCCGTGGACCCGTCGACCGACCTCGAAGGGTATTTGCTCGAGGCTGGCACGGCTCTCGATATCACCGGCGCCCGATCGGGGGACCTGCCCTCGAGCTTCGTCAACGAGGTCCTCAAGAAATATCCGCGCCTGCCAGTTGCTCACGAGTTCACCGCCTGCGTGAGCGCCCAAGCCGAACGCAAACCCTCGACCGCTGCTCAGCGCATTGTCGATAGCGGCCTCGAGCAGAAGATGCTCAAGCACCCGTTTGAGGGAACACGCTCGGAGTAGTGCGGTTGCCTCAAATGGGTGCGTGACACGGAGAAGCCACCGGCGATCATGTCTGTACGACGTGGTCACCGGTGGCTTTTCAAAGGACCGTCACAGGGACGGTTCCTCAGGTCAGTTCGACGGGGTGCGGGTCTCGGCGCTGAGGAACCACGCCTGCTGCTCCAGCTGCGAGATGAACTCATGGAAGATGTCGGCCGTGGTCGGGTCGGCGGCATCGACTTCGTCATGGACCTTGCGCATGGTCGCGACCGTGGCTTCGACGGCGCGCACGCTGAGATCGATGGCGTCATGGGTCGTGATCTCGCCGGCTGGGAACTCCGGCAGGGACGACTGCTCGGCGACAACGCTGGGGCGACCGTCCGCTGTGGCGTGCAGGGCCCTCATGCGCTCGGCGATGCTGTCCGAGCCGGTGCGGGCGATGGCCACGACCTCGTCGAGGTTCAGGTGCAGATCGCGGAAGTTGGGGCCGACGATGTTCCAGTGGGCCTGCTTGCCGACCAACTGCAGAGCAATGAAATCGACGAGGACGGACTGCATATTCTTGGCCAGAGCCGGGGACGCAGTGAAGCCGTGCTCCGCGTTCTCCGCGCCCGTGGTCTTCGTTCCGGCCGGCTGGGGTACCTTGACTGATTCAGCCATGATTCGTTCCTCCTAAAGCAGTGCAACGATGTGCCGTATATGGGCACCTCCTGCCGACAATAGACCTCAATCTTGGGTATGAGGTCAACGTTGCCGCCGTCTGGTGGCCGATACACTGAACAGTTATGGGAGCCATTCCGCGCAATCTCCGTCAGGGCCTCGATCGCCTCCGCGCCATCGCACCATGGGCCGCCGCCGGGCTCGCCTGCGCGGTCCCGCTCACAGTGGGGGCTTCATTGGCGATCGACCTGGTGCAGAAACGTGGCCGCAAACATCGGACGGCGCCACGTCCGGGGACCTTCCACGCCCACGTCGAAGACTCCCAGCTGAGCATCTACACCGACGGGGCGACACTGTATGACGACATGCTCGACGAGATCGGATCCGCAAGTGAGTCGATTCAGATGGAGACCTTCATCTGGAAGAACGACGAGATGGGCCAGAAGTTCATCGACGCCTTCAACGCCGCAGCACACCGCGGTGTCGACATTCACCTGATCTACGACGGATTCGCCAACCTGAGCACACCCAGGTCCTTCTACGACCAGCTCGATGAGACCATCAAGGTCCTGCGAGTGCCGACAGTGGCCCGGAAATTCTGGAAGGGACCACTGCGCTACTCCGGGTTCAACCACTCCAAGATCCTCATCATCGACAACGACGTCGCCTTCGTCGGCGGCTTCAACATCGGCTCCCTCTACGCCCGCCACTGGAGAGACACCCATTTGAAGGCCGATGGGCCCGGCACCTGGGGGCTGCGCCAGTCGGTCGCCCAAGTGTGGAACGAATTCCACACACCCGATGAACAGATACCGTGGGTCGCGCCTCAGATCTGGGAGTCGAAGCTGCGCGTCTCGGCCAACCTGCCGATCCAGCTCGTCTATCAGATTCGCTCGATGTATATCAACGCTTTCGAACGTGCACAGAACCGCATCTGGCTGACCACCCCGTACTTCATCCCCGACCAGCAGCTCCTCAAGGCGCTCATCGACGCGGCCGCCCGCGGCGTGGACGTGCGGATCATGGTACCGCAGGAATCCAACCACATCCTCGGCGACTATCTCTCACGGGGCTACTTCGAACAGATGCTGCGCTCCGACGTCACCGTTCTGCTCTACACCGCAGCCATGATCCACTCGAAGATCGCCACGGTCGACGGCACATGGTCAACGATCGGCACCGCGAACATCGATCGGCTCTCGCTGTCATTCAACTACGAGACCAATGTCGAGATCATCGATCCTGACTTCGCGGCGGAGATGGAGAAGGCGTTCCTCAGCGACGCCGAGCACAGCCAGGAGCTCGGGCAGGATTTCCTGGACCGCCACCCGGTGGCCCAGGTCGCCGAGTGGGCGCTGCGGCCCATGCGCCCTTTCCTGTGACGAACCGGTCCTGCTCTTGCGAGGGCGATCGCGATTGATCATAGGCCGTAGGTGGTGTGCTTCCACAGCTTCGCCCAAGGGCGGGACGAGTCTCGACGTTGTCCAAGGTCGGTCCGTCGCCGCGACCCCACAGGTAGCGCTCCGCGGCCGTGAGGAAGAGCGAGGTGCAGTAGAGAGTGCCGCCGTCGCGCTCGATGACCCCAATGACAATGGTGAATCCGCCCGCCCGGGTTGGGGCACCAGCTCCAGTCTCCGAAAGCCTGAGTGAATCGATGCTCTGCGTTGGCGTGCAGCTCGACCCGATGATCGGCTCACCTGCACTGTTAGGATGCTCGTATGGCTTGGCAGTACTGGACCGAGGCCCACCGACAGGGACGTTGGACGGAGGTGTCGACCCCTCACGCAGGTGCCGACCCAGGTACTGAGTCAGGTGTCGACGCGGGGCAGATGATGCGGGTACGCACGACCTCCTCAGCGGTGTCGAAGGGGACCGAAACCCTCGTCCATACCGGTCGGGTGCCACCGCGAGTCGCCGATCTCATGGCCGCCCCGCACCAAATGGGCGATTTCCCCCATCCGGTCTCCTACGGATATCTCGCTGTCGGCGTCGTCGACGAAGGCCCGGCAGCATGGACCGGAACACGCGTCTTCGGACTGCTGCCCCACCACAGCCATCACCTGGTGACCCCCGACGATGTCCATCCGATCCCCGAGAGCATCTCCGACCATCGGGCGCTGCTGGCCGGAGCCGCAGAAACCGGTCTCAACATCCTCTGGCAGTCACCCCCGCACTACGGTGACCGGGTGGCGATCATCGGCGCGGGCATGATCGGAACCGCCACCGCGCTGCTGGCTTCGCATCTTCCACTCGATCGCCTCGAAATCATCGAGACCAACCCCGAACGGCGCACCCTCCTGACCAGCCTGGGCCTGACTGCCCTGACTCCCGAGGACGCCGGTGATGACTGTGACATCGCCATCCACACCTCAGGAGGCGAAGGCGGGCTGGCGCGGGCCCTCGAGATCACCGGCGATGACGGGACCGTCGTCGAAGCCTCGTGGTACGGGGACACGGAGCCCAGGGTGGCACTCGGTGCCGACTTCCACGCCAGGCGCCTTTCGATCGTCGCCAGCCAAGTGGGTCGGGTTCCGGCCGGACACCGCGCGCGCAGGACTCGCAGCGACCGACTGCGTGCGGCACTGACTGCGCTCCACGATGATCGTTTCGACGCCCTCATCACCGGGGTATCCGGGTGGCAGGACCTGCCGTGGCTGATGGACGAACTCAGCAGCGATACGGCGACCGCGGCAGCCACCCTGTGCCATGTGCTCGACTACGAAGAAGGGTCCTGAATGTTCAGCCTCAGCGTCAACGACCACGTCATGATCGCCCACAGTCTGCCGCACGAATTCTTCGGGCCCGCGCAGTCTCTCCACGGTGCCACCCTCGCCGTCGAGGTGACGTTCACCCGGGCCGAGCTCGACGAGCATGCCGTCGTCCTCGACATCGGTGAGGCTCTGGCGCTGCTCGACGACGCCCTGACACCGCTGCAGTATGCGAACCTCGATGAGCATCCCGATTTCGCGGGCCGCTTCTCGACGAGCGAGGCCATCGCCGAATACATCGGCACCCGCCTCTCCGGTTCCCTCGAGGACCGTCCCGACATCGGGATCGCGGTCCACCTCCGCGAGAATCCTCGCGCCGCAGTGTCCTATACCGTTGCGAATCGGCCGTGACCTTCACCCTCATCGAACCGGCCCTCGGACGCATCAGCGGGGGACTGCGCTACAACTCCGAACTCAGTGCTGCGGCCGGAGGTCGGATCGAGCGCATCACCGCACCGGGGTCCTGGCCCGAGCCGACGGAGGACGATGTGGCCAGGCTGCGCCAACTGGTTGCACAATGTCAGTCGGGTGAGTCGCAGCGCCCGGTCCTCATCGACGGACTCATCGGATGCAGCCTTCCCACACCGTTGTCTGGCCCGGTAGTAATGCTCCAACATTCGCTCGCACAGGGGCCTTCTGCTCAGCGCCGCGAGGCTGACTGTCTGCAGGCAGCATCTGCCGTGGTCACGACGAGTGCCTTCGCCGCCGCCGAGGTGGCCCGGAGATACGACATCACCGCCGAGGTTGCCCGCCCCGGAACGCATGTGCGCCCCGTGGCGCAGCCGGGTTCGCCTGCCCACCTCATCTGCCTGGGTGCGATGGAGGACAACAAGAACCAGCTGTTCCTCGCACACGTCCTCCAGGAGCTGCGACGACGCGGTGCCACCGACTGGCGCTGCACCTTCGCCGGCCCCATCACCGACACCGTCTATGCCGAAGGCGTTCGTGAAGCACTGGAGGGCCTGACCTCGGTGGAGTGTGTGGGCGAACTCGACGAGGATGGCGTCGACGACCTCTACCGGCACGCGGACCTGCTGCTCCTGCCTTCGAAGGAAGAGACCTTAGGAATGGTCGTGCGCGAAGCCGCCGCTGCAGCCATTCCCTCTTTCGTCACCGCAGGCACCGGGGCGCAAGAGGCGCTGGGCGCTGGTCGTGCACTGGCGCTGGACGTCTCAGCCTGGGCAGACTTGCTGGAGCGGTGGTTGAGCGACGAGGCTGACCGAGCCGAACTCGCTGCAACGGCTCGTGAAGTCCGTGAGTCGGCTGTGCCCGAGTGGAATGACACGGCGCGCACCGTGCTCGCCGTTCTGGAGGGCCAGGTGAGAGTCTCATGACTGCGGCAGAGCCGGGATGGTTGGACCTGAGGGTGCCCTTCGATGATGCAGCGCGAAAGCATGCGCTCCCGCTTCTCGACGAGGCGGCCGGGTCACTGGCGACTCGCGCGCTGACGGTCGACACAGAGCGGCCGTTGGTCGTCATCGACGTCGGAGCGGGAACCGGTAACTCCATGCGGTGGTTCGACGCCCGCCTCACCGAACGACTGCGCGGACGTCGGGTGCAGTGGGTGCTCGTCGATGCCGATGAAGCCGCACTCGAGGTCGCCGCTGACAGGTTCGGCACCGCAGTGCACACGGTCGCAGCCCCGATCTCGTCCCTGCCGGACATCGCAGCCGAAGCACTGGCTGCGGCATCGTCGGCGGGGAACGCCGGTTCTGGGGCCGATCCGCGAACAGCATCCACCGTGTCGTTTCATCCATGCGAACTGCTCATCACCGGCAGTGCTCTGCTCGACGTGCTCACCCGCGATGACACGGCGGCAATCATCGAGACTCTGCACCGCTTCTCCGGAATCGGAATCTTCCTGCTCAGCATCGCCGGCCAGTGGCATCTCAGCCCACCGCACCCAGATGACGAAGTCATCGACGAGGCATTCGGCCGCCACCAGCGCCGTGATTCACGGCTCGGCACGCAGGCGGCGCCGGTGCTGGAGGCTGAGGCATGCGACATCGGTGCACGAGTGGAAACGTCGGCCGCCCCCTGGCATCTTGAAGCACCACGAGACTCGGAACTCCTCATCCGGTTCCTCACCGAACGCGTTGATGCCGCCATCGAGGAAGACCCCGGCCTGCGAGAGGCAGGTCGGTCGTGGCTGAAAGAGCGGTTGAACCATGTCGAATCGCGATCAGACGGTCAGTCAGGTCGCACGGAGGGTCAGGCTGCTGGGCTGCGCGTCGTCGTCGACCACACTGATGTGCTCATCGACGCCACAGACCACCGTGGTCGTGCCGATCGGCCCGCCCAGCCGAGCGGCGAGCCGAAGCGATGAGGACGATGTGGCTGCGGCGGGTGCTCATGCTGCTCATCACCGTTGCCCTGCTCGGCCTCACCGTGCGCATCGTCGGAATCCAGGCCCTGCTCGAAGGCGGGCGGGTGGTCACCCCCTTGACGATCCTCGCTTCGCTGGGCCTCGGCCTGCTCGCCACTGCCGCACAGGCCATGCGGTTCTCTCTGCTGCTGAAGCAGTCCGGAACTCATGTGACTCCGCGCCGAGCCCTTGCAGACTGCTATTCTGCCAGTCTGCTCAACATGATCCTGCCTGGCGGGTTGGGCGGAGACATGGCCCGCGTCGCGGCCTATCGCAATTCCGGCCCGCGCCGATGGCTGTCCCCGCTGACCGTCGTCGGAGCCGAACGTCTGAGTGCCACCACTCTGCTCTTCGCCACGGCCACGTTCACTCTGCTCCCGGTGGCCTCGCGCTTCGCATGGATTGCCGCGGCGGTCGCGGCAGCAACCTGCGTCCTCTCCATTCTGGGCATGCGGGGGATGGCAGCATCGACGATCGGGATCGTGTGGCTGACGGCAGCGGTGACCATCGGATCGTTCCTCGGGCTCTACCTCACCGCGATGGCCGCGCTCGGCGGCCCGGTCATTCCGGCGCTCGCAGTCGTCGGCCTCGCAGCGATGAGCATTCCCTTGGGGGTCGGCGGTTGGGGAGTGCGCGAAGTCAGTGTGAGCATTCTGGCCGGCAGCCTCGCAAGCTCCGTCGAATGGGCGGTCACCTCGTCGACCGGCTACGGTCTCCTGGCAACGATCTCAACGTTGCCTGGCGCCATCACCCTCGTTGTCAGGCTGGTGGGCCGCCGCCACTACAGCGGTGAGAGTCCTCCGCGGAGCCACCGTTCGCAAGCTCGCTGAGCAGGTACTCAGTGCACATGTCCTCACCGAACTGGTAGCGCCGGAACGGCCGACGCAGCGCCTCAGCCATGACCGGAGTGCCCTCGAAGCGGATCCCCGGAACCCCATTGCCGATGAACACGGGCGCCGAGGTGAGGAACAGCCGGTCGAGTACGCCGGCTGCAAGGAACGACGACACAGTCCGTCCGCCGCCCTCAACGAGGATTGACCCGGCGACATACTCACGGATGAGCGAGACGATGCGTGCTGGAGGGATGTCGTCGCCCTCGGCCGCAGGGAGCCGCACCACACTGACGTGGTCGCCGACGTCCGAACTGGGGGCAACCTCGGCGCCGATGAGCCACAGCGTTGGTGACTCCGGTGAGGTGAGGACGGTGGCAGTGGTCGGGATTCGACCATGCGGGTCGAGGACGACGCGGACGGGGTTCTCCCCGGGCACCGCGCGCACGGTCAGCCGGGGATCGTCGGCGATGACAGTGCCGCAGCCGACGAGGACGGCACCGACCGACGCCCGGATCCGATGGAGGTGGGCACGGTCGATCTGCCCGGAGACGAACTGCGCGTCTCCATCGGACGTCGCGATGAAACCGTCCTCACTCTGCGCCAGCTGTGCGACGACCTCGTCTCCATCGGAGATCGTGTCATAGGCGGCCAGCGTGTCCTCTGCATCCTCTGTGCTGACTGTGCTGACTGTGCTCGCTGTGCCCTCGGCGTTCGTCTCCGTCTTGTCGACGTATCGGTGAACGGCAGGGGCAATATGGTCCATGAGGCGGCGTTTGGCCTCAAGGTACCCGGCACTCTCTGGTCGGTCCGGCACGTTCAGATCACGGCGTTCGGCCACCGTGATGCCCATGCCCTCAAGGGCGGTGACCTTGCTCGGGTTCGAGGACAGCAGGGTGATCTGCGGGCAGTCGAGATAGTGGAGGATCGCTGCCGCCCCTGTGTAGTCTCGTGCATCGTCGGGCAGGTCGAGGGCACGGTTCGCGGCGACGGTGTCGAGGCCGGTGTCCTGGAGGGCGTAGGCACGCAGTTTGTTCTCAAGTCCGATGCCGCGACCCTCATGCCCGCGCAGATAGATGAGAATACCGTCGCCGGCTTGAGCGATAGCCGCGAGCGAAGCTGAGAGCTGGTCACCGCAGTCGCAGCGATGCGATCCGAGGGCATCGCCGGTGAGACATTCGCTGTGGACTCGCACAAGGGGAGCGTCCACCAACGCCGGGTCACCGATCGACATCACCGCATGGGCCGTTCCATCGTGGGCGAAGGTGCGGAGCGTGAAGAGTCCGTGGACGGTGGGCAGCTTACTCGGCGGCCCGCCGACCAGGCCGGTTGAGTCCGTGCTTCCATGCAAGGCAGTCATTGTCCAAGTCTACGTTCTGGCCGGGTCTGCATTCAGGCAAGCTCTCCCGAAACTTCCGACTTCTGGGCACCGTAATGGGGCCCGATGGAGCCTGCCGCATATCAGCGCGAAGGCGTTGGTCTCCGGGCTTCGGCGTGTTGCTCGAGCCACAGGACGTCGCGGCCGAAGGAGATGACGAGTGCGGCGAGGGCGATCGCCGCACTCATGATGCCGATCCACGGGTTCTCCACCGCCAGAGGTGACCCCGCGGTGAGCAGGAGGATTCCCTGGCTTGCCGCAATCGTCTTGCGCAGGACCGACGGCGGCAGCTGCCGTCTCCAGGCGGGCCGGATGAGGGTGGCCCCGCGGAAGAGGTAGTAGAAGGTGCCCGGCAGAAGCACCCACCATCCCCAGACCGGGATGAGAGCGACAGAGAGGACGAGAACGACGAGCGCATCGACGGATTCGTCGAAGTCGGCCCCCGCCGAGGTGGTCCTGGTTCGCCGTGCCACGTACCCGTCGCAGGCGTCGAGGACGAGTGCCAGCGCACCGACGGTCACGGCCGGCCACGAGAAGCCGACATTGCCGAGGACGAGGGCGGCGAAGACCATGATGAGTCCGAGGCGAAGGGTCGTGATGTCGTCGGCCGGCTGCCACTTCTCGGCGCGGAACAGACTCCGTCCAGCGCCGAGGACTGCGAGGGCGGCCATGATGAGAATCGTCGACCACTGGGGATAGACAGCCAGGGCGAGAACTATCGCGGCGCCGAGTACGCTCAGCGGTGCGAAGAGACGGAGCCCAGGCATCGGTGGTCGAGGGCGGGAAGTGCTCATGCCTCCGTTGTATCAGACAGCGACCTGCCTGCAGGACAGTCATTGTCCGCTGTGGGATCGTCCGGGCGGGCTGCCGGTCGACATCCTGCTGCGACGGAGGTGCCTCTGCTTCGTGGCCAACGATCGCCCAGGTCCCTGCCCAGCTGCTCCATGACGTTCTGGGTCTCACGGGTCAGGAGGTCGAGAGCGAAGCGGATCGTCCGCCGGTCCTGGGCTCCCGCCCGAGTGACCGCGGCGATGTGACGGGTCGGGGCGTGTTCGCCGGTCAGCGGAATGCGTCGCACCGGGTGCAGATCTTGTGAACGCGAGAGGCGGGAGGCGACGCAGACTCCGAACCCGTCGTGAACCAGGGCGGTGCCAGTGTTCCAATCATTGGCATAGTGGCCGATCCGAGGAGTGAAGCCGGCGCTGGCGCAGTTGGCGATGACCAGCTGGTGGTACGTGGTTCCCGGGCGGCCGAGGATCCACGTCTCCTCCCTGGCGTCGGCGATGGAGACCGAGGAGCGGTCGGCCAGGTGATGGTCGAGGGGGACCATGAGGTCGAGCGGGTCGTCGATGAGGAACTGCTGGGCGAAGCGATCATCGGAGCCCGCAGGCGTATCCGTGGTCACGGCGACGATGCCCAGGTCGACGTCGCCGGCCAGCAGCAGGTCGTAGCATTCGCTGGGTTCGGCCTCTATCGTCTGCGTGGCCAGATGCGGGAACTCCTCATTGAGCGCCCGCATCGTCTGCGGCAGCAGAATGCTTGCAGCGGTGGAGAACGCACTGAGGGTGATCGAGCCGGTGACGGTCGTCGAATAGGCGTCGAGATCGGCCAGCGCCCGCTCCCACTCGGCGGACATGACGTCGACATGGCCCAGCAGCGAATGCGCGGCGGGAGTGAGTCGGATATTGCGCCCGCGCTGCTCGAGAAGGACGACACCGAGTTCTGTGGCCAGCTGTTTGACCTGATGGGAGACCGTGGACGGCGAATAGTGCAGAGCCTCAGCGGCAGCGGTGACCGTGCCGTGTCGCTCAATCATGCTCAGCATTGTGAGTCGGTTATCAATCATGCGATTCCATCGAACGATAGCGTTTATCATCTTACGATAGACAACAATACTTCAAGAATTGCATCATGAAGTCATCAGGCCATGGCCACCCAGCCGACAGCGCCGATCTGAACAGAAGGAGGTTTCTGCTTGCCCGAGTACGCACGCATCAGAGGATCGAGGCGCCAGCTGTGGATCGGGGCCGCCGTGCTGTTCACACTCGCGGCCGCCGCCAACCTCGCCAGCCCCTTGTACCCGCTCTTCCAGCAGTCCTACTCGATGTCGGATTCGACGATGACGGCGCTGTACGCGACCTACGTCATCAGCTGCCTGCCCTCACTGCTGCTGTTCGGATCCGCTGCGGACGTTTTCGGACGCAAGCCCGTGCTCCTGGCTTCCATCGTCTGCGTCGGTGTCGGCACCGCACTGTTCGTCGTCGGCTCAATCGGGGTCAGCGGACTCTTCGCTGGTCGCGTGTTCACCGGAATCGGCCTGGGACTGGGCACCGGTGCCGGCATCGCACTCATGGTCGAAGCTTCACCGGCTTCACGCCCGTGGCTCGGTTCGACGGTGGCCACGATGTCCTTCGTCCTCGGCACCGGCGCCGGTCCGATCATCGCCGGCGCGGTGGCCGAGGCGACCTCCGGCGATGGAATCTCCGCCGGTGCGCTGACGGCTCCATTCTGGGTCATGATCGGACTCCTCATCATCACCGCCGCGCTCGTGGCGACCCTGCGCCTGCACAAGCCCATCACCCGGCAGCGCTGGCGTCCGACGTGGCCATCGGTGCCCGGTCCGATGCGCTCGAGCTTCAACATCGCCGCCGTCACCGGGTTGCTCGGGTGGGCCGCGCTCGGACTCTTCCTCGCACTGCTTCCCTCGATGACAGGATCGGTGCTGCCGGAACCGAGCACACTGACTTCGGGACTCATCGTCGGATCCGTCCTCGTCATCTCCGCTGCCAGTCAACTCGTGGCACCGAGGCTGCAGCCGCGGGCCGCACAGACCATCGGCCTGACGCTCATGGGACTCGGTGCTGCCCTGCTGCTCAGCTCCAACCTGCCCAGTTTGGGCGCCGCGACCGCACTCGTCCTCATGGCCGCTGCCGCCGTCGCCACAGGTGCCGGCCACGGCCTCAGCTATTGGGGAGCGAACCGGGAGACCGACCTGCTCACGCCGTCCCGTCAGCGAGCAGGCATCACCGCCGCCCTCTACCTCGCGTTCTACGCCGGGGCGGGGCTGCCGGCCATCGTCGTCGGTGCGATCGCCATCGGCACCTCGCTCATCGACGCGATCATGATCTTCACCCTGGTCCTCCTCCTAGCCGTCATCGTCTTCATCCCGGTGCCCAGCCTCGCGCTGACGACCATTCGCAGGTCCCGCGCCGAGGCAGCCGCGGCTCTCGACTCGCGAGCCGAGGAGAATGCGGCGCTCGACACGACCGCGACTCGGTCCGCCTGGGAAACTCCCAACCGGTTCGCAGCGAGTCAGGACTACCATTCGTACTGACGAATACTGACCCCTGACAGAGGACCCCAGCGTGACACTGACATCCGAACTGACCACGCAGCTCACCGCTTGGCGACGGGACTTCCATCGGTTCGCGGAGACGGGGTGGACGGAATTCAGGACCACCTCGGCGATCATCACCGTCCTTCGTGACCTGGGGTGGGACACGGTATATGGCCCCGAACTCCACGACCCCGACGCCCGATTGGGTGTTCCCAGCGCCGAGGTGCTCGCAGTCGAACGCGAGCGTGCCGTTGCGCAGGGAGCCGACCCCGAGCTGGTGGCGGCGATGGGGGACGGGTTCACCGGAGTCCTGGGAGTGTTGGAGACCGGCCGTCCCGGCCCCGTCGTGTGCTTCCGTTTCGACATCGACTCGAACGACCTGATCGAACTTGCCGATGACAGCCACCGCCCGTTCGCCGAAGGCTTCGCCTCGGTCAACGACGGAGCCATGCACGGCTGCGGCCACGACGGTCACGCCGCCATCGGACTGGGCCTGGCCACCTCGCTGACGAGGGCGCAAGATGAGCTGACCGGGACCGTGAAGATCATCTTCCAACCCGCCGAGGAGGGTGTGCGCGGCGCTCATTCGATCGTGGCCGCCGGCTGGTTCGACGACGTGGACCTGTTCGTCGCGACCCACCTGAAATCCGACGATGAGAAGGGCAACGTGCTCACCGGCTCCGATGGGTACCTGGCGAGCACGAAACTCGACGCGACCTTCTCGGGTGTCGGAGCCCATGCCGGGGGAGACCCGGAGAGGGGCAAGAACGCGCTGCTTGCGGCCGCCTCGGCGACGTTGAACCTGCACGCGATACCCCGGCATTCGGCAGGGGCCAGCCGCATCAATGTCGGCACCTTCCATGCTGGTGAGGGGCGCAATGTCGTGCCCAGGGCAGCCTCGCTGCGGTTGGAGACACGTGGTGAGACGAGTTCGATCAATTCCTATGTGGAAGATCGAGCTCGGGACGTCATCGCCGGTGCCGCCCGGATGTATGACATCGATGCTTCTGTCACGGTCGTCGGCAAGGCGGACCAGGAGTCGCCGAGCCCGAAGCTCTTACCGTATATCCGTACGTGCTTCGAAGGAGTCGACGGAGTCGCCGAGATCCATGACTCCGGTGGGCTGGGCGGATCCGAGGACGCCACCGCGATGATGAAGCGGGTCAAGGAGCGCGGCGGCCTGGCCACCTACGTCCAGATCGGCATGGACACCTCCTGGGGCCATCACACCGAACGCTTCGACGTCGACGAGGACATGCTCGCCGTCGGTGTGGAGGCAGAGACGGCCATCGCGCTCGGGGCGGGGGAGTACCTGGCGGGGTTGGAGCGGTAGTGCATCGGACTGACCAGCCACGGTAAGGGCAGAATCGGTGCATTCGCCCGTTTGATCTCGGACGGAGGCAGCGGCTGAACAAGCATCCGATTGACTCATTTCAATGTCGAGAATCACATGCGCGGACCTGAGTTCGAAGCTTGTCACCGCTGGTGAAGCCCGACAGTGAATTCGAGGGACTGACCGCCTACACGGAGGTCATCCAGGACGGGATGCTCGACCTCATCGACAACCGCCGCCTCGGCGTCATTGCGATCAACGGCATCGGCGGCTCCGGCGACTTCGCCCGCAACGCCTCCCTCAACTTCTTCGTGTCGAACTCGCTGGCCAAGGACGGGGCGATCTCCTCGGTCGTGCCCTTCGCCAGCCACATCGATCACACCGAACACGACACCCAGATCCTCGTCACCGAACAGGGGCTGGCCGACCTGCGGGGACTCTCCCCGGTGGGACGAGCACGCACAATCATCGCCAACTGCGCGCATCCGAGCTACCGGGACCGCCTCGGCGACTACCTGGATCGGGCGATCGCAGAGAACCCGAACGGACGGCACACTCCGCACCTGCTGGGTGAGGCTCTGTCCTGGCACGGAAACTTCCAGGCGAATGGGAGCATGTGAGGACCTGGGCTGACGAGGCTCAGCCTTCGTCGATACCGCACCATTCGGCGATGAAGAGCGCCATGGATTGCGTGCATTTGCGCACGGACTCGATGCTCACGCGTTCGTCGAATCCGTGGATGTTCTCCGAGACGGGGCCGTAGACCAGCGTCGGCATCTGGCCGTAATTGACGAAGACTCGCCCGTCGAGATAGCCGGGAGTGGTGAAGCTGGTGAGCTCTGCGTCGAAGGCCTCACGGTGGGTCTGTTCGAGCAGTTCCTCAGCATCGCTGCCCGGCTCGAGCACATAGCCATCGGCGTAGAAGCCGTTGGGGGTCAGGACCGTTTCGAAGGTCGGGTCTGAGCCGGCTCCGGCATCGGTCACGCACTTCTCGACCTCGGCCCAGGCATCATCGGCGTTCGTGCCGGGATAGGTGGCGACGCGGACCTGGAGTTCGCACCAGGCAGGTACGCTCGAAGGCCAGTCGCCGCCACGGATCTCACCGAAGTTGACGTTGATCGGGTGGTCAAGATCCTCGAAGTACGGGTGCTCGCCCTTCCTGTCGTTCCATGTCTGCTCAAGACCACGCAGGACTTGCATGACCTCGAACGCGGCGTCGATGGCGTTGAACCCATTGGCCATCTCCCTCGGGTGCGTGGGGTTGCCACTGACTCGGACCGTGAACCACAGGACGCCGACGTTGGCTCTGACCAGGGCATCTTCCTCGGGTTCCGAGATGATGACCGCGTCGGCGGTGTAGCCGCGCAGCAGTGCAGCTAGGGATCCGTTTCCGGTGCATTCCTCCTCGACGACGGACTGGAGATGCACACGACCGGTGAGGTCGAATCCCGCCTGACTGATGGATTCGAACGCGAAGAGGTTGGCGATGAGTCCTGCCTTCATATCACCGGCACCGCGGCCATACATCCACCCGTCGCACACCTCGGCGTCCCAGGGCGAGCGTGACCATTTGTCCTCGGGCCCCTGCGGAACGACATCGATGTGGCCGTTGAGGATCAGGGATTTCCCGATGTTCTGAGCGGGCTGGTAGGTGCCGACGACATTGGTCATCCCCGTGTAATCGACGGTGGAGGGCCCGAAGCCAGGATGCGCCTGAAGTTCGGGGGAGTCGATGCTCCACCGGTCGAGGTCGAGGCCGAGGTTCTGCAGGCGCGACTCGATGAGGTCCTGTGCGGGTTCCTCATGCTCACGCCGGGAGGGTGAATTCACCAGTTCGGCGGTCGCCGCCAACTGATCGTCGAATCGGGCATCGACTGCCGCGAGGATTCGCTGTTTTGCGTCGGTGGTGATCATGACTTCTCCTTCGAGCGCAGCTCGTTCTGCGTGGTGGGCTCAGCTTCTACGCTGACCGTCTGCTCCGACTGTAGGGGAGCGCGACCAGCGGTGCTGCAGTATTCTCACAGTCTGTCAATCATGTCATCAGCAGTGTCGGCACTGCTGCGACCACCCATGCGAG
>JAKDSA010000109.1 GCA_030457025.1 Brevibacterium sp. | reverse complement strand
CCGGGCTGCTTGCGGGTGGGATCTCCTCCGTCGACGTCGAGGACGCCCTGACCGGCCTCGCCCGCACCATGGGCATCAGAAAACTCCGCGTCGCCGCCCTCCCCCGCGGCCTGTTCCTCACCTCCGGGTCCGGGGATTCGACGAAGTTCGAACGCATCGGCCCCGACCTGCGCTTCGACCAGACGGCGAAGCTGCTCGACATCGTCGATGCGCTGCGGGCCCGGCGACTCACGATCGAATCCGCCAAACTAAAGATCGAAACCGAGGTCCACGCGGCGCCGCCGCGCTGGCCCGGGTGGCTCTCCAACCTCGGCGCCGTACCCATCGGCATCGGGCTGTGTCTGCTGCTCGAGCCCGGTCTGGTCAACCTGGCCTTCGCGGCCTTCGGCTCACTCATCGTCGCCGGTGTCCTCGCCATCAACGGCCGCTGGCCCAATCTCAATCCGCTGCTGCCGGTGAGCTCGGCGTTCATCGTCTCCGTCATCGTCCTCATCGGCTACCGGCTCGACTGGCTTGAGAGTCCCCTGCGCACGATCGTCGCGACACTGGCGCTGCTGCTTCCGGGCAGCGCCGTGGTCACCGGGCTGACGGAGATCTCCGCGGGAGCGCTCTCGGCCGGCAGTTCACGGCTCGTCTCGGCTTCGGTGCAGCTGGCGATGTTCATCGCCGGAGTCGCCGGTGCGGCCGCGATCACGGGCACCGGCGCCGAGGCGCTGCGGAACTCCCAACTCGCTGACTCGGCCTGGCAGCTATCGGCCCTCGGAGTCCTCTGCGCCACGATCGGATTGATGCTCTACCTCTACACCCCGCTCGAGCACACGGTGCCGATCCTCGTCACGATCGCGGCCGCCGCGACGGCGCAGCTGGGCATCGGTGCCGAGTTCGGGGCCGCCGTGGGCGGTCTCGCCGGAGCCTTGGCCGCCTCACTCGTGGCCGTCATCCTCTCCCGCCTGCCGCGAGGGCCGATCTGGCGCATCAGCTACGTCCCCGCCTTCCTCATCGTCGCCCCCGGCTCATTCGGCCTGCTCAACGCCTCTCAGCTCGAGTTCGGTGACGGCAGCGGAGTCGCGGGCAGCATGCTTGCGGCGGGCGCAACGTTCTTCTCGATCGCCATCGGCACGGTCATCGGCGCAGCCGTCGCCCACACCGTCGAACCCAAGGACGAGATCGTCGCCTGAGACTCCTCACCGCCGAGTTGCGGTGAACGAAGCCTCATAGTCCTGCCGCTGATTCTTGCGCGCCAGCAGCTGGTTAGGCACCATCGCCCCGAAGAGTCGGTCGCGGATCGCCAGCGGCAGCAGATTGGCCACCTTGACGGCCGGGCCGATGAAACCGGGCACGGTGATCTCGAACCGGGGTCGGAGTGCGGATTTGACTACACTGCGGGCCACCTCGGCGGGGGTGAGCAGCTTCGCCGCACCACTCGAGGTCCCTGCCGCCAGTGCCGTATCGACGACCCCGGGCATGATCGAGGTGATCCGCACGCCCTTGCCGCGCAGTTCCGCGCGAATGGCTTTGAGGTAGCCGAGCACGCCGTGCTTCGTGGCCGCATAGGTCGCCTCCCCCGGGGTGGGCAGAATGGAACCCGCCGAGGCCACGGTGATGAGGTGGCCCCCACCACGAGCGACCATGGCCGGTGCTGCGGCCTTGATCCCATTGATCACGCCGAGCAGGTTGACCTCGATCTGTGCCCGGGCCAATGCGTTCGATTCCTCGGCGAAGGGACCGACCCACATCAGGCCCGCATTGCCGATGAAGATGTCGATGGGCCCGAGCTCGTGGGCCACCTCGGTGAGGAACGCGTTGAGGCATTCCGGGTCTGAGACGTCGAGCCGGTAGGCACTCACACCCAATTCCGCGGCAGTCTCCTGGGCAGCGTCGAGGTGGATGTCGCCGATGGCCACCTTCGCCCCGGCGGCCGACACCGGCACAGTTCGGTTGGCTGATTGCGGCAACTCAGATCGGCTTCATCGCCGGAACGCTGCTGAGCGCGGCGACCGGGATTGCCGACCGCTTCCCGCCCGAACGCATCTTCATCGTCTCCAGCCTCGTCGGTGCTGCACTGAATTTCGTGTGGACGCTCGGCCCTTCGGACCTCGTTCTCGTCTGGATCTCCCGCTTCGCCGTCGGAATGAGCCTCGCAGGCATCTATCCGATGGGGATGAAGATGATCGTCAAGCGGGCCCAGGCGAAATCCGCGCAGGCTCTGGCCTGGCTCGTGGCCATGCTCACCCTGGGCACCGCGATGCCGCAGTTCCTGTCGGCAGTCGGCGCAGCCCTCCCCTGGCAGTCGATCATGTGGGGTTCATCTGCTCTGGCCGTCCTGGGAGCCGGACTCATCGCAGCGATCTCTCATCGCGGGACAGCGACCTCCGGCCGCGAGAAGAAGCCGGCGGACGCGACTGCGCCGCCACGTCCCGAGTCGACACGTCCCGCGTCGCCAGCTGTCGCCGAGGGCCCGGCCCTGCGCCGACTGTTCAGCGACCGGATGTTTCGCGCCGCCGTCTTCGGATACGTGGGCCATATGTGGGAGCTCTACGCCTTCTGGGCAGTCGTGCCCACACTTGTCATTGCGGCCCTGTCTCACCCAGGCAGCCCCACCGCCCTGGCGACGACGAGCTTCCTCGTCATCGCCTCCGGCGTCCTCGGATGCGTGGCCGGTGGAATCATCAGTCGCCGAACCGGCAGTGCCAAGGTCGCCGCAACAGCACTCGCCGGGTCCGGACTGATGTGTCTGATCTACCCGCTGCTGCCCGAAGTCGGCCCGCTCCTCATCGCGGCCCTGGCACTCTGGGGCCTCCTCGTCATCGCCGACTCTCCGCAGTTCTCGGAACTCGCCGCCCGCCATGCTCCCGCAGAACTGACGGGAACGGGGCTGACGGCGATGAATTCCTTCGGTTTCGCCGTCAGCGTCATCAGCATCGTCATTCTGCAGAGCCTCATCGCAACGATCGGAGTCAGCGCCGTATGGCTGCTGCTGCCGGGGCCGGTCCTCGGTCTGATCGCGATGCGGCCGCTGCTGATCAGGCGAAGGGCGCCGAGGACCGATCCAGACGAGTGACCTCGTCCTCGCTGAGAGTCAGCTCCGGGGCAGCCATCAGGTCATCGAGCTGTTCAGGAGTACGGGCAGATACGATCGGAGCGGTCATCCCCTTGGCCAGCAGCCAGGCGAGCGCCACAGTCGCCGGTGCCACGTCGTGGGCTTCGGCGATAGTGACCATCTCGTCGACGACAGTGAGCCCATCGGCGTTGAAGTAGCCCTGCACCATGCCGCCGCGGCTGGCACCCTCGAGATCGGTCTCGGTGCGGTACTTACCGGTGAGGAATCCTGCGGCAAGGCTGAAGTAGGTGAAGACGCCGAGGTTGTGCTCGCGTGCCAGCGGAGCCAGTTCCGTCTCGTAGTCACGACGGAAGACGAGGCTGTACTGGGGCTGAATCGCCACCGGCTTGGCCAGATTCTCTGCCTCTGCCACGGCTAGCCACTCGGCCAGACGGTCCTTCGAATAGTTGGACACGGCGATGTGTTTGGCCTTACCAGCACGCACGATCTCATCGAAGACCCGGGCCACCTCGGCGATGGGGGTCACCTCATCATCACGGTGGGCGTAGTAGAGGTCGACGTGGTCGGTCTGGAGGCGCTGCAGGGAAGCGTCGATGGCGGTGCGGATATAAGCAGGATCCTGCGTCTGGTGCTCGGGGTGGTCGCCGACCTTCGTGGCGATGACGACCTTGTCGCGGTTGCCTCGGGCAGCGAGCCAGGTGCCGATGATGGTCTCTGACTCCCGGCCGGTGTTGCCGGGCACCCACGCCGGGTAGGACTCGGCGGTGTCGAGGAAGTTGCCGCCGGCGGCGACGAACGCATCGAGGACGGCATGGGATGTGGCCTCGTCGGCGGTCCAGCCGAAGGTGTTGGTGCCCAGGTTGATGGGGAAGATGCTCAGGTCTGTGCCCGGGATCTGAATCTGCTGCGTCATGATGCTCCTGTGTCCTCGAGGTGTCGGTGGGCAATTCACGCGCTGTACCGCGCGTTCTCACTCACCTCGTGCAACGACGGCCCCGGGCGCATAAATTCCCTTGTCAGCACACTCGGTCAAGCACGGAACTGGCTATTTGAGGAGCCGGTCCATGCGGCGATCGCTGAGCTTCCTTCCGCCGGTCTGACAGCCGGGGCAGTACTGCAGCGACTTATCGGAATAGGAGACCTCTGCGATGGTCGAACCGCACACCGGGCAGGTCTTCCCTGTGCGTCCATGAACGCGGAATCCGCGCTTCTTCGCCGCCTTGACCTTCGCCGGCGGCAGATCGATGAGAGCCTCGCGGGCGTGGCCGAGGACCTCGCGGATCGTGTCGAGAAGGCTCGGCGCATCGACGCCGTTGGCCGTGGCGAAGGGCGAGAGCTGGGCGGTGTGGAGGATCTCGTCGGAGTAGGCATTGCCGATGCCTGAGATGAGCGACTGGTCTTCGAGCACGGTCTTGATCCGTGCAGTCGATCCGGCCAGCGTCGCTGTGAACTCAGCGGCGTCGATGGACAGCGCATCGGGTCCCGCGTTCGCGATGGCCGGCACCTCGCTGCGATCGGCCACGAGGGAGGCCGCGGCGTTCTTCTTCGTGCCCGCTTCGCTGATGTCGAACCCAGCACCGGAAGCCAGGTGGAGGCGCAGAGCCAAGGGACCTTTGCCCATCCTCACCGGGCCCGTGGGCACCAATTCATGCCAGACCAGCCACCCGGCGCGGGCGAAGCGGCACACCAGCTCGAGCCCGTCGAAGGCGACGATGAGGGACTTGCCGACCCTGGAGACTCCGGTGATCTCGAGACCGTTGAGGGCCTCGAGCGGCGGATCTGCGGTCTTGAGGATGCTGAGTTCACCGATGTCGGTTCGGGTGACGAAATCACCGACGATGCGTGGGCGCAGAAATGTCACCAGTGCGTCGACCTCGGGCAGTTCCGGCATAGGACCAGTATGCGCTTCTTGGCACCGGCGGCACACTACTCTTGTCGGGCCGCAGTCCGAGGGCTAACGTGGACAGACCACGTGAGTGCGTGCACTGCCACCACCGCAAGGAGGTTGACGATGGCTGAAAATGTCGCCCAGAAGCTCATCAGTTCCCATCTGGAATCCGGGACGATGACGCCTGGAAACGAGATCGGGGTCCGTATCGATCAGACGCTGACACAGGATGCAACGGGAACTCTTGTCGCTCTCGAGCTCGAAGCCCTGGGGCTGGACCGGATCCGCACGGACACCTCTGTGCAGTACGTCGATCACAACCTGCTCCAGACCGATGAGAAGAACCCGGAGGACCACATGTTCCTCCGCTCTGCCGCGCAGCGCTTCGGCCTCTGGTTCTCCCCTGCCGGCAACGGCGTCTCCCACCCCGTGCACCAGTCACGGTTCGGCAAACCGGGTGCCACTCTCATCGGCTCCGACTCCCATACCTGCGCCGCCGGTGCCTTGGGGATGCTCGCCATCGGCGTCGGCGGGCTCGAAGTCGCCATGGCCATGGCCGGCGATCCTCTCTATATCGCGGCACCGCAGGTCATGGGCGTCGAACTCACCGGCGAGCTTCCGCCCTGGGTCTCGGCCAAGGACGTGATCTTGGAGATGCTGCGCCGCCATGGGGTCAAGGGCGGGGCCGGCAAGATCATCGAATACCACGGCGAGGGGCTGCGGGGTCTGAGTGCCATGGACCGCCATGTCATCGCCAATATGGGTGCCGAACTCGGTGCCACCGCAACCGTCTTTCCTGCCGATGACGCGGTCAGGGAGTTCCTCGAAGCCAGCGATCGAGGTGAGGACTTCACCCGCATCGTCGCCGATGAGGGCGCCGAATACGATCTCACCGACTCGATCGACCTCTCAGCGCTCGAACCCCTCATCGCAGCACCGTCCTCGCCGGGCAATGTCCGTCCCGTGCGCGAGTGCACCGATGAGGAGGTCTTCCAGGTCGTCATCGGCTCCTCGGCGAATCCGGGACTGCGTGACTTCGCCGTCGTCTCCCAGATCCTCGAGGGCCGCCAAGTCCACGGGCAGGTGTCCCTCGATGTCAACCCGACCTCGCGGGAGATCCTCGCCGATCTCATCGCCGGCGGCTGGCTGACGTCGCTCGTCGGATCCGGTGCGCGCATCCACCAGTCCGGCTGCATGGGCTGCATCGGCATGGGCCAGGCCCCGGCTGTGGGTCGCAACAGTCTGCGGACCATGCCCCGGAACTTCCCCGGACGCTCCGGCACCGACGAGGACGCGGTCTGGCTGTGCTCGCCGGAGACAGCGGCGGCTGCGGCTCTGACCGGGCGCATCACCGACCCCCGGGACCTCGACATGGACTACCCACAGGTGCGGCTGCCGGAGAAATTCTCCGCCAACAGGTCCATGCTGGTGCCGCCGCTTCCCGTGGAGGAGGCCCGCGAGGTCGAACTGGTCAAGGGTTCGAACATCTCCTCGCTGCCGGACTTCGAACCGCTGCCCGAGGACATCGACCTCGAGATCCTGCTCAAAGTCGGCGACAACGTCTCCACCGACGAGATCATGCCCGCCGGCTCCCGTGTTCTGCCCTATCGCAGCAACATTCCCAAGATCTCCGAGTTCGTCTACATCCAGGTCGACGACACCTATGCCACGCGTGCCGCGGCGCACGATGGCGGTCATGCCATCGTCGGCGGTGAGAACTACGGTCAGGGATCCTCGCGTGAACATGCCGTGATCGCCCCGCGCTACCTGGGTCTGCGCATCGTCATCGCCAAGTCTCTGGCCCGTATCCACTGGCAGAACCTCGCGAACTTCGGTGTCCTGGCACTCGAGTTCGCGACCGAGGACGACTACGAGACCCTGTCCCAGGGCGATGTCCTTGAGTTCCGTGGCCTGCGCGATCAGCTCGGTGCCGGTGAGACGATCAGCGCCGAGGCGGGTGGACGGTCGTTCGAATTCCGCCATACGCTCTCACCCCGGCAGATCGACATGGTCCTCGCCGGTGGCCGCATCGCCCAACGTGCCCAACAGGAGGCAGAGCGGAAGAGCTGAGCTCGCCTCGAGGCTGCCCGTGATCAGGGTTCGGCGAGGAAGCCGCGCAGCAGTGCGGCGGTGCCGTCGAGATGCTCGGCCATGGCTGTGCGGGCCGCGGCCGCGTCGCCGGCGAGAATCGCATTGTGGATCCGCTGATGCTGTTCGTGGGAATGGACGAGGTTGGGCTCGATCATCGGAATCCGCTCAAGCAGTTTGTTCGCCCGGGTCCGGGTCTCAACCATGGAGCGCACCAGGCTCGGCGACCCCGTGACCTGCGCCCAGGTCAGATGCAGCTGGGAGTCCAGGCGCCGGTATTCGGCCAGACTCGACTGCCGGCTCGTGTCCATTGCCGCAGCCAGCTGGCCCCGTTGGGGTGCGGTGAGATCTTGTCCGGCGGCCACCTCGGCGACGCCCATCTCGATGACACGACGCCAGGTCAGGGTGTCCTCGACCTCCACCGCGGAGAATTCGGCACCGAGGTGTGCACCCGCATCGGAGCCAGAGGCAGGAGCCCAGCCGCCTGCGGGAGTGCTGGAGACGAACGTTCCGCCGCCACGACCTCGACGAACATTGACCCAGCCGGCGGTCTGCAGCTCCGAGATCGCCTCACGCAGGGTTGCGCGGGAGACTCTCAGCTGCTCGGCGAGTTCGCGTTCGGGTGGGAAGCGCTGACCCGGCGGGATGATCCCGAGGCGGATGATCTGGAGCAGACACTCGATCGTCTCTTCGAAGATGTTGCCCGAGCGCGCAGGGGCGATGGCCCGCAGCGCCGTCACCTGGCTGCCGGAGGCCTGCGCTTCATCTGCCTGAGTCACTCGCGTTCCCGTCGTCTCATGTCAATGCTGCATCACTCGACATCATGCTATCCCTGCTCACAGCGGGGTCGTGTAGGCGTTGGTCAGCCCTCCGTCGACGGTGAACGACTGGGCGGTGACGAATGAGGCATCGTCGCTGGCCAGGAAGGCCACGGCCGAAGCCATCTCGGACGCCTCGGCGAAGCGACCCATCGGCACATGCACCAGACGCCTGGCCGCCATCTCCGGGTCCTTGGCGAAGAGTTCGCGCAGCAGCTCGGTGTTCACCGGTCCCGGGCACAGTGCGTTGACGCGGATGCCTTCCTTCGCGAACTCCACACCGAGTTCCCGTGACATGGCCAGCACTCCGCCCTTCGACGCGGTGTAGGAGATCTGAGAGGTCGCCGAGCCCATGAGTGCGACGAACGAGGCCGTGTTGATGATCGATCCGCGACCCTGTCTGCGCATGTGTTTGAGCGCTGCCTTCGAGCACAGGTAGACCGAGGTGAGGTTGATGTCCTGGACCTTGCGCCACACGTCGAGGTCTGTCTCCGTGATCGAGGCATCCGACGGTGGGGAGACTCCCGCATTGTTGAAGGCGACGTCCACGCTGCCGTAGGTGTCGAAGGCCGTCTGGAACAGGTTCTCCACCTGGTCCGCGTCGGTGACGTCGGTGGACACGAAGAGGCCCCCGACCGCCTCGGCGGCGGCTGTTCCTGAGTCTGCGTTGGTGTCGGCGATGACGATGTTCGCGCCTTCAGAGGCGAGGCGCTTCGCGGTGGCCAGGCCGATGCCGCTGGCGCCTCCGGTGACGACGGCGGTGCGTCCCGGGAGGCGCCGGCAGATGATCTGGCTGTCGCCGCCTGCTGTGTCGTTCATGGTGTGTCCTTTGCCTGGTGGTGGTGTTCGTGGGGAGGTTGAGACGGCTCAGTCGGTGGCGATGAAGAGGTTCTTCGTCTCCGTGAATGAGTCCATCGCGTGGGGGCCGAGTTCGCGGCCGATGCCGGAGCGTTTGAACCCGCCGAACGGGGTCGAGTAGCGCACCGCGGAATGGGAGTTCAGCGACAGGGCGCCGGAGTCGACGCCCCGGGCGACGCGCAGTCCGCGGCCGACATCGCGGGTCCAGATCGAGCCCGAGAGTCCGTAGGGCGAATCGTTGGCCATGGTGATCGCCTCGGCTTCGTCACGAAAGCGCTGCACGGTCACGACAGGTCCGAACACCTCCTCGGTGACGATGCGATCGCGCGGTGATTTCGGGAGCACGACCGTCGGCGCCATCCAGTAGCCGGCGCCGCTGGGGGCGTTGCCGGTGAAGGCGATGTCGACGCCGTCGAGGAATCCGGCCACGCTCTCGCGGTGGCCCTGCGAGATGAGTGGTCCCATCTCAGCGGTCTCGAAGCTGGGGTCGGAAACCTTGACTCCGGCGACTGCGGGTTCGAGGAGTTCCATGAAGCGGTCGAAGACAGAGTCATGGACGAGGATGCGCGAGCGGGCGCAGCAGTCCTGGCCGGCGTTGTCGAAGACGCCGTAGGGTGCGGTGGCTGCGGCGAGTTCGAGGTCGGCGTCGTCGAAGACGATGT
>JAKDSA010000166.1 GCA_030457025.1 Brevibacterium sp. | reverse complement strand
TGAAGTCGAGCACCTCGGCGGTGATGACCTGACCGGGCACCAGCACCGGGAACCCTGGCGGGTACGGGGTGACGAAACCGGCCGAGACCGGCACGTCACCGGACTCGACCCGGCGGCGCAGCTCGTGCGGCAGCACATGCTCGATGTTCCAGCGACGCAGCCCCGCATAGTAGGCCGTGCGCAGGTCACCGTCGGGCAGCTGCTTCGCGGGATCCGCAGCGGGCACCTCGGCGGCATACTCCGGGGCGAAGGCGGAGAAGTCGGGCAGCGGCGGCATCACCGCGGCCGGCTCGGTCAAGGCGTCCTGGGACCGGATCTCGTGCGGATCGTTGAACTTCCCAGCCAGTTTGACCAGGACCTCGATGAGGTAGGCGATGGACGAGCGGGAGGTGCCGATGTTCGTCATGAACAGCACCGTGTTGCGGCTCGTCTTGTTGACCTGGATGCCGTAGCGATCCATGAGGTGTTCGTGCTTGAACGTGTCCCCATCGACTCCAGTTCCGCTGATCTCAACGGTGATGCGGCTCGGGTCGACGACGAATTCGTCCTTCTCCCACGCATTCCAGAAGGTCGCCAGGCCGTCGCGCAGCGGCATCGTCCGCTCGGTCTCCCGATATTCCTCGGGGATCAGGTCGGCAGCGGTGAGCACACGGAAGGTCTTCTTCAGGAGTGGGTGGCGGGAGACCGCCGAGGCCAGACTCATCGCCAGATCGAGCTGCTTCTGGACCAGCGCGAACCCTTCCATCTCCACCTGTCGGCGCCCCAGGTCCAAGGACGCGAGGATCTGGTAATTCGGCGAGGTGGAGGTGTGCGTCATGTACGCCTCGTGGAAGGACTCCTCGGCGCCGTAGGCGAACTCCTGATCGTAGACGTGGATCATCGAGCCTTGCCGCAGCGCGGTCAGAGTCTTGTGCGTCGACTGCGTCGCATACACGCGGATCGTCGAATCCGGCGGCGGCAGCAGCGTCTCGTTCAGCCACACCTCATCGGATGCCGGCTCACCGGTCTCCTCATCGAAGAGCCGCTTCTGCTGTTCTCGGTACGCTGTGGCATGGGCGTCGGTGGCCAGCCGGTCCTCCAGGTGCTCGGCCGCGACCATGGCGGTGCGCTTGCGGGTCACCGGGTGGAAGCGGGCGAAGGCGAACCAGGCCTCGTCCCACAGGAACACGAGGTCGGACTTGATCGCCAGGCACTCGGCCATGACCTTCTCCGGGTCGTAGACGATGCCGTCGAAGGTGCAGTTGGTCAGGGTGATCATCCGCACCTCGTCGAGGCGGCCGGCGGCCCGATAGTCCAGCAGGAGCTGCTTGATCCGATTGAGCGGCACGGCACCGTAGAAGGCGACGTCATTGAGCGGGTACGCCTCGAGGTAGGCGGTCCTGGCACCCGTGAGCATGAGCGCATGGTGGTGGGACTTGTGGCAGTTGCGGTCGACCATGACGACCTCGTCGGGTGAGACGACGGCCTGGTGGACGATTTTGTTCGCCGTCGACGTTCCGTTCGTCACGAAGTAGGTCCGCTTCGCGCCGAAGGCACGCGCGGCCAGGGACTGGGCCTTCTTGATGGACCCGACCGGTGCGAGCAGCGAGTCCAGCTCACCCGAGGTGGCGCTTGTCTCTGCCAGAAGCAGGTTGAGTCCGTAGAAGTCGACGAAGTCGCTGATCCACTTCGAGCCCACGACCGAGCCTCCGCGGGAAATCGGCAGGGCATGGAAGACGCCGGCAGGGCGACGCGCGTGCTCCCGGATCGCGGTGAAGAACGGCGTGTCATAGAGATGCTGGACGCGGCGCAGCAGCGACAGGTGCAGCTCGAACTGGTCCTCACGACGGAAGACACGCCGGAACCGATGAGTCAGCGCACCGGCCAGGTTCTCGATGTGGGCACCGGCCATGAGGTAGAGGTCGAGCTCAGGGCGCAGACCGGCCAGCGTGTCTGCCAGGCGCAGCACCCGACGGACCGAATTGAGCGGGCTCATCGGTGTTGTGGGAGACATAGCAGTGCCCTCGTGGGCGAGCGCAACGGCATTGCGCAGGTCCCGGCTGAGCACCTCTCGAGTGTGGTCGGTGAACCCGGGGCGGATGACGCAGGCGAGCAGGTTCGGGTTCGTCAGCGCCGCGACGACCGCATCATCGGCAGTCGGGACGATGACGTAGTCGTAGATGAACTGGTCGGAGGCATTGCGCAGCTTGAGCAGATCGGTGTGCAGCTCATCGCGGCCGCCCTCGGTGGTCTCATCGACGATGAGGACCTCGAAGCGGGGACGCGGGTCCTGCCGGTCCTTGTGTTCGGCGCGCTCGTCCTCGTTGAGGTGGTCATCCTCGGCGACGTCGGGGACCGTGTTCCCGCGCAGCCGGTTGACCGCCCGCGTGATCATGTCGTGGGCCCGATCGAACTCACCGTCGGAGAGCAGCTCGGCGATGTCCTCGACATAGCGCTGACCGAATCCGCCCCAGTACAGTTCGATCGTCTTCAGCGAGCGCAGCGATCGCCAGACCTCACCGTCGGCGGCGATCATCGAGAAGTCCCCACCGCTGATGGCCAGGCGCTTGATCGCGAACTTCAGGTATTCCCAGGCGTCCGAACGCAGCCGCCAAGTGCTCGCAGGCATCCCCGGGTCGCGTTCGAGCTGGGACTGCTTGGGCCGAGACCGGAATCCGCTGTCCGAGACACCGCTGTCCGAGGGAATAGAGTCCAACCGCTTGCGGGGTGTCCCTCCGGCGGCTGACGGTCCAGGCATGAATGCTGCCTGTGCCGAATATTCGTCGGAGTCGGTGCCGGTCATACTTGAGCCTCCTGGCGATGAAGTATCTCGTTGTCGAGCGATCCCTGCGGAATCCGTTGTGCCAAGATCATACGGCGTTGCGCGACCGAATGTTCAAGAGTCTGCCCACATGAGACAAAAGAATGATAAGCATGAAGCCATGGACAACTCAGCGCCACTCTCCGCCGGCCATCTCCTCGTCAAGGAGCTCGAAGCCCACGGTGTCCAGCGTTCCTACCTGGTCCCCGGCGAGTCCTACCTCGACGTGCTCGACGGCCTCCACGATTCGACCATCACCCCCATCGTCTGCCGTCAGGAGGGCGGAGCCGGCTACATGGCAGTGGCCGAGGGCCGCATGACCGGCATCCCCGGAATCGCCATGGTCACCCGCGGCCCCGGTGCCTCGAACGTCATGGTCTCCGT
>JAKDSA010000003.1 GCA_030457025.1 Brevibacterium sp. | reverse complement strand
AAACCTCACCCCACCCCCCCACCCCATATAATATCGCGCCGGCCCCCCCCCCCCTTCGTTCTTGGGGGGGGGGGCCCCGCCTCTTCTCTGTATGCTCGCGTCAGTCAGACACCTGCATTCGATGTGGTCAGTCGTCGCCGATGATGACGAACGAGGTCGGCAACGACTGCTGCTCCGACTCGGTTTTGGGCTCGGCCTTGGCAGCCGGATTTCGTCGCGCAGCTGCCTTGACCGGTTCAGCCGTGGCCACCTTGGTCGCAGAGTCGGCTCCGATCATCAGCGGCAGCTCGGCAGCAGGTGCTTCGGGCGCTTTCGCCTTCACAGGCTTGTCCTGGTTCGGCTGGTCCCGGGTCGGCTGGTCCTGTGCAGGCTTGTCCTGGGCAGGCTTGTCCTGGGCCGACTCAGGTGTTTCCGCAGTCTTTGAGTTCGACCGCTTCCGGTTGTTGCGAGTACGGGATCGGCCGGACCTGCCGCTGCCAGTCGAATCGGTGGAGGCGCTGGCCTGCGATTCGTCGGCGCTGTCGGTGCCCGTCGACGATTCGGTGTCGTTCGACGATGTGACCTTCGAGTTTCCGCTGCCCTTGGAATCGGCCTCGTCGTTCTTCATCGTGGCCTTGGCAATGGCGGCCACGGCTGTGCGTGAGGCGTCGTTGGCTGCGGCATCGGATTGGCCAACGGACTCGTTGAATTTCGACGATGACTTGTTGTCACCGCGACGCTTTCGATCACGTTTGCTGTTCGAGTTGTCGTTGTGTGAGGACCGATTGCCGTGGTGTGCCTTCGAACCGTCCTCTTCCGAGCCGGGCAGCAGCAATCCCCGCCCGGACAGGTCGGCTCCGGCGCTGACGAGCGACTCGGCGAGTCCGGTGCCGATGCGCTTACGCGTCATCTGCACAAGGCCCAGAGAGGTCACCTCGGCGACCTGATGCTTGGTCCTGTCACGGCCGAGGCACTCGACGAGTCGACGCACGACGAGATCCCGGTTCGACTCGAGAACCATGTCAATGAAGTCGACGACGACGATGCCGCCGATGTCACGCAGGCGCACCTGCCTGATGACTTCTTCAGCCGCTTCGAGATTGTTGCGGGTCACGGTCTCTTCCAGGTTTCCACCCGAACCGGTGAACTTGCCGGTGTTGACGTCGATGACCGTCATAGCCTCGGTCCGGTCGATGACCAGGGAGCCACCCGACGGCAGGTTGACGGTGCGTTGCAGCGCCTTCTGCACCTGTTCTTCGACCCGGTAGTGGTCGAAGATGTCGTCGTCCTCGCTGTAGCGGTGAACGCGATCGAGAAGATCCGGTGCAACGGCCTCGACATATTCGTGAATGGTGTTCCAGGCACCGTCACCGTCGATGACGAGTGAGGAGAAGTCTTCATTGAAGACATCGCGAATGATCCGCACGATCATATCCGGCTCGCTGTAGAGCAGCTGGGGGGCGAGGACCTTCGTCGACTTCGACTTCTTCTCGATCGTCTCCCATCGTTTGGCCAGTCGTTCGACGTCTCTGCCGAGCTCCTTATCGGTTGCGCCTTCAGCTGCGGTGCGCACGATGACTCCGTTCGAGTCACCGACAAGTTCCTTGAGCAGCTTCTTCAACCGGTTGCGCTCAACGTCGGGCAGCTTGCGAGAAATGCCGGTCATCGAGTTGCCGGGCACGTAGACGAGGAAGCGTCCGGGCAGGGAGATCTGACTGGTCAGGCGGGCACCCTTGTGCCCGATCGGATCCTTGGTCACCTGAACGAGAACCGGGTCGCCGGGGCTGAGCGCGACCTCGATGCGGCGTGCTTTGCCGTCCATGCCGAGAGCGTCCCAATTGACCTCACCAGCGTAGAGCACAGCATTGCGACCCTTGCCGATGTCGATGAATGCTGCTTCCATGCTCGGAAGTACGTTCTGAACCTTGCCCAGGTAGACATTGCCGATGAGCGAGGACTGCTGGCGATCCTCCTTGAGGTAGTGCTCGACGGTGACTCCGTCTTCGACGACGACCAACTGTGTCTGCTCACCGCTCTCACGGACGAGCATGGTCCGATCGACTGATTCACGGCGGGCAAGGAATTCAGCCTCGGTGATGACGGGTCGCCGACGGCCGGCTTCGCGGCCTTCCTTACGGCGCTGACGTTTGGCCTCGAGGCGCGTCGAGCCCTTCAACGAGGTCACCTCGTCGGTGTCCGTGCTGCGCGTGCGTGAGCGACGGCGCCGGCGACGACGCGAACCGTTGTCATCATCGTCGTCGTCATCGTCGGATTCAATGGACTTCTCCGACTGTGACACGGAGGGCTTGTCGTCTGAGGATTTGGCATCCGAGGATTTGTTCGAGTCTCCGTGCTGCGACTTCTTATCCGAACGATTGCCGGAGCGTGACTCACGAGTCTTCGAACGGGAGTCGGAATCATCATCAGAAGAATCGTCGCCAGTCGATGACGAATCGTCCGCGTCGGAATCACTGCCGTTGTCCTCGCGTCCGCGGGAGCGACGGCCCCGGCCACCGCGGCGCCTGCGACGGCTGCCGGAGTCATTCGAGTCGTTGTCGTCGGATTCGTCGCTCTTCGTCTGGTTCCTGGCGTCATCGGATGAAGCGGAGTCGTCCGAGTCGTCGTAGTCGTCGTCGCTGTCATGGGACTCGTCGGTGTCGTTCTCGACCTCGACGGGCTGAGCCAATTCGGCCTTGGGCACCTGGAAGATCAGTCCACCGTCGTGCGGCACAGCGGGTGCACTGCGCGGAGCGGGCGTGGAGTCCGGGATCGGTGCGGCGAAGGGGTTGCGCGGATCGAAACTCGGGGCTGGGGCAGACGACTCGTCATCGGCGGCAGTGTCTGCGGAATTGTTCTCGTCGGAGTCAGCAGGATCGTTCTCGCCGCTCCCCCGGCCGCTGTTCGTCGCTTCCTGCCCGTCGTCGTCGGATTCCCGGACGAACTGTTCGAAGACGAGTCCCCTGTTCGCCACTGCATCTCTGGCCTTCTTCGGTGCACGGCGCTTCGGTTCTGGAACGTCGTCAACGTTCTCGTCCGAGTCATCGTCGCTGGGCTCAGGAATGCGCAGAGACTCCGCCGCCTGCGCAATGTCATCGAGCTTGTCTCTGATGCTGTCGTCGACATCCTCATAAGAGGAGTCTGCTGTGTTCACCGACTGCTGCAGATTGGCGAGGTCCGCGAGGATGCCCTCTGTTGCTTCGTTGCCGTCGTTCGACGCGTCATTCATCATTTCTCCCAGACCGAAGACTCCGTCCACACCTCACGGATCTTCGGATCCTTGCATGGTCCAAGTCGGACCGAAACTTGTGGATGGCACTTCCAGCTCGCGCTCAGCGCGTAGGCCCTCGGTGCTGCCTCTTCTTGGTGTCGACCTGCGAGGTCGTACCCTCGACTCGGTGGAGGCACTTCTCTTGTTCGGTGTGAGAACAAGTATCCGTTGAATCATTATGTCACAGATCGGTCGCAGTGCTTCTGCCGATCTGAATTGTCTGTGGTCTCCACCACTCCAGTGTCGAGAGGTTTCACAGCTGCCCCGTTTGCCGCTCGGTGCCTGGGGAGGCATTCTTGGAGGGTGAATACCGCAGACGCTCTTCCTGACGACGATATAGACACGGCAGCACCGACCCGCTCATGGGTGCTGCGGCCGACGACGCTGGGCATCTTCCTCGCCGTCGCATCCGTTGTAGGTTTCCTCGCATCCTTCGCCCTCGCCGTCGAGAAGTACGAGAAGCTGGAGAACCCGAACGCTGTCCTCTCCTGCGACCTCAACCCGTTCTTCTCCTGCGGATCGGTGATGGAACATGCTGAGAGTCAGCTCTTCGGCTTTCCCAATCAGCTCCTGGGAATCGGCGCCTTCATATTCCCCCTGCTCCTCGGCGTGTTGCTCATCGTCGGTGCGAAGATACCAGGGTGGGTGATGGTCGGACTCAACGTCGGTCTGGCCCTAGGCGTCGTTCTCGTCATGTTCCTGTTCTACATCTCGATCTATGCCATAGGCGTCGGCTGCCCCTGGTGCATGGTGGTGTGGACGATGACGATTCCGATGTTCGTCGCCGTCACCGCCCACAATGCGCTCGCCGGCAATTTTGGTGCCGGTATCGCGCAGAATCCGATCGCCAGAGTCCTGGCCAAAGAGAACGTCGCGATCTTCGTTCTGTGGATGCTCATCATCGCCGCTTGCATCGTCGTCCAGTTCTGGAACTTCTTCTCGACCCTGTTCTGAGCGGCAGCGGCTCTGCCGGCCCCCGCCGAACGTGGCCGCAGTCACTGTGCAAACACTCGTTCACCACGAGCATGACGAAGCGCGGGTGTCCTGCCGCAGAGTCTACTCGCGAAGAACTGCGTCAGGACACCCGCGCTTATGCGCGAAGGAGCGTCAGGCCGTCAGGCTGGGAACCAGATTCCGATCTCACGTTCGGCCGATTCGACCGAGTCTGAACCGTGAACGAGGTTCTTCTGGACCGTCTCTCCCCAGTCACGGCCGAGATCTCCGCGAATCGTGCCCGGCGCCGCAGCCGTCGGATCGGTGGCACCTGCCAGCGAGCGGAACCCGGGGATCACTCCCTGCCCGGAGGCGATGATCGAAACGATCGGCCCTTCGGACATGAAGTCAACGAGGGGCTGGTAGAAGGGCTTGCCCTCATGCTCTGCGTAGTGCGCGGAGAGTTCATCCGCGGACGCTGTACGCAGTGACAGAGCGTCGATGGCATATCCCTTGGCTTCGATCCGAGCGACGATCTGTCCCACGAGTCCTCGTGCGACACCATCGGGCTTGATGAGGATGAGAGTGCGTTCCATTCCGGTCCTTTTCGTTTGTGCAATGATCGGCGGTCACAGTTTACCCGCCGGTGTGGTCGTTGAGTCCCATCGCCGAGGCGGTTCAGGCGCGTTCAGCCACTTCCCTGTCGATCCTGGCCGACCAGTACACCGTCACCGCCCACATTGAGATGAAGATGGCGGCGACGAAGAACATCGAAGTGACGATGAATCCCGAGGCCAGCAGGAGGATCTGCACGACCCATCCCAGTGTCACACCCGGGCGCTTCTGCCCGATCCGACGCGGAAGCAGCACGGCAGACACGATCGCGAGAACCGCGATCACGGAAGCGCCGAGGAGCAGCTGTCCCAGAGACAGCGATTCGGCGGCCTTCACCTCGAGGCCGTAGGCGGTGAGCACCGCGAAGTAGACGATGAAGAGCTCACAGATGAGGATCGACCCGCACAGGACGGGAAACTTCGATTTCACGAGTCATCCCTCCTTTCCGAGAAGCAGACGGGCCTCAGCAACAGTGTGCAGAGAACCGGTGACCACGATCCCTGGGCTCGTCGCCCCGGAACTGTTTGCCAGATCGATGGCCTTCATCAGGGCAGCGTTGAGATCCGGTGTCTCGATCACCGAGTCCTCATCCACCCATTCGCGGATCGCCTCGGCGAGCTCGTGGGCATTCATCGCGCGGGAGTTCAGCGCCTCGCTGACGACGAAGACATCGGCGCTGCGGTGCAGCTCCTCGAGCACGCCGTGAACATCCTTGTCAGCGAACATCGCCAGGACGAACACGGTGTAGTCGAAGTCGAACGCCTCGGTGACGGTCTCGGCCAGCACATGAGCGGCGTCGGGGTTATGCGCCCCGTCGACGACCACCGCCGGGCCTGTGCGGACCAGCTCGGCACGCCCCGGAGACGTCAGGTGCGACAACCCCTCGGCCACGGTGTCGAGCACCAGCGGTTTGTCCTCATCGCTCAGGAATGCCTCCGCCGCGACCAGCGCCACGGCGGCGTTGTGAGCCTGGTGGATGCCGTGCAGCGGCAGGAAGATGTCAGTGTAGACATCCCGGATGCCCTGCACCGTGATGAGCTGTCCGTCGACCGCTCGAGTTCGGTCGAGAAGACGGAAGCTGCGCTCCTCGGTCAACGCGAGAATGTGGCGGCGCTCCACCTCGGCGTCCAACGCGGCCTGGGCCTCCTCAGCCTGACCAGCGATGACAGCCACCGGCGTCGGTGCTGGAGAAGGGTCGAGACTGCGGTTGAGGATCCCAGCCTTGGTGGTGGCGATCTCGGCGAGTGTATCGCCGAGGAACTTCTGATGGTCGAACCCGACCTTGGTGAAGACACAGACTTCGGCATCGGCGACATTCGTCGAATCCCATTCCCCGCCCATTCCCACCTCGGCCACGACGACGTCGACGGGGGCATCGGCGAACACGGCGAAGGCTAGGACCGTCAGCGCTTCGAAGAAGGTCAGCCTTCCGCGCCCCTCGGCGACGAGTTCGGCGTCGATGAGGTCGAGAACTGGTGAGATCTCATCGTGGATGCGCACAAAGGTCTCAGCCGAGACAGGGCCGCCGTCGACGGAGATCCGCTCAGTCACCGAATGCAGATGCGGACTGGTGAAACGGCCCACTCTCAGGTCGTGGGCGGTCACGATCGAGTCGATCATCCGGGCTGTCGACGTCTTGCCGTTCGTTCCGGTGACCGTGATCACCGGCGCAGCCTGATGAATGTCGCCGAGGAGTTCACACGCCCGACGAGTCGCATCCAGTCGGACCTCGATCTGGGTCTCCCCGGCCCGCGCCAGAAGTGCCGCGTACACGCGGACGAGTTGGGCATCCGAAGTCTCGTCGCGTTCGTCCGAGCTCATGCTCGGCTCACAGCGAGTCGTGTTCCGTCCGGCAGTTCCTCTGGGGTGAAGACCTGTCCGTCCCCGTCGACTGCAGCGAAGTCGAGCGAGGTGGCCAGGGTCTCGCCGGCAATGAGGTCCCGATGGGCTCGCAGTGCCGCAGCCAGATCCGTCTCCGCCTCGATGATGACCGTGATCCGATCGGAGATGTGCAGGTCCAGCTGTTTGCGAATCCCCTGGATGGCTCGGACCGTGTCACGGGCGACGCCTTCGGCTTCGAGTTCGGGAGTGACACGTGTGTCGAGCGCCAGGAAGCCGGTGTCGAGTGCGGCCAGCGCCATCCCCTCCGTACCGGATTCGGCCACGGACTCCAATGTGTACTCGCCTTCGACCAGGTCGATTCCGCCGCTGGTCACGGTGCCGTCGTCGGCCACCGACCACTCGCCGGTCTTCGAGGCCCTGATCACCTGCTGCACCTGCTTGCCCAGTCTCGGGCCGGCGGCGCGGGCATTGATCACGAGGCTCTGTGACAGGGAGAAACCTGCGGCCTCGGCCTCGGCCACGTCGAGAACTTCGACCTCTCGAACGTTGAGCTCATCGGAGATGATGTCGGTGAAGTCGGTGCCCAGGTCGGTGTCATCGGCAACGGTGAGCTTGGCCAGGGGCAGGCGCACCCGCAGCTTGTTGGCCTTGCGCACGGAGGACGCGGTTGAGCAGATGTCACGGGTCAGGTCCATTGCGGCCACGAGCTCGTCATCAGCAGGGAACAGCCCGGCGTCCGGGTAGTCGGCCAGGTGCACCGACCGCTGACCGGTCAACCCGCGATAGATCTCCTCGACAGTGAATGGCAGCAGTGGAGCTGCGACTCGGCAGAAGGCTTCGAGGCAGGTGTAGAAGACGTCGAAGGACTCGTGAGTTGCCTCGGTGCCGTCCCAGAAGCGGCGCCGGGACCGACGCACGTACCAGTTGGTGAGCATGTCGAGGTAGCTGCGCACGAGTTCGCAGGCTGCCCAGATGTCGAGGCCCTCCATGGCATCTGAGAACTCTGCGATCAGGTCGTGGGTCTTCGCCAGCAGGTACCGGTCGAGCACCTGGCTCGAGTCGTAGCGGTATTCGGCCTGGTAGCCGGCCTTCTCGCCCTCGGCGCCGTCTGCGGTGTTGGAATATGTGGCGAAGAACTGCCAGGTGTTCCACAACGGCAGAACGACTTGGCGGACACCGTCACGGATGCCCTGCTCCGTGACGACGAGGTTGCCACCGCGCAGGATGGACGAGGCCATGAGGAACCAGCGCATCGCATCGGAGCCGTCACGATCGAAGACCTCGTTGACGTCAGGGTAGTTGCGCAGTGACTTCGACATCTTCTGCCCGTCCGAACCGAGGACGATGCCGTGGGAGATGCAGTTGGTGAAGGCCGGTCGATCGAAGATGGCCGTCGAGAGCACGTGCAGGAGGTAGAACCAGCCGCGGGTCTGACCGACGTACTCGACAATGAAGTCGGCGGGGAAATGGTTGTCGAACCATTCGGAATTCTCGAACGGGTAGTGAACCTGAGCGTAGCTCATGGATCCTGAGTCGAACCAGACGTCGAAGATCTCAGGGATGCGACGCATCGTCGACTGACCGGTCGGATCGTCGGGGTTGGGCCGGACCAGATCGTCGACCCAGGGGCGGTGGAGGTCGACTTCGCCGTGGTCGTTGATCGGCAGGCGCCCGAAATCGGTTTCGATGTCGGCCAGGGACCCGTAGACATCTGTGCGCGGATAGGTGGGATCGTCGGATGTCCACACCGGGATCGGTGATCCCCAGAAGCGGTTACGCGAGATCGACCAGTCCCGGGCATTCTCCAGCCATCGTCCGAACTGTCCGTGCTTGACGTTGTCAGGCACCCAGTTGATCTGTTCGTTGAGTTCGACCATGCGATCCTTGAACTCGGTCACACGCACGAACCATGAGGACACGGCCCGATAGATCAGCGGGTTACGGCAGCGCCAGCAGTGAGGATAGGAGTGCTCGTAGGATTCGTGACGGATGAGCAGAGCCGAACGACCGGTCAACGGACCGGTGCCGTTGCGCAGATCCTTGATGATGGCCTTGTTGGCGTCGAAGACCTGCTGGCCCTCGTAATCGGCGACAGTGGAGTCGAAGCACCCGGCGTCGTCGACCGGACGGGTCGCAGTGATGCCATAGGAGTCGGTGAGGTCTTTGTCCTCTTCACCGAAAGCGGGCGACTGGTGGACGATTCCGGTGCCTTCGTCCGTGGTCACGAAGTCGGCCTCGAGGATGGTGTGCATCCGTTCGCCGAACTCGTCCTGGCGACCTTCGAAGTACGGGAAAGGCGGCTCGTACTCACATCCGAGGAGCTCACTGCCGGAGAAGGTGCGCAGCACCTTGGGGTTCTCCCCGAGCTCGCGCTCGTAGGCGCCGAGGCGAGCCTCGGCGAGGATCAGAGTCTTGTCCTGCAGCTCCTGCGCACCGTCTGCACCGGCGACGACTGCCACCAGCGGGATCTCGGGATTGACGGCCACGGCCTGGTTGGACGGAACGGTCCACGGCGTCGTCGTCCAGATGAGGACCCACTCGTCGGAGTCCTTGAGCTTGTAGCCGATGGTCGCGGCAGGATCCTGCCGTGACTTGTAGACATCGTCGTCCATCCGCAGCTCATGGTTCGACAGCGGAGTCTGATCCTTCCAACAGTAGGGCAGCACACGGTAGCCCTCGTAGACGAGGCCCTTGTCCCAGAGCTGCTTGAACGCCCAGATCACGCTTTCCATGTATTCGACGTTGAGCGTCTTGTAGTCATTCTCGAAGTCGACCCACCGGCCCTGTCGGGTGACGTATTCTTCCCATTCCTTTGTGTATTTCAGCACGGAGGAACGGCAGGCGTCGTTGAAAGCGGCCAGGCCCATGCCGCTGATCTCGGATTTGTCGGTGATGCCCAGCTGGCGCTCGGCCTCGAGCTCTGCGGGAAGCCCATGGGTGTCCCAACCGAAACGGCGATCGACCTTCTTGCCACGCATCGTCTGGAAGCGGGGCACGACGTCCTTGACATATCCGGTCAGAAGGTGGCCGTAGTGGGGCAGTCCGTTGGCAAAGGGAGGACCATCGTAGAAGACGAACTCGTTGGCACCGTTCTCCCCTGAATCACGCTGATCGATCGAGGCTTGGAACGTATCGTCCTGTTTCCAATAGTCGAGCACGGCGTCCTCGATGGCCGGGAAGTTCGGCGATGCACTGAGGCCGAAGGCAGAGGTCGACACCTTGGGATACAACGGTTGCGTCATGAGCGTCCTTTTGAGTCACTGCGGTCACTGTCACGAGGACGACAAGTCTGCCGCGGTACCACCTCGCTTATCCGCACTCAACGACTGTCGGATGAGACAGACGATCAGCGGATCGCTCATAGCCGGAGTGATGACGGGTCCAACCGCCCGGTTCTACTGGGTGCCCTCTCCGCTGCCGAAGCCTTCGGCGAAGGATGATTGCACTGTTCTTCCGGATGCTCCCCGGTGATGGCCGGATCACTGCACCCTCAATCGTATACCTTGACGTGGGGTGCCGACCACTCGCCTGTCCGACGCCGCCTGACTCCCGAGCTCAGAGTCCCTTGTTGCGGGCCACCTTGTGCTGTGCGGCCTGTGCAATCGGACGGATCACCATCAGATCGACATTGAAGTGGTGAGGTCGCGTCAGAGAGTAGACGACAGCATCGGCGACGTCGTCCGCGGTGAGCGGATTCTCCACGCCCTCATAGACCTTGTCGGCCTTGTCCTGGCTGCCGCCGACTCGTTTCAGGGTGAATTCCTCAGTGGCGACCATGCCGGGAGCGATCTCGATGACCCGCACGGGTTCGCCGGCGAGTTCGAGTCGCAGCGTCGCGGCGATCGAGTGGGTACCGTGCTTGGTCGCGACATATCCGCCTCCGCCTTCGTACGCCTGGTGGCCGGCGGTCGAGGACATGACGACGATGTCTCCGCGCCCCGACGAGGTCAGCGCGGGAAGAAATGCTTTGACGACGCGAAGGACCCCGAGGACGTTGACGTCGAACATGTCACGCCAGCCCTCAACCGAGGACTCGGCGACAGTATCGGTGCCAAAGGCGGCTCCCGCGTTGGCGACCAGGGAATGCACCGGTCCCGCAGCCAACACCCTCTCAGCCAGGGCAGTGACCGCAGCATCGTCGGTGAGGTCGGCGACGACATAACTAGCACCTGTCTCCTCACACAATGCGCGCAGCTTCTCCTCCCGCCGTGCCACGGCGACGACGTCCCAGCCCAGTTCGCGCAGCTGACGGACCGTGGCGGCGCCGATTCCCGAACTGGCACCTGTCACGACTGCTCTGAGTGTTTCCATCTGTGTACTCCTCCGTACTTCGCTGCAGTTCCTGGGGCTGTGTCTCTGGGGTGACGCATCTGGTCGAGGACACGACCGGTAAGGGCAGTCCTCAGTCTACGGTTCTCCAGCCGAGCCGGGCAGATCCCGTCGCGCCCTAAGCACCTGTGGTGTCCGGCTCGGGCGTCTCGTCCGAGCGGGGCGCCTGCGCAGGCTCGGACGTCTGGGCTGACGCCGGTGTATGGCTCCGCTTCGTCGTTCGCGGCGGTCTCGGGTTCGGCTTCGAATGGGGGTTGCGAGGCCCTCCCTCGCCGAAGACGGCGCGCACGCCGGGGATCTTGACCGCCAACCAGGTGACGACGACGCAGATGATCGTGTAGACGATCGGCATCGCGATCGCATGGACGAGAACGCCGGGGACGGTCGAAGGCAGACCCATGGCGTTGCGGATGGGGTAGAGCACGAGCGGGTGGAGCAGGAAGACTCCGAAGGAGTACGGGTAGAACCAGTGCAGGAGCCGGAAACCGGTATTCATATGGTGGTGGAGCAGGAGATAGGCAGACAGTGAGGCTGCGACCACTCCCGGAGAGAGGTACTCATAGGGGAAGATCCACGGCTTCTCGCCCGGGCCGATTCCGGCCCACACAATGGTGATCGCGATCGAGCCGGCAAACGCCAGCCATGACAGTGCAACCCCGCGAGTGGAGAGCATCACGTCCCGCAGCACCCAGCCGAGGATGTAGAAGCCGGCCATCGGCAGAAAGCGTGTGGCGATATTCGCCTCGCCGACGTCGAAGACAATGCTCGCCCATTGGTCGAGCATGCCTATGCCGAGGAAGACAAGTCCTGTTCCCCATTGCAGACGCCGCGATCCGTGGACGCTGAGCAGTCGGAAGAACGGTGTCAGCAGCGTCAGCCCTGCGAGCACATAGAGGAAGTAGAGCTGCACGAAGGGCGAACCGGTCAAGATAGCGAGTCCCGGGTTCCACCCATCGTCGGCAGGGAGCAGATAGAAGCGTCTGAAGACGACGTAGACGGCTGTCCAGAACACGAGGGGGATGCCGATTCTCCACACACGCTTGCTGAGGAACCTGCGGGGCTGGCTGCCGCGTGCCGGGTCCAGTGCCAGTGCTCCCGCGATCATGATGAATACCGGAACCGACCAACGCGCGGCAGAATCGAAACCATTGGCCACCCACCAGTCGGGCCCCATAGCCGGGTAGTTCTCTTCGACGACAGTTCCCAGCGAATGGATCGCGACGACTGCCACGATCGCGATCGCACGGGCCGGGTTCATCCACGCGGTCGACGTGGGCGGCAGGTTCTCTGATCCGATTCTGTCCAAGGGCGCCATGGTTCAATATTCTCATTTTCGTCGGCTGCCGTGGCTCACGGTCCGTTCAGTGTGTCTGACCGTGTGCAGTGTCTCTGACACCCTCCCCGCAGCGAAGTTCACTCACGACCCGTGATCGGTTTGGCCCCAGGCCTCCCGGGTGAGAAAATCAGCAATTATGAACACACCTGCCTTTTCGGACTCGACGCACGAGTCAGTGAACCTGCCGGACAAGCCGGCTCTTGAGGGACTTCGAGACAAATGGGACGCCGCGTGGAGCGATAACGGGGTCTATGCCTTCGACGTCGATACTGATCGCGAGCAGGTCTTCTCGATCGACACTCCCCCACCAACGGCCTCGGGATCTCTGCACGTCGGGCACGTCTTCTCCTACACTCAGACCGACGTCATCGCGCGGTATCAGCGCATGCAGGGCAAGAATGTGTTCTACCCCCTGGGTTGGGATGACAATGGTCTGCCGACGGAACGGCGGGTCCAGAACTACTACGGGGTCACCTGCGATCCCACCCAGAGCTACGAACCGAATTTCGAACCGCCGGCGAAACCCGCGAAGAACTCACGTGACTTCGTCAAGATCTCACGCCAGAACTTCATCGAACTCTGTGAGACGCTCTCGGCCGAGGACGAGCACGTCTTCGAAGATCTCTTCCGCTCCACCGGCCTGTCCGTGGATTGGAACTATACCTACCGCACCATCGATGACACCTCCCGTTCCGTCAGCCAGAAGGCCTTCCTCACCGATCTCGCGAACGGTCATGCCTACTCTCAGGACGCTCCGACGATGTGGGATGTCACCTTCGGCACTGCCGTCGCGCAGGCCGAGCTCGAAGATCGTGAGAAGGACGGCGCCTACCACAAGGTGAACTTCTACCCTGAGGGGGCCGACGGCCTCGCCGACACCTCGGCGGACCCGATCGTGATCCTCACATCTCGTCCGGAGCTCATCCCCGCCGTTGTGGCACTCGTGGCTCATCCCGAGGACGAGCGTTACACCTCCTACTTCGGAACCAAAGTCGTCTCACCTCTGTTCGGCGTCAGTGTCGACGTGCGCGCCCATGGCCTCGCGAAGTCGGACAAGGGCACCGGCATTGCCATGGTGTGCACCTTCGGTGACCTCACCGACGTCACCTGGTGGCGTGAGCTCGACCTGCCCACGCGGGCAGTCATCAACCGCGGCGGCCGGCTCAATCTCGAGGTCCCCGAGTGGATCGAGGCGTCACCGAAGGCCGACGCTGTGGCCAACTACGAGAAGCTGGCGGGGAAGACGACGTTCACCGCCCGCAAGGAGATCGCCGAGATGCTCACCGAATCCGGTGACCTCATCGGAGACATCGAACCCATCACCCACCCTGTGCCGTTCTATGAGAAGGGTGACAAACCCCTCGAGGTCGTCGCCTCTCGCCAGTGGTACATCCGCAATGGCGGCCGTTCGGCAGAGCTGCGCGATGCACTCATCGCGCGCGGACGTGAGATCGAATGGCACCCGGCGTACATGCGCTCGCGCTACGAGAACTGGGTGGAGAATCTCAACGGTGACTGGCTGGTCTCGCGCCAACGCTACTTCGGGGTTCCGATCCCCCTGTGGTACCGCTTGGATTCGAGCGGCGAACCTGACTACTCGGACCCGATCATTCCCGAGTCCCTGCCTGTCGATCCCGTCGCAGAGGTGCCGACGGGCTTCACCGCCGACCAACGTGATGTGCCCGGTGGCTTCGCCGCCGATCCGGACGTCCTCGACACGTGGGCGACCTCATCCCTGACACCGCAGCTCTTGGGTGGTTGGAGCCGCGACGAAGACTTCTTCTCGAAGGTCTTCCCCTTCGATCTGCGCCCTCAGGGTCACGACATCATCCGCACATGGCTGTTCTCAACGGTCGTCCGGGCGAACTCGCTCAACGATGCTGCGCCGTGGAAGCATGCCGGCCTCTCCGGGTGGATCCTCGACCCGGATCGGAAGAAGATGTCGAAGTCGAAGGGCAACGTCGTCGTCCCTTCGGACATCCTCGGCGAAGCGAAGCCCGGATTCGGTCCTGACGCGGTGCGCTACTGGGCGGCCAGCGCCAAACTCGGTGCCGACACCGCCTATGACGTCACCCAGATGCAGATCGGGCGCCGCTTGGCCATGAAGCTGCTCAACGCCTCGAAGTTCGCGCTTGCGCAGGGCGTGCACTCCGGCCTCGTGGGCGAAATCGGGGCCGTGACCCACGACCTCGACCGGGCACTGCTGAAGAAACTCGCCGAGGTGGTCAAGACCGCGTCGACGCATATGGCCGCCTATGATTACGCGCACGCTCTGCGTGCCGCGGAAAGCTTCTTCTGGGAGTTCACCGATGACTATGTCGAGCTCGTCAAGGACCGCTCGTACGGTTCCACAGGCGAGGACGACCAGTTGTCGGCCCACGTCACGCTCGCGTCTGCTCTCGACGTGCTGCTGCGTTTGTTCGCCCCGATCATGCCCTTCGTGACCGAAGAAGTGTGGTCGTGGTGGCGGACCGGGTCTGTGCACCGGGCCCCATGGCCCGGGGACGAGCAGCTGGCCCACCCCGACTCGGCTGTCGATCCGGAGCTGCTGGTCTCTGTCGCCGCTGTGCTCAGCGAAATCCGGAGAGCCAAGACCGAGTCGAAGGTCTCCCAGAAGACTCAGGTGCGCAGTCTGACCATCCACGCTCCTGCTGCCGTCGTTGCCGCAATCGACAGTGCCCGGGCAGACCTGACTGCAGCTGGACGAGTTCAGCACCTCACCACGGAGGAATATGGCGAAGAGATCACGGTGACCGCGATCGACTTCGTCGAACAGGACTGATAGGTCGCATCGGGCCCGGAGACTCTGTTCTGTTCCGGGATCAGGACAGGAGTCTCCGGGCCCGAGTGCGCTCGAGAACATACGATGGACTCGACAGCCGAAGGAGTACAGGATTTCTTCGCAGACGAAAGGCCCTTGAACTATGAGAAGTGAACTGTTTTCGAACCGGAATGCCGAGATCCAGAATCGGGAACGCTGGACTCTGCAGTCGAACAAGATGCTGCGCACGGTGATCACACCGAACGCACCCATGATCGCGACGAAGGGTGCAATGGTCGCCTATCAGGGCGACGTCCACTTCACCCATCAAGGTTCGAAGTCGGTCGGACAGTTCATGAAGAAGGCCGCCACCGGTGAGGGCGGCAACGTCATGAAAGTCGAAGGTCACGGCGAAGTGTTCTTTGCCAGGGAGGCTTCGAACATCTTCATGATGTCGTTGGAAGGTCAGCAGGACGCGCTGACGGTCAACACGTCGAACCTCTTGGCCTTCGACGACGCCCTGAACTGGGAGATCAAGCGGATCAAGGGCGGAGTCGGTGCCTTGGCCAGCGGCTCCGGGCTGTTCAACCTCGAGCTCAACGGGGCTGGCACCGCCGCCATCTGCTGCAAGGGAGCTCCCATGGTCCTCGACTGCTCGCAGCAGCCCACCTTCGTCGACCCGCAGGCAGCCGTGTGCTGGTCCTCGGCTCTGGCGCCCCAGATCAGGACCGACATCGGAGTGGGGACCTTCTTCGGTCGCGGCTCGGGTGAATCGATTCAGCTTGCCTTCCACGGTCCGGGCTTCGTCGTCGTCCAGCCTGCTGAGAACGCTGTGTACTCCGCCCAAGCCTAGCCAGATCAGCCTTGTGGGCTCTCTGGCGCAGAGAGCCCAAAGCCATTGCGCATCGCGAGCCCGAAGACACCCAATTGCACCTCGGAGTGTCTCGGGCTCGTTGCGTTGTGCTGGCCCTTCAGGTCACAGCTGTCCGCGACTGGTTCGCTCCCCCGCGATCCACGCGATATCGACGGAACGTCGGGAAGATCAACGCACAGACGATGACGAGGACAATGACGATGAGGCCCCCGCCGGCGGAGGCTGCGGTTGTGGTCGTGACCTCCGAGACCGAACCGTGCAGCACATCAGCGATGCGGGGCCCGCCGGCGACGACGACGATGAACACCCCCTGCATGCGCCCTCGCATGTCATCGCTGGCTGCCTCCTGCAGCATGGTTGACCGAAACGCCGACGAAATGATGTCGGCTCCCCCGCCGCAGGCCAAGCCGAACAGCGCGACGATGAGAGATGCCATCCAGAACCCAGACGCGAACTCCAACGACAGTCCGAACACGGTCATGGCCGAGCCCCAGACGAGGATCGCTATGATCACGGCCATGCCCTGGCGTTCGACCCGTGTGATCCAACCCGAGAAGATTCCTGCCAGAGCGCTGCCCGCCGCCAGAGATGCGAACAGCAGTGAGAAGACGATGCCGCCGGCCGGAGGGCCTCCGAAGGTTTCGGTGGCGATCTGTGGGAACAGCGCCCTGGGCATCCCGAAGACCATAGCGATGACGTCGACGAGCAGGGAAACCATCACAACGGTATTCGTTCCCAGGTAACGGAAGCCGTCGATGACACCTTTGAAGCCGGACCGTGTATCGGGCTGTTTGCGAGGCACCAGTGCAGGCAGCCTCAGCACAGCGTAGAGGGTGGTGGCCAGGAACAGTGCATCGAGGATGTAGAGCATCTGGTAGCCGAAGACCGGGATCAGCGCACCGCCGATGACCGGGCCCGCCACCGCACCCAATGTCATGACCGTCATGTTGAGGGAATTGGCGGCAGGGAGCAGCTCGAGTGGAATGATGGTCGGAAGAAGGGCGCCTTTGGCCGGCTGGTTGAGGCCGAAGAAGGCCTGCTGCAAGGAGAACACCGACAGCAGCAGCCACACGTTGCCCAGCTCCATGACTGCGATGACAGCCAGCAGAGCACTGGCGCCGATGAGGCCGACCGTGGAGATGATGAGCAGCTTGCGCCGGTCGATGACATCGGCCAGGGAGCCGCCCCACAGACCGAACACGACGAGCGGAATCAGTCCGAAGATGCCGCTGAGGCCCACGTAGCCGGAGGACCCGGTGATGTGATAGATCTGTGCCGGAATGGCGACGACAGTCATCTGGGCACCGATGACGGTGACGATGTTGGCCGACCAGAGCCGGCGAAAGTCGGCATATCTTAGGGGTCTGGTGTCCGCGAACAGCCTCATCTACTCAGGCATGTCAGGCCGACTTCTTCGACGTCCGTGACTGTTCGCGCGGCACCAGAGTGGGGGCCACATTCTTCTCCACGACATCCTTGGTCACGACCACCTCGGCGATGTCCTCCCGAGAGGGAACATCGAACATGACCGACTGCAGGACCTCTTCCAGGATGGACCGCAGTCCCCGTGCCCCGGTCCCCCGCAGCAATGCAAGGTCTGAGATCGCCTCGAGCGCATCGGTCTCGAATTTGAGTTCGACGTTGTCGAACTCGAACATGCGCTGGTACTGCTTGACCAAGGCGTTCTTCGGTTCGGTGAGAATCGAGATCAGTGCCGCACGATCGAGCGTGGAGACTGTGGCCAGAACCGGAACACGTCCGATGAACTCGGGGATGAGTCCGAACTTCAGCAGATCTTCAGGGAGGATGTCGGCGTAGAGGTCCTCTTCGTCGTTCTTCGACTGCAGGAGTGCTCCGAATCCGATGCCATGTTTGCCCTTGCGGCCGGCGACGATCTCTTCCATACCGGCAAAGGCACCGGCGACGATGAAGAGCACATTCGTGGTGTCGATCTGCAGGAAGTCCTGGTGTGGATGCTTGCGGCCACCCTGCGGCGGGACGGAGGCCTGGGTTCCCTCGATGATCTTCAGCAGCGCCTGCTGCACGCCTTCGCCGGAGACGTCTCTGGTGATCGAGGGGTTCTCCGACTTCCGTGCGATCTTGTCGATCTCGTCGATGTAGATGATGCCGTGTTCGGCCTTCTGGATGTCGAAGTCCGCGGCTTGGATGAGTTTGAGCAGAATGTTCTCGACGTCTTCGCCGACGTAGCCTGCTTCGGTCAGCGCTGTGGCGTCGGCGACGGCGAAGGGAACATCGAGTCGCTTGGCCAGTGACTGCGCCAGATAGGTTTTTCCGGATCCGGTGGGTCCCACGAGGAGGATATTGGACTTCGCGATCTCGACCTCGGAATCCTCCGAACCCAGAGTCTTCGTGTCCTCGTCGCCTTGAAGCGAGCGGATGCGCTTGTAGTGGTTGTACACAGCGACGGAGAGGGCCTTCTTCGCGGGTTCCTGACCGACGACGTATTCCTGGAGGAAGTCGAAGATCTCGCGGGGCTTGGGCAGTTCGATCTCGGCGTGCTCGGCCGTGCCTTCGCTGAGCTCCTCTTCGATGATCTCGTTGCACAGTCCGATGCATTCATCGCAGATGTAGACCCCAGGTCCGGCGATGAGTTTCCGAACCTGCTTCTGTGATTTCCCACAGAAGTTACATTTGAGCAGGTCTGCTCCGTCCGCACTGCGAGCCACTGTCACAACCTTCCGCCGGGGCACCTGACCCCAACTCTACCGCTCGTGTTTCCTGTACCTCAATAGCTTCCCATACGGGACTGACATGAGCGGTCAGAACCGTCGTTCGGTGTGTCGGAGAAGCGAGCACACCCAAGCTCTCGAGAAGGCCCAAACTACTCGGCGCCACATTCGGTGGCAACTTCGCAGCACAGACCACTTCGGGCCCGGACAGAGCATGCCTGTCGGGGCCCGAAGTTGTTCTTCTGCCTCAGACCGTCTTGCGGGAGGTCAGCACCTGATCGACGAGTCCGTAGTCCTTCGCCTGCTCGGCGGTGAGGAAGAGGTCACGTTCGATGTCGTTGGAGACCTGTTCCGGCGACTTGTTGGAATGGCTCGACAGAGTCGTCTCCAGCCACTGGCGCATCCGGAAGACCTCTGCGGCCTGGATCTCGATGTCCGAAGCCTGTCCCTGCCCCTGGCCCTCCATAGCGGGCTGGTGGATGAGGACACGGGCATTGGGCAGAGCCAAACGCTTGCCCGGCGTGCCCGCCGCCAGCAGAACCGCAGCGGCCGAAGCAGCCTGACCGAGGCAGACCGTCTGGATCTCCGGCTTGATGTACTGCATCGTGTCGTAGATGGCCGTCATCGCGGTGAACGAGCCGCCCGGCGAGTTGATGTAGAGCGTGATGTCGCGGTCAGGATCCTGCGATTCGAGGACCAGCAGCTGGGCCATCACGTCATCGGCACTCGTGTCGTCCACCTGGACACCCAGGAAGATCACGCGATCGTCGAAGAGCTTCGTGTAGGGATCCTGGCGTTTGAAGCCGTAGGGAGTCCGCTCTTCGAACTGGGGCATGACATAGCGGGACTGCGGCATGTTGCCAGCAGTGGACCCAGGCATAAAGTTCATTGAATTCATTCTTCCTTGACTCCCACTCACTTGTCGGTGACGTCGGACGAACGGGTCACCATCTTGTCGATGAAGCCGTACTCAAGGGCTTCTTCGGCGGTGAACCAGTGGTCGCGGTCGTTGTCCTTGAGGATCTGTTCCAGGGTTTTGCCGGTCTGTTCGGCGGTGAGCTCTGCCATCTGCTTCTTCATATGGAGGATGAGCTCGGCCTGGATCTTGATGTCGGTGGCGGTGCCGCCGATGCCGCCCAGCGGCTGGTGCATGAGAATCCGAGCGTGTGGGGTGGCGTACCGCTTACCGGGGGCACCCGAGGACAGCAGGAACTGCCCCATGGATGCTGCCATTCCCATCGCGACGGTGGAGACGTCGGGCGTGATGTACTGCATGGTGTCGTAGATCGCCATTCCCGCGGTGACCGAGCCACCTGGGGAATTGATGTACAGCGAGATATCTGCATCCGGATCCTCTGCCGCCAACAGCATCATCTGTGCGCAGATCGCGTTGGCGTTGGAGTCACGCACCTCCGAACCGAGCCAGATGATGCGCTCTTTGAGCAGACGGTTGAAAATATGGTCATCGAGACCCATTGCCCCACCGGCGTCGAGGCCGACGGGCGCTGTCATTTCGTGTGCGCTCACGTTTCACTCCTGTTGGTCTTTGGTTGGCTTGATATGGACTCTAACTGCTCACCGGCCGGATTTAGTCCGTCGGAACGCCTGTGTTCGCCATCAGCGTGATCGGGCACCGGATTCCCCCGCGCCTGCTGGGAACATTCGTGCCGGATGAGCCCCGCACCTGGCTGCAGCCGCCGGGCACACCTATGCGAAACGGTGGACACGGAATAATTCCCGTGCCCACCGTTGTCGGCTCTGTCACCGCCGAAGCGGTTCGAAGTCAGTTCTCGTCGTCGCCTTCGGCTGCGACGGCATCGTCTGAGTCATCGGCGCCCTCAGGTGCCTCTTCCTCAGCTGGAGAGGTGAACTCCTCCATATCGACGACGTTGCCTGCAGTGTCCTTGACGACAGCACCGGCAAGAGCAGCGGCCAGGGCCTTGCGGCGAGTGACCTCTCCGACCAGTGCGTTGACCTGTCCGGAGCTGTCGAGCATTTCCGCGAACTCGTTCGGGTTCATGCCGTACTGCTGTGAAGCGGAGATGAGGTATTCGATGAGCTCGGGCTGTGTCACCTCGACCTCTTCGGCTTCGGCGATCGAGTCGAGGATGAACTGGGTGCGGAGATTGCGCTCGGTCTCCTCTGTGACCTCCTTGCGGTGCTCATCGTCATCCACGCGGCTCTCGGACTCGAGGTGACGCTCAACCTCGTCGGTGACGACCTTCTCAGGAACGGGCACGTTGAGGGTCTCGATCAGTGATTCGAGGACCTTGTCGCGTGCCTGAGCACCCTGGTCGGTCTCCTTCTGCTTGGCAGCCTGCTCACGCAGGTCCGTGCGCAGCTCGTCGATCGTGTCGAACTCGCTGGCCAGCTGAGCGAAGTCATCATCGGCTTCCGGCAGTTCGCGAACCTTGACCGCGCTGAGCGTGATGGAGACTGTACCGGTCTCGCCGGCGTGCTCTCCACCAGCAAAGGTGGTCTCGAAGGTCGTGGTCTCGTCTGCCGACAGTCCGTCGAGTGCTTCGTCCATGCCATCGAGCATGGTTCCGGCACCGACCTGGTAGGAGATGTCGGAGGCGGTGTCGATCTCTTCGCCGTCGATGGTGGCGACGAGGTCGAGGGTCACGAAGTCGTCCTTGGCTGCTGGACGGTCAACGGAGCTCAGGGTCCCGAAACGGGTACGCAGCTGCTCGAGTTCGGCATCGACGTCGTCATCGGTGACCTCGATCGGGTCGACCTCGACGCTGATGGTGTCGTAGGCAGGCAGTTCGATCGCCGGGCGAACGTCAACCTCGACCGTGAAGGTCAGGTCGCCGTCTTCGGTGCCGTCGAGGCCGGGGACCTCTGAGATCTCAACCTCGGGCTGGCCCAGCGGCTTGAGATCGTTCTCTTCGACGGCTTCGCGGTAGAACCCGTCAAGACCGTTGTTGACGGCCTCCTGGATCACTGCAGGTCGACCAACGCGCTGATCGATGATTCGAGCAGGGACCTTGCCCTGGCGGAAGCCGGGGATGGTCACCTGGCCACCGATGGTCTTGTATGCCTCGTCGATGCTCGGCTTGAGTTCGGCGTATGGGACATCCACGCTGATCTTGACCCGCGTGGGGTCGAGTTGCTCGACGGAGCTCTTCACAGTGCGACCTTTCAATTTCGACAGTCATGCATATTCGGTCATCTGGTGACCTGGAGGGAGCGAAAGTCCACGATGAGATCGCGCACGTCCGCAAGACGCAGTCACCCATATTACGCGAAACACGGGACAAAACACGAAACAGGCGGGCCACCGCAGGGCCTGAGTTCGCGAGGAGCGCAATCGATGCCGGTTCTGATGGACACCGGAGCCGTGCACCGTGAACACATGCCGCCACGGAGGCACCGGCAGCTCGGGTCAGGGTCGGGCGCGATGGAGCTCGTCGAGAGTGAGGATCACATTGGATGCCGTCCACGACAGAGGTGCCACGGACACTGCCGCGCCTTCTGCACTGACCTTCTCGGGAAGGGAGCCGGCTTGCGTGCGATGGCTGCCCAACCAGTCGAGCACCCCATCGGCCTGTGCTGTCGCACCGATACGGGCGAATCCGACTCCCATGAGTGATGTCGACGGGGTCCAGCTCGTGTGATCGAAGATCCACCCATGCCCCGGCTTGATCCCGCCGGCCGGTTGGCGCAGTCTGTCCCAGACGTGATCAAGGGTCGATTCTCCAAGGTCCAGACCCGCCCCGGCTGCGGGCAGATAGGCCACCGCCGAATCGAGTCCTCCCGAGGTCGGGTAGCGCTGCAGTCCATTGGCGATGAATGTTCGAGAGAATGTCGCTTCGAACGCATTGCAGCTGTCTCCGAGCGCGTCGGCTCCCCCATCGATGTGATCCCACAGGCCGCTGCTGTGCTCAGCCAGCCTGACGAGCGCCTGCAGGCCCAACAGTGTGGGGCCCGCAGTGCCGAGGGTGACTTGGGATTCACTGACTTCCCAGTAGTCGGGCGACACCGGGGGCAGTGTCCGGCCCCGTTCGGTGAGGTGGAGCAGGCGAGTCGATGAGCGTCGCAGCATCGGTGCCATCTGCTCCAGCGCCACGGACCCTTCGATAACGCTCTGGGCGCGGGCCCCCGAATCATGAACCTCGCTCACCGCCCAGAGCAGAAGGCCGAGCGCGTCGAACTGGGACAGACGCTCGTCCGGGGCCGAACCCTGATCGGGAGTGAACCGCGCAGCGAACGACCCATCCGGTGATTGCAGCGACTGCAGATGAAGAAGATGCTGCCAGGCCACGTGGACCAGCCCCACCCGGGCCAAGGCGACGGCGGCGAAAGCCGCATCTCGCGGCCAGATATAGCGCCATGGCTGAGACCAACTGGCCACGGTCGCCGGCAGCGAGTCGGTGAGGACCCAGAGATCGAGGAGCGCCGAGGTGGCCAGATCGCGACGCTGTTCGGGCAGGTGAGCGATCCAAGGTGCACATCGATCAAGGAATTCCTGCTGCCGTATCTCCGGCCCAGGAGCGTCGGTTCCCGGCATGACCCGGGAACCTGGCTTCAAACGCAGGCCCGCGTCGGCCCCGATGCCCATCCGGGAGGTCTCCGATATGAAGGCGACGGTGACGGAGCGGAGGTGATCGTTCCGCCCCACCTCGGCGAGGATGTCGGTTCCGGACGATGTCACGAATCCTGCGCCGAGCAGGCCAGCTCCGCTCAGGGCACCGGTGAGGACCTGTCGGCGGCTGGGCCGGGACCGGAAAGATCGACGGCGCTGAGGTACGGAGGTCATGTGGGAGCTGGCTTTCTGCTGCGGTGCACCTTCGGCGATGAAGGGTTCCGCCACGGTCGTGCAGAACGAGAACGGAAGATCGGGTAGGCGGCGCTGGGCACGCACGAATTCTACCTCCACCCGAATCCGCATCGCCACACAGTGGAAGGCACCCGAGAAGCAGAAAGCCGGCCGAACCATGACGCCCGACCGGTCAACCGAAGGGTGACGGGAATCGAACCCTTTTGATCGCTCTTTCAACCGGATATGAATCAATGAACTCGAGGAGTTGAGCGAGAGTTCGTGAGTTTGAGAATACAGTCCATTCGGCTGCTCTGGTCGGATGATGCGGCCGCCAGACGGCTGGCAAGCTGACAGGCAGCCCCCTCTATTCACACACCTGATCGACGGTCTGAGGTCATGTCCCATCACCCTGCACCGAATATTCACTGGTCTCAGCCGCTAAATCAGTCCGGTCCCCTGGTCAGCTCTCGAGCTTCCAATATCACTGCAGTGAGGATTCTGTGCCCACTGACAAGGTAACGTCCTTCTAGAGTGTCAGGAAGGGATCGATGACGCCGTGTCCGGTTGATCATTCTTATAGAGCAGGTACCCGAGACATCCAACTCTGCAGAAATGGGTTCGCTCTGTGCGGAGTCCGATGCTGGGTCGCAGAACTCCGGCCGGTCGAAGTCGACCTGAACATCGAGAAAGTCAAGCCATGAAGCAGCCACTGGGAAACGGGCCTTGTAAAAGCTCTCCTTGATGCTGAAAACCAATCGGCTCACAGGAAGGCCTGGCGCTGGGTGAAACAGTCCTGCTGCCGCTCGTTGCTCCGCGTCTGTGACGATCGCCTCGGAAGTGCCCTTCGGCAGAGGTGAACGTGGTTCTGCATCGATCCCTAGTAGAGCAAATTCGTCGAGAGTGGTCACTGCTGCACCTCGATAGACCGAGGCGTGGTCCTCATTTGTCGCGAAATGGGTCAGACTGCCGATGACCCCGCTGGACCAGAGCGGCTGTCCGTGAGAACCGCGCAACAGCGGTTCCGGGGGCACTCCCGTCGCTTCAAGAGCCGCGTGTGCGCAGCATCTGGTCGTCAGGAATTCTAGCCGCCGCTGTTCAGCGGCCTGTTGCAATCCTGCGGATTCGATGGCCGCGAATGGATTCATGTTCTCCTTCGGCTCCACGTCTTTGACAGCCTCGGCGACATGGATTGCGTGTGGAAGCAGCTGACGCAGAGGGCCGGATTCCATGAACATGCCATGCCTTTCGACTGTGTGGGACTATCGGTGCTGGAGCGTAACGGCGTCTTGTGGAGCGCCCGTCACCGATTCCGGGACGGGCGCTCCGCTCTCACTGCAGGCGCCGAACTTCGCTTCGACGGTTCATCACCGCGGTCCTCCCACGGTCGTCCCATCGGCGAGCCACGAGGAGATCGTGTTGCCGTTGACCATCTTCTCGAACGGAAGATTCACCCCACGGCGCTTGAGGTTCATCGACAGTTGGATGAACCGCATCGAGTCCAATCCGAGGTCGTTCAGGTCGCTGTCGAGACCGATCTCCTCCGGGGGCACCTCAAGCAGGGCTGCAGCCTCGTGGACGACCATCGGCCCCGCCCACTGACTGCTCAGATCCTCCGTGGTGGAGACGACGCCGCAGCGTGCGGACACCCATTCCAGAGCCCTCTCGTGGTCATCCGCCGTAAAATCGGCAACAGCATCCGAGACGATGAACGCCTGTATATCGGACATGAAGGCCTCGAGAGCAGTGGCCATACACCCGATATTGGCATAGATGCCCGTGATGACCAGCCTGTCCCGCCCCGTTGACCTCAACCGCTCAAGCAGGTCTGTGCGCTGGAAGGCGCTGTAACGCCATTTCCGCATGACCTCCGAGGCGTCGGTTGGGGCGAGAGCATCGACGATGTCGGTGTTCTCGGTTCGAGGACCATAGCCCCAGAAGTCTGTGAGCAGTGCTCGCTCCTGAGGATCCTGGTCACCCGGCTGTGCGCTGTAGACCACCGGCACGCCGAGGCTGCGTGCGCTGGCGATGAGAGTGGCAATGTTCTTCTGCACGGTGCTGATCGGCTCAGCCTCCGCTTCGTACTTGCCGACGAAGTGCTCCTGCATGTCATGCACCAGAAGGACGGTGCGATCAGGCGGAACGGTCCAATCGTCGACTCGGTTATCGCCGTTCCACTGGGGTAGGGCGTAGGAAATTTCTCCGGGAATCTCGAGATTCGCTTCTTCCGGCAGTGTGGTGCTCATTTCTCAGTGCTCCTTTGTTCTCGTATCAGTGTTCGCAATTCGGCCCGGCTGATCTTCCCAACCCCGGTGACCGGGAAGCCGTAGGTGAGATCCACCCGATCGGGTATCTTCATGTCGTCGACGCCCCGGCTGCGCATGAACTCTGCGAGCGAGGCTCGTTTGAGTGCAGATTGGTCGTTCATCACATCGCGATGTGCCACCATGACGGCGACACTTCGCTCCCCCAGGAACTCATCGGGCTCGGCCACGACCACGACGTCGTCGACTGCCGGGTGGGCGAGCAGGATGTCTTCGACTTCTTCAGCGGAGATCTTCTCCCCACCGCGGTTGATCTGGTCTTTCGATCGTCCCTCGACCACGAGTGCTCCGTCGGCACGAAGCCTGGCGATGTCGCCGGTCCGGTAGTACCCGTCCGCCGTGAAGGAATGACGGTTCGCCTCGGGCGCATTGAAGTAGCCGCGGATAGTGTACGGACCACGAGTCAGCAGATGGCCGCTGCTTCCCGCCGGCACCGGTCGGTCCTGCTGGTCAACGATTCTGATCTCGTCAGCCGCGCTCATGGGGCGCCCCTGAGTGTTGATGATGGTCTCGACGTCATCATCAGGATCGGTATAGCAGACGAGTCCCTCTGCCATGCCGAAGACCTGCTGGACAGTCCCCGGAACCAGGCTCACGAGGCGTCTGGCCAGTTCGGGCACAAGCTTCGCCCCGCCGATCTGCAGCAGCCGCAATGATGCGAGCTGCGAGGCCGCTGCTGGGTCCATATCTGCGAAATTGGCCCACACATGCGCCATCGGCGGAACCAGCGGCACTACGGTCACTCCACAGGTGGAGATGAGGTCGAAGACCTGCGCGGGATGTTGGTTCTCGGTCAGGACGACGGTGTTGCCCGCCATCAGTGCTCCGAGGAATCCCGGAGAACTCATCGGAAAGTTGTGGACCGCGGGCAGAACCGCCAAGAAGACGTCGTCCTTGACCAGCCCACAGACCTCATTGCTCTGACGAATCGAATAGAGATAGTCGTCGTGGGTCCGCGGGATGAGCTTCGGCAAACCTGTCGTCCCACCGGAGAGCTGCAGAAATGCCACATCATCAGGTCCGGCAATCTGCTGCTCCGGATCAGGGGTGGAAGTCGTGTCTGCAGGATCAGTCTCCGGTTTCACAGAATCGCTGCGAAGCTCCGTGCCCGTGATGATGCAGTTGAGAGAATCGACTTCTGCCGCCACCTCTGCGGCCAGCTGCTCTCCGTCGCCGTCGTAGTCAACAATCAGGGCGACGGCTTGTGCCCGTCGTGAGATCGCCACGAGTTCACGTCTGCGGTTGCTTCCCAGACAGTAGACGGGCACCGCGCCGACGCGCATCAGCGCCAAGGCTGAGGTGATCAGCTCGATGCGATTCGACTGCTGGAGGAGGACACGGTCCCGGTTGCCAAGTCCTCGCCTGGAAAATGACGCTGCCAGACGGTCCACGCGCAGGAGAAGTTCGGCGTAGGTGATCTGGCCGTGGTCGTCGATGACGGCTACCTTGTCGGGAGTATTCTCAGCGGCAGCGTCGGCGATGCGGTCGAGCCGCTCGCCGGTCCAGTATCCGTGGCGTCGATACGATTCGGCGACATCGTTTGGCCACGCGCAACCTTCAGCCGCGAGGAGTCCGGCGCTCTGTATGGCCTGTGTCGGTGTGCTCATCGGGTCACCTGCTCTCCGAGCCCCAGCGCTGAGAGGACGGTTCTCAGCTTGGCTCCCGTCTCTTCGGCCTCTGCACGCGGATCGGATCCTGCGACGATTCCTGCCCCCGCCGAGACGAGTGCTGTTGAACCCTCGATCATCGCCCCACGGATCGCGACGGCCCATTCGCCATTGCCGTCTCGGTCCTGCCAGCCGACAGCGCCCGTGAAATAGCCACGGCCTCCCTCGACTCGGCGCAGCATCTCCCGAGCCTCCTCCGTAGGAGCGCCGCACACTGCGGGTGTGGGGTGAAGTGCACGGGCCAGGGCAGAGACCGATGGCAGGCGAACCAACTCATCGGTGGCCAAGTTTCCGCGGACCCACGTGCCCAGATGGAACATCGAATCGGTGGCAGTGATGTCCTGATCATCCACTCGGGTGTCCGGGCAATATGGGTCCAATGCGCTCTCGACCGCCTCGACGACCAGTTGATGTTCTCGTGCGTCCTTGCCCGAGGCTCGCAGATCTGCGATTCGAGCTGCATCCTCGTCCGACCCACCGGTCCGGCTCCGCGAACCGGCCAGCGGGTGCGAGCTGACGGCAAGCTGGTCACGCTCAACCAGAAGCTCAGGACTGAGACCGACGAAAGAACCGCCATCGACGAGCGGAACATGAAACCCGAACCCATGGGGCGAGTTTGCCCGCAGCCGTTCCAGCAGCTGCTGAGGATCGATCGGAGCCGCCGCAGCAGCCAGCTTGGATCTGGCCAGAACCACCTTCTCCATCGCGCCCTCATCGATGAGGCGCAGAGCCTCGTCGACTCGTCGTTCGTATTCGGCAACGCCGGGCACGTCGATGACAGATCGGATCTGCGGTGCGGCTGCCTGCTGCACAGCCTCGGATCCCGCGCCCGGCTCGGTCTCATTGGCACCGCAGACGAACACAGCGGAATCGGCGGGGTCGAAAGGCAAACAGCCGATGATGATGTCGGCAGTCGGGTTGTTTGCGAACGCCGACTCGACGGCGTCCTCGAAGTCGGTCGAAGCCACCTGGTGAAGATCTCCCCTGACTTCTGCGGTGAGACGTGAGGAGATGAAGCGAGCTGTGTGATCCGTCGGGCCGACCCAGCGACGGCTTCGATAGGGAGAGGGATCAGGATCCCACTCCACGCGACTTGTTTCATGGACGGTCCGCTCGGCGGGTGTGATGCTCATTGTGGAAATCCTTCGAATGGTGAGAACAGATGATGTGTCATGACCGCAGACTGGCTCCGCCGTCGACGACGATTTCCTGCATGGTCATATGGCGGGCCCTGTCCGACAGGGCGAAATGGACCACCTCGGCGATATCCTGGGGATCAGCGATCCTGCCCAACGGAATCCCGAGTCGGAACGTCCCCGGGTCCCCTGCAATGACCCGGGCTCGGTCACGCTCGTCATCGTCATGCCACATGGCGTGCTGCATGGGTGAGTCGGTCGACCCGGGCGCGACGGTATTGCAGCGAATTCCCAAGGGCGCCAACTCCAACGCAGCGTTGGCACTCAGCGCCGATACGGCGGCTTTGCTAGCCGCATATGCCGCCATGCCGACTCGCGGGACCGCCGCGGCGTTCGACGAAACGATTGCGATGGCACCCGCCTGCTCGCGCTGTTCGTGCTGCAGGCGAAGAGTGCGCGCCGCCTGGCGCAGGATGATGAAGGTGCCCTCGGCGTTGACGCCCATGACGCGGGAGTATTCGCCCAGGCTCGTGTCGGCGAGTCCACCTTGGTGGAGAACTCCAGCGGCATGGGCGACTTTCGCCACAGGAGGATGCTGGGCTGCGAGCTCGTCGAAAATCTCCGCGATCCGCTCTTCATCCGTGACATCGGCGGCCGTCTCGAGGACAACTGTCGTCCCTAGACGAGTTTCACGGACTCTCTCCGAATATCCCGAGTCGAGGGCGACGATCACCTGTGGCGGGTCGTCCGGGTCCTCGGCCAGGGAGCGGACGATCGCTTGGCCGATCCCGCTTCGGGATCCGGTCACAACTGCGGAATATGGTCGGGTCATTTCACTGCTCCTTCGAGTCCGTCAATGGGGTGCCGCATGTCTCCGGCCGATCGTTCACCTGGGCCCTGGCTGTCGTTCCAGAGCCGGGCGTACGGCCCGTTCTGAGCGATCAGGTCCTGGTGCCGGCCGATTTCGACGATCCGGCCGTTGTCGAGCACTGCGACTCTGTCGCATCGTTCCGCCGTGGTCAGGTGATGGGCGATGATGATCGAACATCTGCCCGGGTCGGCGGTGAGCACATGGTCGAGAACCGCAGATTCGGCCTGGGCGTCCATGCTCGACGTCGCCTCGTCGAGGACGAATATCCCTGGATCTGTCAGTTCGGTGCGGGCCAGAGCGATGAGCTGCCGCTGACCGGCAGACAAGTTCCGTCCCCCAGCCTCGACACGGTGCCGATAACCGCCTTCCAAGCCTGCGACGACGTCATGTGCTCCGACTCGCTGTGCCGCGGCGGCGACCTCGTGGTCCTCCGCTTCTGGTCTCCCGTAGCGCATGTTCTCCGCGATATCGCCTTCGAAGAGGTATCCCTCCTGCGCAACCTCGCCTATTCCGAGGCGGTAGTCGTGCAGGGCGAACTTCTCCGCCGGTGTGCCGTCGAGGCTGATTCGACCGGCTTCCTGCGGGTAGTAGCGGCAGAGCAGCTTCGCCAGAGTCGTCTTCCCGGCACCGGTCCGACCGACCACGGCCAAGGACTGACCGGGCGCAAGCGACAGACTGATATCGCTGAGCGCACCTTCTGCGTCATCGTTGTAGCTGAAGCCGAGACCATCGACATCGAGCTCGTTTCGAAGTCGGTGCGGCATCGGAGGAGCATCGTGTGCATCCGATTCCGGGATTTCGGCGGCCGGCAGAGCAAGGAGCTCACGGATGTGTCTGACGCCGTTGGCCGCCTGCATGAAGCTGTCGGCGATGTTGGACAGCTGCTGGATGGGATTGTAGAACTGGCTGAGGAAGAGCAGGAACGCGATCAGCACTCCGGGCGAGAGTTCGCCTCTGGCGACCAATGTCGCACCGACCCCGAGCACGAGCGCGTAACTGGTCTCCGCCAGGAAACTGACGAACGGGAAGTACACAGCGATGTACTGCTGTGCTTTGGTCCGTGTCGATCGGTGTTTGTCCGAGAGCCGGTTGAAGGAGCTGATGGCAGCCTTCTGTTTGCCATGCGCCTGCACGGTTCGCAGCCCGTCGATGTTCTCCTGCAGGTTGCGGTTGACGTCCCTGATCTCGGTCCTCGCCTGCAGATAGGCGCGGGAACTCAGATGCCTGAAGACCACAGTTGCGATGAGGATCAGCGGCAGCGACGCGAGGGCCACGGCCGCCAGCAGGGGGTGGAACACGAACATGGCAACGGCGATGCCCACCATGGTCACTAGGCTCATGATCCCGTTGACCAGGCCGGTCTGCATGAAGCGGGCGAGCGAATCGATGTCCACCGTCATACGGGTCATCAGGGACCCGGCTTCGCTGCCTTCGAAGTGGCGCAGATCCAAGGAATGCATATGTCCGAAGCAGCGGACCCGCGTCATGTACTGCACGGCCTCGGATGCTCGAGCCGTGGTCACATTCTGGGCGATGAATACCAGCCAGTTGATGACAACGATTCCGGCGGCCAGTGCGCAGATGAGTCCGACGTAGCCGAAGTCGCCCTTGAGCACTCCGGAGTCGATCCCCCGTTGCAGCAGGATCGGGGTCGCCACATTGGCCAGCGAATCGAAGGCGATGAGGACGAAGGCCACGATGAGGAGGCCGACGACGGGTCGAAGAACTGAGCGCACGGAGCGGATCGAACTGTTCAGTGCCGTGCGCTGCACGGCCGTGGAGATGACGTCGCGTCCTCGGCCACGGTCTGCGGCTTGCGCTTGCGCTTGCGCCTGTGGCTGTGGCTGTGGCTGTGGTTGCTCCTGTGACTGCGTCTCATTGGATGGCCACAGGTCGGCCGCACCTCGGTGGGTCTGTTGCTCGACTTCGTCGCCGTCGGTCAGTTCACGGTAGAGCTGGCAACGACGTTCCAATTCTGCCGATGTGCCCGCGTCGACCACTCGCCCCTCGTCCATGACGACGATACGATCGGCGATCGACAGCGTTGCTCTGTGCCGGGCGATGAGCACAGTGATGTGCTCTGCCGATCGCTGGTTGTCCAGGGCCTGCAGGATCCCGGATTCAGTGGTCGCGTCGACGGCGCTCGTGGAGTCGTCGATGACGAGGATCTGCGGCCGACGCAGCAGGGCTCGGGCCAATGCCAGTCGCTGCCGTTGGCCTCCGGAGAGGTCGGTCGCTCGTTCCGCGAGGATCGTGTCATAGCCTGCGGGCAGTGCCCGGATGAACTCATCGGCCCCGGCAGCGACTGCGGCAGCACGGATCTCGGCCGCCGTTGCGTCGTGGTGGCCGTAGGCGATGTTGTCTTCGACCGAACTGGCGAACAGGAAGGGATCTTCGAACACAGTGCCGACGTGTCGGCGCAGATCTTCGATGCGAACGTCGTTGAGGTCGAGTTCTCCGTTGTCCGTTCCGACTCTGATCGTTCCCGCAGTGGGGTCGTAGAAGCGCGGCAGCAGCAGCGAGATCGTCGATTTGCCGGATCCGGAGGGACCGATGATGGCCACGGTCTCCCCGGCGCTGATGTGAAGGTCGAGCCCGTTCAGCACAGGCCTGTCGGCTGTGTAGCCGAAGGACACGTTCTCGAGCCTCAGGTGTGTGAGCTTGTCCGGCATCGAATTCGCACCATCGTGGATCTCCGGTCGTGAGTCGATCACCTCGAAGATTCGTTCGGCGCTGGCTCGTGTGCGTTGGGCGATCACGAGGAAGGAGGCGAAGACTCGGGTGGGGCCGGTGAGCATGGTCAGGAAGGTCACGAAGGCGACGAACGTGCCGATGTCCAGTCCACCATCATGGACGAGCCACCCTCCGTAACCGAGCACGGCGAACTGACCCAGAACCGGCAGCGCGAGCATGGTTGCTCCGGGTGCGGCTTGAGCTCGTGCCGTCTGCATACGACGTCCGAAGACTCCGCGTGCGGCACGCTCCAGCCAGCCGAGCTCGCGATTCTGCTGGCTGAATCCCTTGACGACGCGGACCCCGTCGATCGTCTGCCCGATTCGCTCAGTCAGTTCGCCGACTTCCTGGGCTCCCTGCGCAGATGTCGCGAACACGCGCTTGCGGGCACGCCACGCGGTGAGTCCCAGAAGCGCCATGGCAGTCAGGCTGACCACGGTCAGCGCGGGCGAGAGGTAGACCATGACTACGGTGCCGCTGACGAAATAGGTGACGACGGAGACCGGAACGGGAATCATCTGGAGCATCGAGCGGACCTGTTCGAGGTCGCTGTTCGTCCTCGACACCACCTGACCGACCCGCATGGAATCCTGGGCGTGGCCGTCGAGGCGTTGGATCGAGCCGAATGCTCCGGCCCGCAACTCATGCTGCACCCAGAGGGAGAGCCGTCCGGCGAGGTTCCGGCGGTAGTAGTTGCCGACGAAGTCGATCGCGGCGATCAGCACGAGGCCGATCACCAGCCAGGCCAGACCTGCTGTGTGCCCGTCCACTGCGTCGTTGACGCCGCGGCGGGTCAGGAGGGGGCCCGCGGTCACCAAGGCGATCGTGACGACCGACCAGGCGAGGATTCCGATGGACAGGCGCCGATGTGCCCAACAGGCACCCAGCAGCCGAGCCACCCACCAGCGGGCGCCCTGGCCGGGCCGGACTGCGGTTGGGGTGTCCTGGGCCCGGTCGTCGCCCGACGAGGCCGTGCCCCTTCCTTCGGTCCGGTCGGTGCTCCCTCCCTCGGTCTGGTCCGAGTCCGATGCATCGGTCGCCGAGACGGTTGATCGATCATCGTGCTTGGAGCCGTCCTTCTCCAGGGCAGATCGCGTCATCGCCGTCCCACCAGGGTGAGCTCCGTCTGTGCCGATTCGCCGATACGCGCGGCAATCTCAGCCACGATCTGCGGTGGCGTCGGAAGACTGTGCATCTCGTCCTGCACCTCTCTGGCGTTCGCCGCGATCGCTGGGTTCCCGAGAACCTCGAGCACCGTCGAACCCGTCAGATTGCCGTCGCGGGGTATGACGCCGCATCCGCGACTCCGGATCAGATTGGCGTTAGTGGGGCGGTCAGCCCCTTCGCCGAAGATGATCTGCGGGATCCCGGCATCGCACGCAGTGAGAGTGTTGCCCGCACCGCCGTGGTGGATGAAACAGTCGGCTTCACCCATCATCGGGCCCATCGGGATCCAGTCCACAATGCTCACATTGCTCGGCAGCGTCTCGGGGATGCCCTGGCGGGCGTTGTGGCCCAGCTGGACGACGAAGTCGATATCTGCCGCTGACCCGTCGCGCAGGATCCAATCGATGAGGCCCGAGCCCTCGACCATCGGTTTGAGCGTGCCGAGGCTGACGACGACACGGCGCCGCCCCTCGGCCTTCTGCCACCCTTCGCCCAGCACGGTGCCTCCGTTGTAGGGCACATAGCGCATCGGCAGGGCATCCGGACGGTCCAAGATGCTGATGCTCGGAGGTGCGACATCGATCCAGGCCAGGTCGCTCTGGCGCTGACCGACACCGTGCCGATCGTAGGCATGGCGAAGAGCCTGCGAGACGATGTCGATCTGCTTATGTCCGTGCATGAAGCCCACGGTCAGCATGACGGTCGGAATGTCGAATTTCGTACCGAGCAGAGGCCCGACGACGCCGAGGGGCGGGTAGACGATGAGGTCCGGGCGCCAGGCGTCGGTGAAGTCGACCAGAGCATCGGACATCTCTTCGCTGAAGAAGGAGAAGTCGCCCGGCTTGGTGCCGGCGTTGTTCTTCAGTCGATCGAGTTCGCGGCGTTTGTAATCCGCTTCGGAGTCGAGGTCCGGTGCGGCGTTGTAGGCGACCAGGCCGGCAGTCGCGATTTTGTCTGCGAAACCTCCGGCGCTGGCAACGACCACGTCATGTCCTGAGACACGGAAAGACTGAGCGAGCGAAACAATGGGATAGAGCAGGCCATAGAGAGGTGGGCCCACGAAAAGAACACGCAAAATGAACTCCTACATTCGTCGGGATCGGCGGCGCAAGACGTAATTTCGATTTCGAACTTGCTTCGGTCTAAGGTAATTAGGTTAGCCTCGGCTAGGTAAGCTTAGGCTACGCTAACCGAGTTCCCATCGTCATTCAACTGCCTGACCGCACAGGGCCGGTTGACAGGACACCTTGCGTAACCGTGCACGCCTTGCCCCGAACGTTGAAAGCGAGCTCCAGTTGAGCCTCCGGTTCCATCCTCAGATCCTCGTCGATTCAGACCTTCCGCCGCCGACGGATGCCGAGGAATTCTGGGCGGCCATCGACCATCGCGGAACTCCGTTGATATCTCGATCAGGTCGCCCGGATGAGAGAAGAGCCACATTCCTCTACCGCTGCGAGAACGCGGACCAGATCTATCTGGAAGCCAACCGCCTGACTGACAAGCGCCTCATCGAACGGGGCAGGATGCAGCGCCTCGAAGGAACAGATGTGTGGTGGGCGACCCTCGATGTGGAGGCCTCCTCGGTCTTCACCTATGGATTCCGCGAGCTCACCGCGACGACGAACACCTTCGCCGATGCGGTCCGAGCCCACCGACAGTCCGGAGAACCAGCGACGCTCGACCCGTTCAACCACGATGCCGATATCGACGCGACCGGTACGGGAGCGCTCTCCATAGCATCCATGGACGAAGCGCCGAATACGGACATCTGGCGGCGAACACACCAGGACGAGCTGCGCGGAAGTCTGCTGCGGTCCCGCACCAGACTTCCGACTCTCGATCGTGCGGTGGAACAGCTGACGTACATTCCTCATCCGGACACCGTTCGAGGCCCTGCGCGCCTGCTCGTTGTGACTGATGCTGAGGTGTGGTTCGATCGCCTCGGCTTGCCCTGGGCCCTGGAAGAGGCGTCAGCGGCGGGCACAATCCGGCCCGTCGCCGTCCTGGGGATCTCAAATGAACACACAGCCGAACGAATCGAGCTGCTGGGAGCCAACCCTGGCTTCGTCGACGACCTTGCCACCTTTACCGTCCCCGCCGCCCGTCGCACGATCGAACGCACAATCCCACTGCAAGGAGTCGAAGGCACCGTCCTGTCGGGCCAGAGTCTCGGCGGACTCACGGCACTTCTCGCTGCACTGCGCCGACCGGACTGCTTCGGACACGTGCAGTCCCACTCCCCCTCTCTGTGGTGGACGCCCGACGGCAGTGTGACACCCGCGAACTACGCACATGAGCACCAACCGTGGATCAACGAACAGTTCGCTCGCGAAACCGCCACATCGACCCACATCGACCTGCGCGTAGGCACACGAGAAGACATCACCAACGACCACGTCGATCAGCTCCACGACATTCTGATCTCGCGCGGATACCGATCGCGAGTCACCCACTTCAGCGGAGGACACGACTTCGCCTGCTGGCGTCACGCCCTGATCGACGGACTCAAGGAGAAATAAGAGAGCTATGACGATTCAGACCCCACTTCACTCAGATCTGCGCGAACTGACGGACGGTCAGCTCGCGATGTGGTTCGGCCACCTCGGCGATGTGTCGAAGGCTGCGTATCAATGCGCCGAATACGTCGAAATCAAGGGCCATCTCGACGCTGACCGATGGGCCGAGTCAGTCAGCAGCTGCCTCACCGTTGCCGGGCTGGTCTCTGACTACCTCGACACGCCTTCCGGTCCACGAACAAGCCCAAGCGAGCTCCCGAACCCGCCTAGCATCATCGATCTGCGCTCCACTCCCGATCCGGAAGCCGCCGCCCGTGAGTGGATGGCCGCCGAACTCACGCGCCCGGCCCAGCGCGTCGGCTCGCTCGTGCTCGGGGCACGCGACGTCAGTGGGCATGCACTGCTGCGACTGGCTGAGGATCGTCAATGGTGGTTCGCCCGCTTCCATCACATCGCGATCGACGGATACTCCATGCACACGTTCATCCGCTGGGTGAGCCGCGTCTACTCCGATCCTGCGGCGGTCGATGACTGCCCCTTCGCCGAAGGAGAGAACTCACGCAGCACTGAATCGACACCAACTGCGGCGGTCGAGGCGAAAGGCAGAGAGTTCTGGGCTGAGCGCGCGGACCGGCTCGAATCCGTAGGCAGCCTGTGCGATGCGACAGCCGCGGCAGCCGTCGAACACCACGACTCGGCACTCAGGCTGACACCTGAACAGGTCAACGCACTCACCGACTACGCAGGCTGCGCCGGATCGAACTGGATCGAAATGGCCTTCACCCTCATCGGCACGTACCTTCAGTCCCAGCTCACCGATCGGCCAGCGGTGTTGGGCATCCCCTGGCTCAACCGCTCACACGACACCACCGGGAACGCGGCATCCGCGGCTCCTCAGGTCAATGTGCTGCCGCTGTGCCTCCCGGTCGAGTGCGGCCCGGAGACGTCGATCGCTGACTTTGCGTCCGCAATCCGCAATGAGCTCAGCGCCGTGCGCAAAGTCCAGTCCTATCGAGCCGAATGGGTCCGCCGAGACCTGGCCAAGGTCGGAACCGCACATCGGCTGCACGGACCGACGGTCAATATCAGGCCCTTCGACGTCCAGGTCGCCTTCGGCTCAGCGAACGGCATCGTCCACAATGTCCGCACCGGTCCCACCGAGGATATCGATATCGCGCTGTCGCTGGATTCCTCGGGTGGGTTGGAGGTGCGGATGCTCGCGAATCCCACGCTGTACTCTGCCGCCGAGGCGCAGCGACATCTCGAGCGGATCACCGACCTTCTCGTGTCCACACCCAGCGAAGGCCACCGCACCCTCGGTGAGGTCGAGGTCATGCTGCCAAGCGAACGCGAACAGGTTCTCACCGTCTTCAACGCCACCGGCGCTCCCACGAGCGAGCACACTCTGGCCAGCCTCCTCACCGATCAGCTGCATCGGACTCCGGACGCTCCTGCTCTGCTGTGGCGGGGAGAGTCATTGGCCTACTCCGAGCTCTTCGACCACGTTGAGCAGCTGGCGGCGATTCTGCGCGAGCACGGTGCCGGGCCGGGCAGCACCGTCGGCATCCATCTGCGCCGCGGTCCAGCCATGGTGATGTCGCTGCTGGCCACCAGCCTCAGCGGAGCCGCCTATGTTCCTTTGGAGCCGTCACTGCCCGTGACCCGGCTCGACTCCATGATCAGCGACGTGGATCCCGCGCTCGTCATCACCGGAGACGGAAAAGAGCCGGCTCCAGGAGGTGGCGACACTCGGCCGACTCTGCAGCTGCGGGAGGACACGCTCGACTGCCTCCGCGACCTCGCCGCCGATCCCGCCAACCCGACTCCTCCGATGCCACCGACAGCGGATGACACGGCATACGTCATCTTCACCTCCGGATCGACCGGAGCCCCGAAGGGAACAGCTGTCAGCCACCGCGCGATCGTCAATCGCCTCGTGTGGATGCAGCACGAATACCGGCTTGACGCCACAGACATCGTCCTGCAGAAGACGCCGTTCAGCTTTGATGTCTCGGTGTGGGAATTCTTCTGGCCGCTCATCTCGGGCGCCGTCATCGCCGTGGCAGAACCGGAGATCCATAAAGATCCCGAGGCTCTCGCCCGCACGATCGCTGCCAATGGTGTCACGACCTGTCATTTCGTCCCCTCGGCCTTGTCGGTATTCACGGGGGCTCACCAAGTGGAGCACTGCACGAGTCTGCGTCGCGTCTTCTGCTCCGGTGAGGCTCTCGACGCCGAGACCGCTCACCGGCTGCTGGCAGCTCTTCCGGTCGAACTGCACAATCTCTACGGGCCAACAGAGGCCGCGGTCGACGTCACTCACTGGACCGTCGGTGCTGACCACAGCGGGCCGGTCCCGATCGGCCGTCCCGTGTGGAATACGCGCACCTACGTCCTGGACAGTCTGGGGCGTCTCCTTCCGCCCGGAGCCGCCGGTCACCTTCATCTGGCCGGAGTCCAGCTCGGGCAGGGCTATGTCGGACGGCCCGAGCTGACTGCCGAGAAGTTCTTCACCCACCCCGGTCTCAGCCGCGCTCTGGGTCGACGCGAACGCGTCTACGCCACCGGCGATATCGCCCGATGGCGCTCCGACGGCGCGTTGGACTATCTCGGCCGCATCGATGACCAGGTCAAGATCCGTGGGTTGCGCATCGAACTCGGCGAGATCGAATCGGTTCTGGCCGAACACCCGGATGTGCACCGAGCAGTCGTCGTTCCCCACGGCGCAGGTACCGCTGCCAGCCTGCGCGGGTATGTCCAGGCCTCTGCGAACAACATCAACGGCCTCAGGGACTGGCTTGTCGACCGGCTGCCCGACTACATGGTGCCCTCAACGCTGACCTGCGTGGGCGAGCTCCCGATGACTGCCAACGGAAAGCTCGACCGACAGAGACTCCCCGCTCCCGAGGAGCCGCTGTCTACACGGGCACCGTCGACGAAGCTTGAGGCCGCGATCGTCCGGGCCTTCGATGAGGTTCTGGGAACAGATCACCTCGGCGTCGACAGCAACTTCTTCGATGTCGGCGGCACATCCCTGACTGCGGTCAGCCTCGTACGTCGGCTCGAGGATCTCCCCGAGATCACCGCACGTTCGACGATTGAGCTCAGTGACGTCTTCGCCGCCCCTACCGCAGCGTCGCTTGCTCGTCGGCTCGGCGGAGGTGGCGGCGCCAATCCCTATTCCCGTGTGCTGACCCTGCGTGAGCACCGCGCGGGGACGCCGGTGTTCTGTCTTCATCCGGCAGGAGGCCTGGGCTGGTCTTACGTCAATCTTCTCCACCACGTCGATCCTTCAATCGGGGTCCATGCGCTGCAGGCTCCGGGATTGGACCCTGTTTTTCCGGAGCCGGAGCCGGCCGCTTCGCTCTCGGAGCTCGCTTCGGGCTACGCCGACTCCATCGTCGAGCTGGCGGCGCAGGGGCCCGTGGCTCTCCTCGGCTGGTCCGTCGGAGGAGTCATCGCTCACGAAGTGGCCATCCAGCTCACCGAGCGCGGCGTACCAGTCGAGACGCTGGCCCTGCTCGACGCCTACCCACCCAGCTCATGGCAGCATCTCGACGATCCCACCGACCGTCAGATCAACGAGGCACTGCTGATCATGGGTGGCGTGGACTACGATTCGAAAGTCTCCGACCTCTCGCGTCCCACGGTGCTCGAGATGCTCGCGAAGACAAGCGGTCCCTTCAGCGAACTCCGCCCCGAGGTGATTGAGCGGATCGCACGGACCGTGACCACCAATGCCCTGCTGATGCGTAGGCACACCGCCCGTATCTACCTCGGAGACGTCGAGTTCTTCACCGCCGGAGACAAGGAACAGGACTGGCTGCACGTCTCCGACTGGGAGCCACTCGTCGCAGGTGGTCTCCGCAACCACGACATCGACTGCACTCACCCAGCTCTCATCCACTCGCATAACCTGGCCCGAGTTGTCCGAGAAATCAGCTCCGAGACACCCCACTGAGCCGCGGTGCCGCCGCAGTCTCTGCCACTTAGACGAAGCGGGTTGCCGCTCAGCCCCACGGTTCAGCTTTGCGCATGCCCGTAACATTAGGGTAGGCTAACCAATATTCCCCGAAATCATCAAGGAGAACAATGAGAACACAACTTTCGATCATCGGTGCGGTGTGCGCCCTCGCCCTCGCCGGCTGCGGCGGATCCGGATCAGCCGCGATGAATAATGAGACCGCCGAGGCAAACGCGGGATCCGATCTCTCCGTTCCCCTCCCGGCAGACTGGTCCCAGATCAGCGGTGCCAGCGACTTCTCCTCGGTCGAGGCGGATCCGCAGCTGCCAGCGAAGGTCACGGACGGTACCAACACTGAGGTCGAGGTCAACGACATCGACAAAATTATCGTCGCCGGCGACGGTGTGGCTTCCACCCTTGGCGCGCTCGGACTCAAGGACAACATCGTCGCAGCACCGGAGAATTCGACCTCGCCGGAGGGCCTTGAGGCTCCGGAGCACTTCGAGTTCGGGAAGGAGACAGGCGTCGAGGGACTGCTCGCGATGAACGGGACACTCTTCATCGGCGACAACACCAAGCGCCATGGCTCCGTCGCGCAACAGTTCCGGAATGCCGGGACTGATGCGGTTGTGATGGATGATCAGCAGTCGCAGAGTGACAAGCTCAAGGCCGTCGCGTCCTATGTCGGTGCCGAAGCCGCCGGTGAAGAACTGGCAACACTCGTCGACGATCAGCTTGCCGATGCGGCGAACACCGCCAAGAGATCCGGAAAGACCGACCTGTCGATCATCGAAGTCACAGCGAATGGCGCCGGCGGTCAGAATGCTGTTGCGGGAACGGGTACACCTGGCAACGAGATGATCGAGACTCTGGGCTACACAAGCGTGGGGGCAGAGTCGAAGCTGCGTGGATACTCCCGTGAGTTCAGCAGCGAGGGAATTGTCGCCGCGGCACCGGATGTCATCGTCATGGCAGAATCGGACTACGATAAGTGGGGCGGCGAGGATGGTCTCTGGAAAGCGTTCCCCACACTTCAGCAGACGCCGGCTGGAAAGAACTCCGCGATCTACGTGATGCCTGACGCCCAGTTGAAGTACTCCAGCCCTGAGATCGGGGTCGGTGCCCAGGCCCTGGCCGAAGCCGTCGCAGAACTGCCGTGACCGGTTCGGCCGACGTTAGTACGACACTGACGGAGACGACCGCGCCCGCAGCCGAGTGCGCCATATCAGTCCCACCTCAGGGTGCGCCACGGCGCACTGGTCTTCCCCAGCACACCGGGTCGACGGGCCGTCGCACCTCGAAGTCGGAGAACCGCCATGATGTGAGGCGACTACCGCTGCTGACCTGCGTGGTCATCGGGCTGCTCGTTCTCGCTCTGCTCATGGTGGTCTCGGCCTCGGTCGGACCTCTGAGGATCCCCCTCGGCGACGTCATGCGCATCGTTGCTGCCCAGCTCCACCTTGCCGATGGTGTTGACCTCAGTCAGCGCGACGTCTCGGTGGTATGGCAGCTGCGCGTGCCTCGAGTGCTCATGGGCGTACTGGTGGGCGCGGCGCTCGCAATCTCCGGCGCGGCCCTGCAGAGCCTGTTCAACAATCCCCTCGCAGACCCGGGCATCATCGGAGTCAGCAGTGGTGCCTCGGCAGGTGCCGTCGGTGTCATCGTGCTCGCCGGCAGCAGCATCACCTGGCTGCTTCCGCTGGGCGCATTCCTCGCCGGCCTCGCAGTGACAGGGCTCATCTACGGCCTCGCCCGACCCGGACGGAACACAGGCACCTCGCGCATGCTGCTCGTGGGGATCGCAGTGGGGTCCGGATGCCAGGCGCTCACCGGCTTCTTCACGTTCATCGCGGACGACCAACAGTTGCAGACCTTAACGTTCTGGCAGATGGGCTCGCTGGCCAAGATCACGTGGCCGCAGTTCTTCGCCACCGTGCCGATCTTCGCGATCGGCCTCATCGTCCTCTTCGTCAGCTCCCGCGCGCTCGACGTGCTCACCCTCGGCGAACGCGAGGCCCAGCATCTGGGCCTCAATGTCAAACGCACGCGACTGATCATCATCGTTGCAACCGCGCTCCTCACGGGCGCAGCAGTCGCCTTCGCCGGTGCCATCGGCTTCGTCGGACTCGTCGTGCCGCACATCGTGCGCATCATCGTCGGTCCTGGACACCGCGGATTGCTGCCGATATCCGCAATCGTCGGCGCCATACTCATCGTCGCCGCCGACTGCGCTTCTCGCGTCGTCGCACCACCGGCCGAAGTCCCGATCGGTCTCTTCACCGCAGCCGTCGGCGCTCCGTTCTTCCTCTTCCTGGTCGTGAGAATGAGGAAAAGCTCATGGTGACGAAGGAGATGACACAAGCAATGAAAGAATCAGAAGCCCCCGCCGTCGATGTGGTCGTGCGCGCCTGTGACGTGACCTTCGCGATCGACGGCCGTGAGCTCGTATCAGGGGTCTCGTTCAGTCTCATGTCCGGAGAGGTCGTCGCACTCGTCGGCCCCAACGGTGCGGGCAAGTCAACGATGCTCTCCCTCCTGTCCGGCGATGTCGCACCCACGAAGGGGACGGTGGAGATTGCGGGAACCGACCTCCGCTCATGGAAGTCAGGTCCGCTGGCGCGGAAGCGCTCCGTCATGCTCCAGCACAACAGCTCGAACTTCTCGTTCAGCGTGAAGGAAGCGGTGCATATGGGCCGTCTGCCCTGGGCCGTCGATGTTCACGAGGACGAAAACCTCGTCGCCGAAGCGATCGAGGACTCCGACCTGAGTGGCTTCGAAACCCGTGACATCACGACGCTCTCCGGCGGTGAGACTGCTCGTGTGTCCTACGCCCGCACGACTGCTCAGACGACACCAATCATCTTCCTCGACGAGCCCACGGCAGCACTCGACCTCAAACATCAGGAGACCCTGCTGCGTTCGGTCAGGCGCATGCGCGATAACGGATCGGCGATCGCGGTAGTCCTCCACGATCTCAACCTCGCCTTGAGATATGCCGACCGAGTACTCGTCTTCGGTGATGGGAAGCTCGTGGCCGACGGCTCCCCGCAGGTCGCGCTGAGCGAGGAACTCATCGAGGACGTCTACGGTCAGCGAGTGCGTAAGCTGCAGGCCGAGGGGATCAACACCCCGATCCTCATCCCCATCTAAGATTCCACCTGTTCTGTCGTCACGTGCAGGTGGGCTGGTACCACCGAACCCGTTTCAACCGGGGCAATCCTCTAATTTTCCAGTGAGATCGACTTCGGATGCTCCGACTGTGTCTCCACCCGAACCTCGCTGCCGGAAGGGACAGAGTCGACGCTCAACTTCGCTACAGGGTTATGGAAATTGTTCAGGGGGTCACCAGACTTTGCGGCCGTCCGCGCCCATGACTTCGGCTGCGTTTCCGAATATCTCCAGGATGCGAGCATCAGAGCAGTGTGGTCACCACAGTGTGCTGACCACGGAGCAGTACTCCGCGGATGGGAGAAGGCATGGAATTATGACCTGCAAAAAACATGGACCGGGGCCAACAGCACTGAGGAAATCTCTGCTTCTATCGGCAGATCGCTGAAGAATATTATCGGATCACAACGCCTGATCCTCAGTAGTTCCCTCTTGAGATCGTTCATCGACGTCATGTTCCGAGAACCGATCTTCCGCCAAAGCGACACTCCACCGGCTCGACTTTGTCGACAAATGGCACCTGATCATTGCCATACCTCGCCGGTATGACACGGAGGACCATACGGCCACACCACTTGCCTGGTGACGCCTACCCTAGTAACAGGCTGAAACTTGGAGGGGATGACGGGAATCGAACCCGCACCATCAGTTTGGAAGACTGAGGCTCTACCATTGAGCTACATCCCCGTGTTGCGTTAACGACTATAGTCGACATCCGCACCGGCCGCCAAATCGACTGAAGATGAGCTGAGTCACACCACCTGCTGCGACTTCACCTGCCGCCTGTGACCTGCATCCCATTCGCGATGAGGAGCCGAATCGATGTGCATCTTGACCCCTGCTTGTGGTTAGATTGTCTACGTCGCGGGATGTGGCGCAGCTTGGTAGCGCATCTGTTTTGGGAACAGAGGGTCGCAGGTTCAAATCCTGTCATCCCGACGATAGCGAAGCCGTTCGGACTGAATGTCCGGGCGGCTTTCTTCGTACCTATGGCCCACTGCCTCGTGCTGAACTCAGTCTCATGATTATTTCGCTTCCCAACTTTCGTCAGCACAGGGGACAATGGGAGGGCAGGCTCGCAGATTGCCGAGGCCGAAAGGTGCGCCGCCGATGCAGATCCGACGACACGACAGACCCCTCCTCCACAAGGTGCCACCGCGCACGGGTCCGCACCACCTCGCGCCACAGATCGGAGACCGAGCTGCAGGCACCGCTCGTAGACGCGCCGCTATCGCGATGACACTTGTGCTGGCGCTGAGTGGCTGCAGTTCCGATCAGGAAGATTCGCCCCTCGCAGATTCTCCCTCAGCAGGCTCGGCGGCTCCCGCTTCGCAGAACGACAACGGTGCCGATGAGAACAGCCGGCCCGATGCCGAATCGGAAGTAGTGGCGCAGAATCTGGAGGCCCCATGGTCGGTTGCCTTCTATGAGAAAACGGCTCTGGTCAGTGAACGGGATTCCGCTCGGATCCTCGAAATCGACTCTCATCGCCCCGCAGACGTCCGGGAGGTCGCCACGGTTGCAGGCGTCTCCGCCTCGGGTGAGGGTGGTCTCTTGGGACTGAGCGTCCGCGGCGACAGTCTCTATGCCTACTTCACCGCCGAATCGGACAACCGAATCCAGCGCTTTCCGATCACGCGCGGTTCTGATGGGATCGAACTCGGCTCGCCGGAGACGATCGTCGACGGCATCGCCAAGGCCGGATTCCACAACGGTGGGCGCATGGCTTTCGGCCCGGACGGGATGCTCTATGCCACGGTCGGCGACGCCGGCGACCAAGGTGCCGCACAGGATCGTGAATCACTCTCGGGTTCGATCCTGCGGATGAAGCCCGATGGCAGTGTGCCCGAGGACAACCCCTTCGACAATTCCCTCGTCTACTCCTATGGGCACCGCAATCCGCAGGGATTGGACTGGGACGAGGACGGCACTATGTATGCCAGCGAGTTCGGCCAGGACACCTGGGACGAGCTCAACATCATCGAGGCCGGCGGCAACTACGGCTGGCCGGAGGTCGAAGGGATCTCAGAGGGCGGCGCCGATGACGATGACTTCACCGATCCGATTCAGCAGTGGAGCCCCGACCAGGCCAGCCCGAGTGGAATCGCCATCAGCCACGACACAATTCTCATCGCCAACCTTCGCGGGCAGGTCCTGCGGACCATGCCATCAGCGGATGTCGCTGCGGACAAGGATGCCTATGCCGGAGAGTTCGGTCGCCTGCGTGATGTGGTGACGACACCGAGTGGCGAGGTATGGATCCTGACGAACAACACGGACGGGCGCGGCGATCCGGCCGACGGCGACGACCGGATCCTCCGCATTCCCTCCGACCTCAGTACTGGAAGTCGATGACCTGCCGCACAACAGTTCCGTCCGCCAGAGCGTCGAAGGCTTCATTGAGGTCATCGAGGCCGATGGTGTCCGACACCAGCTCCTCGACCGGCAGTTTGCCCTGACGCCACAGATCGGCGTAGACGGGAATATCACGGCTGGGCACCGCCGAGCCCAGGTACGAACCGATGACGGTGCGTGCCTCGGCTGTGAGAGTGACCGGGGTGATGTGTGACTGCGCGTCCGGGGCAGGCAAGCCCACCGTGATGGTCTTCCCGCCGACCGCGGTCGCAGAGAACGCGGTTTCGAAGGCCCGCGGATGGCCGACGCATTCGATGACGATCGGCGCCCGTCGCTGGCCCAGCTGCTCGGGAGTGTAGACCTCGGCCGCGCCCAGTTCCTGTGCCCGGACCAATTTGTCCGGATTCGCATCGACGCCGATGACGCCGGCAGTCTCAATGGACAGGGCCGTGATCAGGGCAGCCATCCCGACCCCGCCCAGCCCGACGATCATGACCTCGTCCTCAGGCCCCGGAACTCCCGCGTTGAGAACCGCTCCCCCGCCTGTGAGGACCGCGCAGCCGAGCACTGCCGCGATCGATGCGGGAACGTCGGAGGCAACCGGGACGACGGAGGCGCGATTGAGCACAGCGTGGGAGGCGAACACCGACGCACCGAGGTGGTGGAGCACTTCGGCACCCGAATCATCGTGAAGGCGGACCTTATGTCCGTCGAACGGCAATGTTCCCGCGCCGTTCGTGGCACTGCCCGGAGTGCACGGGAGTTTGCCGTCCGTGAGACAGTTCGCGCATTCGCCGCACCGCGGCAGGAACACGGTGACGACCTGATCGCCGATCTCCAGGTCATCGACACCTGCACCGAGCTGTTCGACGACTCCTGCGCCTTCGTGTCCGAGGAGCATCGGCAGTGGCCGCGGCCGATTGCCGTCGACGACTGAGAGATCGGAATGGCAGACACCGGCCGCGCTGAGTCGGATGAGAATCTCACCGGGACCGGGCCCGTCGAGGTCGAGGTCCTCGATCGACATCGGCCGAGTCTGAGCGTAAGGGCGCTGGGCACCCATGTCCCGAAGCACGGCTCCACGGATCTTCACAGCGTGTCCCCCGCGATCACAGACCGGCCTTGCCTGTGGCCTCGTACTCGTCCATGATCCGAATCCGACGCTCGTGCCGCTCTTCGCCGGAGAAGGGCTCCGAGAGGAAGGCATCGACGATGGCGATCGACTCAGCCTCTGTGTGCTGCCTGGCGCCCACCGACACGATCTGGGCGTTGTTGTGCTCGCGCGCGAGTTTGGCGGTGTCGGTGTTCCAGGCCAGGGCGGTCCGGGCTCCCTTGACCTTGTTCGCAGCGATCTGCTCTCCGTTGCCGGACCCGCCGATGACGACGCCGAGGGCCTCAACTCCCGCTGCCTGATCATCGACGACAGCCTGTGCCGCGGCGATGCAGAACGCGGGATAGTCATCGAGTGCGTCGTATTCGAGCGCGCCGTGGTCGATGACCTCGTACCCCGAATCGCCGAGGTGGGCCTTGAGAACCTCTTTGAATTCGAATCCTGCGTGGTCGGTGCCGAGATGAACCTTCATATGATCACTCCTTCGAAGTGTCCGGGGCCAGATGCCCGGGAAAGACTGTGCGTGTGGTGATGTGTGCTTCGGGACGTGTGTGAGTCGAGGTCACAGCCTCAGTCGAAGATCGGACCCTGATTGCGCGTGCGCTTGAGCTCGAAGAAGCCAGGAGTCGAGGCAACAGCGAGAACTCCGTCGAAGAGTCGACCTGCATCCTCGCCCTTCGGCGCCGGGGTGACGACCGGTCCGAAGAAGGCCGTTCCTGCCACACGGCAAATGGGCGTGCCCACATCGTCACCGACGAGCGCCAGTGCCTCATCATGAGATTCCTGGAGAGCAGCGTCATAATCGTCGCGTTCGCCGTACTTCATCAGGTCAGCGGGCAGACCGACCTCATCCAGCGCCTCGGCGACCGCCTTGTCGAAGTCCTTCTCGCCGCCTGGGTGAATGCGGGTTCCGATCGCCGTGTATAGGGGCTCGGTGATCTCCTCGCCGTGTTCGGCGATGGCCGCGGTGACGATGCGCATGGGTGCCAGAGCACGATCCATGAGCGCTCGATAGTCGGCGGGGATGTCTTTGTCCCGGTTGAGGATGTTCAGGCTCATGACATGGAACTTCACATCGATGTCACGGACCTTGGCGACTTCCAGACCCCAGCGCGACGTCATCCACGCCCACGGGCAGGCCGTGTCGAACCACAGGTCAAGTGTCTCTCTGCTCAATTTCACTCCTCACTAAGGTGGGCGCGGGCGCTTGCGAGTAGCCCGCGATGTCCGAGGCCAATTTATCAAGCCTTGCCACCGAAGAAGAATGTGTCCATGAAAGAATGGCGAAGTACACCCGGACCCGAAGCGGAGGTCACCTCAAAGTGCCCCAATACAACCTCACTCGCGAGGAAGCTCGCAGACGTTCATCTATCGTCGACGTCTCGAGCTACGAGAACACCCTGATTCTCACAGGAAAGGGTGAGAGCTTCCGAGTTCGCTCCCGCATCCGCTTCACCGCAGCACCAGGGTCCACGACATTCATCGACGCCATCACCTCCAGTGTCGAACGCATCCGGCTCAACGGGCTCGACCTCGAGACCACGGAGGTCGTCTCCGCCTCCCGCATCACCCTTCCCGGTCTCGCCGCTGAGAATGAGCTCATCATCGATGCCCACTTCTCCTACATGAACACCGGTGAGGGCCTGCACCGCTTCGTAGACCCCATCGACGATGAGGTCTACCTGTACTCGCAATTCGAGGTCCCCGACGCCCGACGCGTCTTCCCCGTGTTCGAACAGCCCGACCTCAAGGCTCCGTTCTCCTTCACCGTCGTGGCCCCTGCCCGTTGGACAGTCGTGTCGAACTCCCCCACTCCGACCCCCAGCGATCCCAGCGAAGTCTTCACCGAGCTCGGCGAAGCCCCGGTCGATGACACCGCGGTGTGGCAGTTCGCCCCGACGACTCCGATCTCGTCCTACATCACTGCGATCGTGGCCGGCCCCTACCGCAGCGTGCATTCCGAACTGATCTCCTCCGACGGCTCCCCCGTCCCTCTGGGCCTGTACTGCCGCGACTCCCTGTTCGAACACCTCGATGCCGAGAACCTGTTCGGCATCACGCGAGCCGGCTTCGAATTCTACGAACGTGAGTTCGGGGTGGCCTACCCGTTCGAGAAATACGATCAGCTCTTCGTTCCCGAGTTCAATGCCGGTGCGATGGAGAACGCCGGCGCTGTGACCATCCTTGAGAACTACGTCTTCCGCTCCCGGCCCACCGAGGCGCTTGTGGAGCGCCGAACCGTGACCGTGCTCCACGAACTGGCACACATGTGGTTCGGGGATCTGGTCACCATGAAGTGGTGGAACGACCTGTGGCTCAACGAGTCCTTCGCCGAGTTCATGTCAACACTGGCCACAGCCGAAGCCACTGATTATTCGGAGGCCTGGACAACGTTCGCCACGATCGAGAAGTCGTGGGCCTACCGCCAGGACCAGCTGCCGAGCACCCACCCGATCGTCGCGAGCATCGAGGATCTCGCCGATGTCGAGGTCAACTTCGACGGCATCACCTATGCCAAGGGCGCCTCAGTGCTCAAGCAGCTGGTGGCGTGGGTCGGTCGAGAAGAGTTCTTCTCAGGCCTCAAGCGCTACTTCGACAAGCATGCGTGGTCGAACACGGAGCTGCCCGACCTCCTCGGCGAACTCGAGTCGACAAGCGGACGCGACCTTGCCACCTGGTCGAAGCTGTGGCTCGAGGAGTCCGGTGTCAATCTCATCGAGGCCGAACTCGACACCGAGCCGGCGAAGGGCACCGACGACGAGGTGGTCTCCGAACTGCGCGTGACTCAGAAGCCGTGGACGATCGAAGGGCAACCAGTGGCCTCCCTGCGACCGCACCGTCTGGGCATCGGGTTCTACTCCGACAACGGGCAGGGCCGACTTGTCCGCACCCACAGCTTCCCCCTCGACATCGATTCCGAGTCGACCACCGTCGACGAGGCCCGCGGCCTGCCCAAGCCCGACGTGGTCATCGTCAATGACGAGGACCTGACCTATGCGAAGGTGCGCTTCGATCGCGAGAGTATGCATGTCGCTGCGACACGACTGAGCGACTTCGATGAATCCCTGACTCAGCTGCTCGTCCTCGGCACCCTCTGGGACACTGTTCGCGACGGAGAGCGCCCGGCCCAGGACTACATCGCCACAGTCTTGGACAATTGTGCGGCTGTGACGCACTCCTCGGGACTGCTCACACAGATGCGCCAGCTCGAGACCGCTGTCGGGGCCTACCTGCCGCCGACGGCACGAACCGAGGCCCATGCTGCCGTCGCCGGCCGGTTCGCAGAACTCCTCAACACGGTGCCCGGCGGCACCGACCAGGCGTTCCAATTCGTCCGCGGCTTCATCAAGCATGCGACAACGCAGGCCCAAATCACACAGCTGCAGTCCTGGCTGGACACTGCCGAGAGCACGGTTCACGGAATCACCATCGATACCGATCTCACCTGGGAGATCATCATTGCACTCGCGGCACACGACGCGATCGACGACTCCGCAATCACGGACATGGCCAACACAGATCCCTCGGCCACCGGGGCACGGCAGGCGGCAACAGCTCGCAGCGCACGCCCCACCTCGGCGGCGAAGTCCAAGGCGTTCGTGCGCATCCTCGACGATGCAGACATGCCGAACTCCGAACTCAGTGCCATAGCACTGGGATTCGCCTCCGGGCTCCAGACCGAGTCCGGCGAGGTGCTGGCCTCGGAGGCGCCGCTGCAGGACTTCTCCACCGAGTACTTCCAACGGGTCTCCGGATGGTGGGAGACCCGAACCCTTGAGATGGCTCAAACCATGACTCTGCGGCTGTATCCTCCGGTCAGCGAGCACACGGTCAAGGCCACAGGCGAATGGCTGAACGACCATCCCGCGGCACCTAAGGGACTGCTGCGGCTGATGCGCGAGAATCTTGCCGATGCGAAGAGAGCACTGAACGCTCAGGAAGTGTCCAGCAGTTCCAAGGCCGCATTGACCTTCGGTCGTTAAGCTCGTGACATCATGACTTTGCAAGCTCTGGAATCTGACCTCTTGTCCGCGCCCAAGCTCGATTGGGACTTTCTCCTCGACGCACCGCTGAGGATCGTCATCATCATCGTTGGTGCCATCGTGCTGAACATGGTGATGCGGATCCTCATCAGACGCTTCTCCGCTGCAGTGGCCAAGGGCACCGTCGGCAGCGAGAAGTCCGCGGAGAACAACAAGTTCTCGTCCACGGTCGCCGAATCACAGCGGACCGGCATCGAACCGACGGTGATCCGTGAACGACGTGCCCAGCGGGCGAAGACCGTCGGCCGAATGCTCTCTTCGGTAGCGACGATCATCATCGTTGTCATCGCCGCTCTCATGGTCCTCGACCAGATGAACTTCAACATCGCCCCGATCCTGGCCTCGGCGGGAATCGTCGGTGTGGCGCTGGCTTTCGGCGCACAAGAGCTCGTCAAGGACTACCTCTCAGGATTCTTCATGGTCATCGAGGACCAATACGGCATTGGTGACACCGTTGATCTCGGCGAAGCCGTCGGTGAAGTCGAAGACTTCGGCCTCCGCAAGACCGCGATCCGCGATCTCACCGGAACGCTGTGGCACGTGCGCAACGGTGAGATCATGCGAGTCGGAAACCTGTCACAGGGATGGGCACGCGCAGTCCTGGAGATCCCCATCGACTACTCCACGTCGATGGACACCTACCGCGAGATCACCCACGCTGTGACAGCCACGATGTCCAAGGACCCTGCAGTCGCCTCCGCCATGCTCGATATTCCCGAAATCGCGGGCGTCCAATCGATCTCTGCTGAGTACAGGGTCATCAGGACCATGATCAAGACCAAACCCAACCTGCAGTGGATGGTTGAACGCGCCTTCCGAGCCGCCCTCACTGACGAGTTGGACAAACGCGGAATTCAGATCCCGATCGTCCAGGAGGCTGTCCTCAGGACGTTGCCGAGGACTTCCGAGTCGACTGCACCCACGACGAAACGCGCCGAAGACAGCTCCACATCAGACCACAGGCCCTCGCGCCGCACCGGGGATTCGCCCTCTCCTCTGCCCAGCGATGACGAGATCCGAGCGACCACCGATGAATCCAGCGGCGACACCCCGAACGGAGAGAACTGACCGTGACTCAGACGTCGAACGAGACTATCTTCGAAGCTGTCGGTGGCCACTCCACCTTCACACGACTCGTCGATGTCTTCTACGAGCACGTCGACCGGGACGAAGTGCTCATCGCCATGTATCCGGAGGGACACGACCTCACCGGTGCCAAGCACCGCCTCCAGATGTTCCTCGAACAGTACTTCGGTGGTCCGACGACCTATCAGGAGGAGCGGGGCCACCCGCGGCTGCGGATGCGCCACTTCCCGTTCCCTGTCGACCTCGATGCTCGTGACCGCTGGCTGGCCAGCATGCGTGCCGCACTTGATGATGTGTCGCTGCCGCCGCTCTACGATGAAATCTTCTGGGACTACTTCCAGCGCGCGGCCACGGCTATGGTCAACACGAACAGCAACCCGGTCTGAGGGCTTATCGAGCCCGGGTGAGCAGGTGACCGCCGGGGGTCGCGATCCGCAGCCACCCGGAGGATTCCAACAGCTCGTATTCTTCGGTCTCCCCCGCCGAGGTGGTCTCCGCCTCCGGCACGAATCGCAGGGCGTCCGCAGCGAACGCCAGACCACCGGGCAGCTCGGTGCCTCCGACTGCCGTCATCGGCTTCGACCACACACGCGAACGCAGCGCTTTCACCGCATGTGAGCCCGCGCCTTCCGGAGCACCGTCACTGATCTCTGCGATTCCTGCCTCGGCGGTGGAGCGGATGACATCACCGGCAAGTCTGTCGCGGGCAGACCACTGTCCCTTCGGGGGCGCAATGCCGGTCCACGACACCAGCACCGAATTCGGCGGTACAGGCAGTCGGGTGGCGTTCTCCGCTCTGGCAAAGCGGTCCTTGAGGTTGGCCAGAGGCACGACCTCATCGAGTCCGTCCATCTCCGGCCCGGTCAGGCGCAGCATGCGCATGGCGAGCACCAACGGGGTGGAATCGCCGATCCCGTGAGGGTACAGCGGTGCGACGGTGACGACGAGCACGGTCGAGGACACGTGCAGACGCATGGCCCCGTCGGGGTCCAGCCGATGGGCCAACGAGGCGAACGCGGCCAGGTCCTTCATCGCCAGCGGATCGGCGATCTCGAGATCGGTCATCGCCGGCGCCCCCGCATCGGAACGGCAGGTCGAATGACGTCTTCCATTGCTGCAGTCTCCTCCTGACTCAGGCGTCGTGGTCGAGAGCTCGCCCTGTCCACGAAGACGATGACCGTCTCGGCCAGCGTATAGCCCACCGACCCATCGGGTTCGGCGATGACGTAACCGATCGTCACAGACGCCGGTTTGACTTCACTGATGACCAAATCGATGGCGAGGGGACCCTCGCGATAGGGAATCGGACGGCGATACTCGATTGTGTGCGAGGCGACGAGCAGTTCGGTGGTCGCAGACGCCTCGGCGAAGATTGCGGGGATCGCGATCCCCGATACGGTTTCCGCGATGCCCAGCCGACCCGGAGTTGTGGGCGCGTCGCTGCTGTGCGTCGGTGAGCCGAGGGCTCTCACGCGGGCTTCTTCGAGCAGGCGCAGCTGGGTGACGTTGTTGACGTGACCATAGGCATCCATGTCACCCCATCTCAGCTCCAACAGTACTCGTGTGAATTCGTTCAGATGGGGATCAGTGGTGCCAGTGTGCATATGCCCATCATGCCACTTTCACCGGTGCGGCGAGGGCCGCGATAGGATCGTGAACACACGGACGAGAATCATTGTCGCAGGCTGGAGGCCCATATGAGCGATGCAGACCACACCAGTGCCGAGGCGAACGTCGACACGCTGCGCAGAGTGCTCGAGCTCGAGAACCTGAGCTTCACCTCGGCGTCCCGGGAGAGCGACTACTTCATCGGACAGAACCAGTACAAACCAGATGGGCGAGTCTTCGGCGGTCAGGTGGTGGCTCAATCAGTTGTGGCCGCAGCTGCAACCCTGCCGGATGACCGGCTCATCCATTCACTCCACGGCTACTTCCTGCGCGCCGGGGATGTCAGCGAACCGATTGAGTTCGGTGTCGAACGACTGCGTGACGGACGATCGTTCTCGGCCCGGCGCGTCCACGCGTACCAGAAGGATGCGCCGATCCTGTCCCTGATCGCATCCTTCCAGGTCGAGCAGGAGGGCCTTGAGCATGCTGAAGCTATGCCGACGGGGCTGCCCGGCCCGCAGGAGTGCCCGGAGCTTCGCGACATTCTGGCAGGGCACGACAGTCCTCAGGTGACCGAATGGCTCAACAAACGTCCCTTCGAGATCCGCCCGGTGGAGGCGTCCCTGTATCTCGATTCCACCGATGATCGACAGCGCGAACAGCAGCACGTATGGTTCCGTGCCAGCTCCGTGTTCGGTGATGACCCTGTGCTCAATGCCGCTGCTCTGGCCTACGCCAGCGACTTCAACCTGCTCGAACCGGTTCTGCGCCGACAGGGACTGAGTTGGACGAGCCCGGGGCTGAGGGTAGCCAGCCTCGACCACGCAATGTGGTGGCATCGCCGGGTCCGGGTCGATGAGTGGATGCTCTACGTTCAGGAATCTCCCGCGGCCCAGGGCGGTCGCGGCCTCGGGTACGGACGCATCTTTGCCCAGAGCGGCGAGCTTCTGGCCACAGTGGCCCAGGAAGGCATGGTTCGCGTCAAGGTCCCCGAGTGAGCAAAGACACCGCAATGATCGAGACTCTCAGGACGATCCTCTCTCGTCTGGTCAATGTCGCGCTCTTCATCATCATCACGATTCTTGTCCTGGTGTTCCTCCGTGAGGCCGTGGACATGAATTTGGCGCTGATCGCACTGATATCGATCGTGTTCGGAATAGTCGGCACCATTGCCGTCAGGTATCTGTTCAAGCTCCTGCTGTTGGTCGGCGACCTGTTCTCCTGACTGTCAGCAGCCTCAACGCAGACTCGTACCAACAGGTGATGCCCCGGTCATGGACCGGGGCATCACCTGCAGCAGATCGGTTCTATGCTCTGCGCTGACTGCGCGCAGAGCTCACTCAGTCGCGGGTGAGGCGACGGTGGGTCACGCGGTGGGGACGAGCAGCGTCTTCACCGAGTCGTTCGACCTTGTTCGCCTCATAGGACTCGAAGTTGCCTTCGAACCAGTACCATTTCGCGGGATCCTCTTCCGTGCCTTCCCAGGCAAGGATGTGTGTCGCCACACGGTCGAGGAACCAGCGGTCGTGCGAGACGACCACGGCGCAGCCGGGGAACTCGAGGAGTGCGTTCTCCAAGGAGCCCAGTGTTTCGACGTCGAGGTCGTTAGTCGGCTCATCGAGCAGCAGCAGGTTTCCGCCCTGTTTGAGGGTCAGAGCCAGGTTGAGGCGGTTGCGCTCACCACCGGAGAGCACACCGGCCTTCTTCTGCTGGTCCGGTCCCTTGAAACCGAACGCGGAGACATATGCCCGGGAGGGCATCTCCACGTTGCCCACCTGGATGAAGTCGAGTCCGTCGGAGACGACCTCCCACAGGTTCTTGTTCGGATCGATTCCGCCACGGGACTGGTCGACGTAGGAGGTCTTGACGCTGTCACCGATCTTGAGGTCTCCTCCGTCGAGCTCTTCGAGCCCGACGATGGACTTGAACAGAGTCGTTTTGCCGACACCGTTGGGGCCGATGACACCGACGATGCCGTTGCGAGGCAGTGAGAAGCTGAGCCCATCGATGAGAAGACGATCATCGTAGCCCTTCTGCAAGTTGTCAGCCTCGATGACGATGTCGCCGAGGCGAGGTCCGGCAGGGATCTGAATCTCTTCGAAGTCCAGCTTCTTGGTCTTCTCCGCTTCAGTCGCCATCTCCTCGTAGCGAGCCAGACGAGCCTTCGACTTCGTCTGTTTGGCCTTGGGGTTCGACCGCACCCATTCGAGTTCGTCCTTGAGGCGCCGCGACAGCTTGGCGTCCTTCTTCCCCTGGACCTGCAGTCGTTCCTGCTTCTTCTCGAGATAGGTCGAGTAGTTGCCCTCATAGGGGTAGAGGTGTCCGCGGTCGATTTCGGCGATCCATTGGGCCACGTGATCGAGGAAGTACCTATCGTGAGTGATCGCGATGACAGCGCCCGGGTAAGATGTCAGATGCTGTTCCAACCACAGCACGGATTCCGCGTCCAGGTGGTTGGTGGGCTCATCGAGCAGCAGCAGATCAGGCTTCTCCAGCAGCAGTTTGCACAGTGCCACTCGGCGACGCTCACCGCCGGAGAGCACGCTGACATCGGCATCCGGCGGGGGGCAGCGCAGTGCGTCCATCGCCTGCTCGAGCTGGGAGTCAAGGTCCCAGGCGTCAGCAGCATCGATGGCTTCCTGCAGCTTGCCCATCTCCTCCATGAGAGTGTCGAAGTCTGCGTCGGGACTGGCCATCTCTTCGGAGATCGCGTTGAAGCGGTCGAGCTTGGCTTTGATCTCGCCGACGCCTTCTTCGACGTTGCCGAGGACCGTCTTCTCCTCATTCAGAGGTGGCTCCTGCAGCAGAATGCCCACGCTGTAACCGGGGCTGAGTCGAGCTTCACCATTGGAGGGATGTTCGAGCCCGGCCATGATCTTGAGAATCGTTGATTTACCGGCGCCGTTCGGACCGACCATGCCGATCTTCGCCCCGGGGTAGAAGGACATCGACACGTCATCCAGAATGACTTTGTCACCGTGCGCTTTGCGCGCTTTGTGCATGGTGTAAATGAATTCGGCCATAATGACTTCAGGCTATCGTTTAGGCACACCCAAGTGCCAATCGAGGCGCACTGTGGGAATCAGGCGTCAGCCGCCGCCCAGGGAGGGTGCTTCACCGGACGAAGACCCCTCGGCTGATCCTCCTGCGGACGAGGAGCCTTCAGATGATGTGCCCTCTGAGGAGGATTCTTCCGCTCCCCCGTCAGCTTCAGCTGGGCTCTCAGAGGGGCCGTCTTTGCCGTTGATGTCCTCACCGGGCATGTGGCCTGCGCCGTTTGAGTCGCCGTCCTCTTCACGCTTGTCACCCTCGGGCGCTTTCACGCCCTTCGGACGCTCGACCTCGCCGAGCAGACATGACCCGGTGGACTCGGTGGGCGGCATCAGCTCCGCGGTGGCCTTTCCCTTCCGAATCTCCCCGACGACGCAGCCATTATCAGTCTTGACGCCGAACATCTTCGAAGGAACGTCATTGCCCAAAGGGGAGTCATCGATCGTGGCTTCGAGCTGGTCCGCATCGTACCCAGCATCGATCATGGTCTTGAAGAACTTCTTCGTCGACGGAACAGTGGCCTCGTCGCCGATCAGCGGTTCGAGCGCTGTGACAACCTTGTCGACCTCAGCGGCCGGCTCCGTCGGAGTGTGAACAGGTGCAGGCTGAGAATCATCACCGCCGAAGCCCAGCAGCGAGCAGCCCGACAGAGCCAAGGTCAGGGCTCCAAGACTCAGGAGGGGAACGAGACGCATCAACAACCTCGGCAGATGGGAATGATTAACAGTCTCACCTTAGCCGATCGCTCGCACAATCGCGGTCAGATCCGACATGTGCGAGCGCCGACCAGCGCACGATGTCCTCTCTCAGACAATATCCGCACTCAGACAATATCGGCACCTGAGGCCGAATCGGCTCAGAACGGTGCTGCCGCGTTCACCGTGTCACGAGCGATGGCGTCATCGACGTTTCCGGAGTCGCCGCCGTCCTCGGTAGGAGCCTCGTCATCCACGGTCCCTTCCACGTCGTGCGAAGAGTCGAGACTCGATTCTGCGGAGCTCTCGGGCGCGCCGCCTGCGACCTCGCTATCGAGGGCCCCCCAGCCTGATTCGCTGCCTGCCCCTGCCTGCTGTGGCCCGTCCTGTTGCCGATTGGCACCACTGGCTTTCTGGTAGTGAGCGGTTCCGTACCGGAGGTCCGGGCCGATGTGCTCGGCGACGACGGTTGGAGCAATTCCGCTCTTCTCCTCCGTCGACCATTCCCGTATCTTCAGGGTTCCCTGGACGACGACGAACATGCCCCGATGAAGACTCATCGAACAATTGCTGGCCAGCGGCCCATAGCAGTCGACGCTGAACCACGAGGTCGGTTCGGCTGCATACTCCCCCGTCGCTTTGTCGAGTCGCCAATGGTTGACGGCCAGACGGAAGGATGCGCAGGCCCTGCCCGACGGCAGCGTCCGGCTCTGCGGATCGGCGGCCAAGGTGCCGCTGAGATTGATCGGAATGATCGACATCGTGTTGCCTCAATTCTGTGGAACGGCTCATGATGGCCCCTGCATAATCGCCCATAGGAGGCGACGCAGTCTGAATCGGCCGATCACGTCGACCACCATTGAGCACGCCAGGCAGCACTGGTGTCCAGACATCAAAAATGCCCTGTGGACGGGCGTCGGCCATCCACAGGGCATCGGCGCATGAGTCGGATCTCATGTGCACAGAAGTGTCAGCTGAGCGTTTCGTACGCGCGTCGGTGCTCGTCGATCACAGCATTGACCGGTTCCAGATAGGAGCTTTGAGCCACACTGCCGACAGCGTCGCGAAGGCTGCGATCGACCTCGGTGGCAGCCTCATCCGCTCCTTTGCTGCGCGCGGATTTGGCGATCACCGACGTCAGAACGGATCCGATGATGCCCACCGCCAACAGGCCGATGCTCACGAGCCAGGCCCATCCTGGAAGCGCTCCCGACTGCGCGATTGCGAAGACAGCAGTGGCGATGACGCCCAGCAGACCCAGGACCGTGGCGACGAAGAAGATGATCTGCAGAATCGTGGCCACAGACCACCAGCCGGGAGTCTGAGGTTTGATATCCACAGCGGTGACGGCCGAGTCGAGAGTATCGGAGAGCTCAGTGGTGCTGGCCTTCTCAGCTTCCGCGACTGCGCTCTGCCATGGTCTGGGCATGGAGGACACGGACTCCGCGATGAGCTCATGCGCCATCAAGCGCACCTGAGAACTCTGCGCTCTGCTGGTCGCCGGCACCGACGCGCGGATGAGTTCGTCTCTGCCTTGGCCGTGCTTCGCACCCAAGGGGTCGGGTGCGTTTCTCTGCATCCAGGCCAGCACCGGATAGCCGGTTTTGCGATAGGCACGGCGAATATAGTCATCGTGGACTGTCTGCGCGACAGCCTCGACGCCGGCGGCATCAGACATGGTCTCGACCAGACGCGATGCGCCCGGACGCTGATCCGGTGCAACCACGGGCTCGCCGAGTTCGCTCTGCATCCTCTTGGCCATGGCCTGCATATCTGCAAGCAGCCGCTCAGAAGCGGCCTGTTTGGAGTCGACTGTGTCGGCCAGGATCGATCTGATCTGAGGAATTCCGTCACGGGTGACTGCCGAGGTCATGTGCACCTTGGTGTCGGTGAGTCCGTCCTCGACGAGCAGCTGCTGCAGATGATCGGCGGCGGCTTTCCGTTCTTCCTCGCTGAGTTTGTCGACCTGGTTGAGAACGACGACCATGTTCGAGCTGTTCTCTGCCAGCTTGGTCAGGTATTCGGAGTGCAGCGAGAAGTCTGCGTATTTCTGTGGGTCAACGACCCAGAAGACGACGTCGACGAGTCCGACGAGGCGGTCCGATTCGACCCGGTGTTTGACCGCGGTCGAATCATGGTCCGGCAGGTCAAGCAGAATGAGGCCGTGGAGCTTGCGCTGATCGTCACCGTCGAGTGCTGATTCGCGCCAGGTGCGGCTGCGTTCAGGAACGTGCAGCCAGTTGAGGATGTCGTTGCCGCCTTCGCCCCAGACGCACGCGGTGGGGCGGGAGGTGGTCGGGCGCCGTACACCCACTCTGGCGATGTCCAGACCGGCGACGGCGTTGAACAGTGAGGATTTCCCGGAGCCTGTGGACCCGGCGAAGGCCACAACGGTGAACTCCTCCCCCAAGCCGAGACGATCCTCGGCGCGGTTGAGCAGGTTCTGCGCATCCGTGCGGATCTCTGGACTCAGTTTGTCAGGTCCCAGGGTCAGGGACTGTCGGATGCCTTCGGCCCGACGCCTGATCTCGGACTGTGCTGGATCATTCACAATGCCACCTCAAGTCGATCACCGGAGGCGCGCAGGGCGCCCGATTGCCGCGCCGGTACCGCGGATAGTCGTAGTACGTTGTCAAAGGGCGTACGGCAGCCGCCGACGATTCCCGTTGCCGTGGACAGGAATCGATCCCTGATCGAGCCGATCAGATTGACCGCTTCCTGCTCACCGAAGATCGTGCCGGCGAGGCTGAGCGCGACGTTCGCGTCATTGCGCGAAACATGACCGTCTGCGTCCGTGTACTTCGGGTCCCAGAATGCCGCGTATTCGACGACAGCGCAGACTCCGCCCACGCCGAACGAAAGAATCCTGGCTTTCGACTTCTTTCCCTGCCCGATGTCTCGCACCAGCGCATTCACCTCGTTCGACCAACCGCTGACTGCAGATTTGACCGAATCCTCGAGATCTTCGGCTCCATAGCGCAGTTCAGGATGCGCATCCAGCAGCGCCGATCCAGCCGGATCTCGCAGCCACTGAGCGTCGATCTCGTCGACGACACCGATTGCTTGCTCCCGCAATGAGATCGCTGCGCTGCGCAGAATCGCAATGTGCAGGGGCGAGGCGGCATCGTGTTTGCCGGTGACTGTCGCAGAGATCCTGTCGCGCATGCGTGCCATCGTGGGTTCCAACCCGCGGAAGAGCTGTCCTGTGCCCACGAAGTCCTGCCACTTTGCGTTGACCTCTCCCTGCAGGACGCGACCATCGGAGAAGACTTCGGCAAGTCCTGCGTCCGCGGCACTAAACGTCTGATCAAGGCTGGCCTGAAGACGGTCGAAGGTCGACTCCTGAGACTCTGCGAAGTCGGCCAGGGAATTCACCTGTGCCGGCAGTGCGCCGATCGAGCCGGTGAGGGTGCGCTGTCGTATCCGCTCCTGTGATCGGCCCTCCGTACTCACCTGGCTGATCCAGGACCGGATCGGATAGATCGCCGAATGCGGCAGCAGGCCGTCTTCCAGTTCGAGTTCGGCCACCGCGAAGATCGGAGAATTCCCCAGACCCGATTCCGACAGAAGGCTGGAGAGGTGGTGCCTGACCTCACGGTTCGCTTCCGGTGGCACCCGATCGAGCACGATGGCCACCGAGGTGTGGCGAACAGCGGCATCTTTGAGCAGTGCCCAGGGAGCGGCATCGGCATAGCGGTTGGCCGTAGTCACGAACATCCATAGGTCCGCGCTCATCAGGATGCGGCGTGCCAGCTCACGATTCGATTCGGCAATGGAATCGATGTCTGGGCAGTCGAGGACGGCGGTGCCCGGCTCGACACCGTCATCGGCGATGAGCACCACGGAGGGGGTCGATGTCGCGGGGTCCGTGCTCCGTGGCAGATCGGACAGGAACGACTGCGATTCGAAGAACTTGGCGTCAGCGGGATTGTGGACCACGATCGGGTTGCCCGTCGTCGGTCTGCGCACCCCAGCGGGACTGACCGGTCGCCCCACCAGAGAATTCACCAGGGTTGATTTGCCGGCGCCGGTCGACCCGCCGACTGCGATCATGAAGGGCGTCTGTGTCCGATTGATCCGCGGGAGAAGGTAGTCGGTCAGCTCTGAGGAGAGCTGCCGGTGCAGTTCGCGACCGTCGGCGAAATCTTCGGTCTGCAGGGTGAAGCGGGTTTCTGAGACTCGCTTCGCGATATCGCTCAGCGCCCCTCCCACTGGTGGCGTCACGGCTCTCTTGCTGTCTGTCATCACGCATCCACTCTCTACGTTTTCCCAGCTGTGCACCAATTGCCACGCCGTAGCTGGAGGTAATTGCTCGCCTCGGGGAAGCTGGAATGGACAGGTGGGAACTTCCGACCACAGAAAGTACCCCCGGCGGGGCTCGAACCCGCGACCTACCGCTTAGAAGGCGGTTGCTCTATCCAACTGAGCTACGGAGGCTCAAATATCCTAACCGATGCCCGAACCAGAACAGAAAGCGATCCTCGTCGGCGTCTCGGACAGTGGTCTCCGAAACTCCGACGAGGACCGCTGTGATCAGGCAGAACCTCGAATCGCGCATCACCGGGTGATCGACGTGTGGGTCAGTACTGGCGGGCGACACGCTCCAGCGACTTCCGCACGGTCACGAATGCGACCATCACAAGCCCGATCAGTGCCAGGATGACGGCCACTGCTTCGATGGCGAAGGCGAAGTCGACTATCACCGGAAAGAATCCGGCGGCCATGAAACCAAGCAGGGCCACCATCGTCAGTGCGGTGGCTGTAGTGAAATACGTGGAACCATTCATTGTTCATCTCCTTCTTCCTTCACAAAAGAGTAAACCCGAATGAGACCCGCGTCACCAGGAATTGCCCGAAGATTTCATCCGAACCCAACTTACCGGCCGGTACCGATCAGCCCTGGCCCTGGCTTCTGATCAGTCCTCACCACGCGCGTCGATGGCTGTCTCCAGACGTTCGAGCTTGCCATCGATCTCACCCGTGTAACCGGGGCGGATATCGGCCTTGAGCACCAGCGCCACTCGTGGACCGAACTCACCGACGACATCGGTGGCCTCTTTGACCACAGCGAACACCTCGTCCCATTCGCCTTCGATCGTGGTGAACATCGAATCAGTTCGATGCGGCAACCCGGACCGTCGGACCACCTCCACGGCAGCCGCAACCGCGTCGTGGACCGATGCGTCCGTGTTGTCACCGCCGCTGGGGGCGATGGAGAATGCGACGAGCATGGTGTTCTCCTTTCAGATCAGTTTCAGTTCTGCCCGGGCACGGACACGATGAGCGAGTCACCCTGGCCGCCTCCACCGCAGAGCGCGGCGACACCCGTGCCACCGCCTCGGCGCTGGAGCTCGAGCGCCAGGGTCAGCACGATGCGTGCTCCCGATGCTCCGATCGGATGGCCAAGGGCGACCGCGCCACCATTGACGTTGACCTTGTCAGGGTCGACCCCCAGGTCTTTCGTGCTGGCGAGACCAACTGCCGCGAAGGCTTCATTGATCTCGTAGAGGTCGAAGGAATCAGCTTCGACACCTTCCTTCTCAGCAGCCGCCTGGATCGCCTGTGAGGGCTGATGCTGGAGTGTGGAGTCGGGGCCTGCTGTCCACCCGTGCGACCGGATCTCAGCAAGGATCGGCACACCAAGTGCCTCGGCCTTCTCACGCGACATGACAACGACTGCGCATGCTCCGTCGGAGATCTGCGAGGCGTTGCCGGCCGTGATCGTGCCGTCCTTGCGGAAGGCGGGCCGGAGTTTGGACATCGACTCAGGTGTGGTCTCTGCGCGCATGCCCTCATCGGTGGACACGGTCACGTCGCCCTTGCGTCCGGAGATGGTGACGGCTTCGACTTCATCGCCGAACGCGCCGGACTCCCATGCCTGGGCCGCACGCTGATGCGAACGAGCTGCGAAAGCGTCCTGGTCCTCGCGGGTGAATTCGAAGTCACCAGCGTTGGCTTCCTCAGTCAGACCGCCCATCGCCTGGTCGGTGAAAGCATCCCAGAGGCCGTCATAGTCCATGTGGTCCTTGACCACGACGTCACCGTACTTGTAGCCCGAACGCGACTTCTCCAGCAGGTGGGGGGCCAGACTCATCGACTCCTGGCCGCCGGCGACGACAACGTCGTATTCCCCTGCCCGCACCAGCTGGGCGGCCTGAGTGATCGCGTTGATGCCTGACAGGCAGAGCTTGTTCACGGTCACACCGGGCACTCGCATCGGGATGCCGGCTTCGACAGCGGCCTGCCTCGCAGGTCCCTGACCGAGTCCCGCCTGCAGCACCTGTCCCATAATGACGTACTCGACGTCCTCGCCTGTGATGCCGGCACGTCCAAGCGCACCGGCAATCGCCTTGCCACCCAGCTGCACAGCTGTCAGCGACGACAGCCCTCCCTGCAGACGTCCGAACGGTGTGCGGGCACCCGCAACGATCACTGCTTCAGCCATATTTCCTCCTCAGGTATTCGAACCCCGCTCGGGCGCGGGGAGGTCGATGAAGTGCTGTCTGCCCCAAGGATAGTCCAGCCGTCTGTGGCCTCGGTCACGGGGCCCGTGTCACATCGTGACAGGACGAGTCCACACTTGAATATTCGCACCCAACACTCATAGTGCGTCCGTTACAGTAGGGGGTGGACGATTTGACCACATCCCTTGACACGACAGGAGTCCACTTCAGTGACGCCCACGGAAGAATTCCGCACAGCGATGCGCGGCTACGAAAAAAGTGAAGTAGATTCTCGCCTGCAGCAGCTGCGGACCGAGGTCGAGTCCGTCCGTAAGGCCCTCTCCGATGCGCGTAGTCAGGTCATCAACGCCGACCGCGCGAAGCTTCAGATCGCTGGCGAACTCTCCGAATCGAAGGCTCAGCTGAAGAAGGCTGCCAATGACAGCGCCGAGGCAGCCGGCCCTCCGGGAAGCCGCATCGACCATCTGCTCAAAATCGCCGAGTCCCAGGCGCGTGAAACCCTCTCCCAGGCGAACTCCGATGCGGAGACCATCCGCAACAAGGCTCGAGCCGAAGCCGCGTCTGCCCGCGCCCGCATGCACACAGAGAGCAACGACACTCTGTCCAATGCCCGATCCGAAGCCGATGCGATCATCAGTTCTGCCGAGATGCGCGCCGACGAGACCGTCAAGGCCGCCGAGAAGCGTGCCGCTGAGCTCAAGGCGACCGCGGAACGTGAGCACAACCAGGCCAAAGAAGCCAACGAGGCGGCCACGAAGGAAGCCCGCGAGAGTCTTGAGCACGAGCTCGCCGAGCTCAAGGCCACCTCTGAGAAGCAGGCTGCCGATCTGCGGGCCGAGGCCAAGACTCAGGCCGATGAGTCGATCAGCACCGCGCAGGCACAGGCCGAGGAACTTCTTGCCGCAGCCAAGGCTCGCGACGAAGCATCGAAGAAGGCTGCCGACGAACTTGATGTCGAGCTGGCTGGTCAGCGCCAAGCGGCAGAGACCGAACGCAAGAAGCGCTACGACTCCGCCCAGATTGAGAATAAGAAGCTCATCGACGAGGCCCAGGCACGTGCTGCGAAGGCTGATGCTGAGGCCAAGGAAGCCGCAGAGCGGGCAGAGACGACCCGCTCGGATGCGGTGAAGAAGGCTGACGACATCATTGCCGACGGCAAGACTCGGGCACAAACCCTCATCGGCGAAGCCAGAGCGACAGCCGAGGCCACGATCGAGGAGTCCGCGGCCGAAGCCAAACGCAACGTGGCATCGGCTCAGTCTCAGGTCGACCTGTTGACCAAGCAGCGCAAGACGATCACCGCCCAGCTCGATCAGCTTCGTTCGCTGTTCGCCATGCCCGGTGTGATGAGCGGCGAACCCGTCGACCCCGACAAGGCAGAGTCCGCATCCCACGCCACCGAACAGATCGCCGATGAGCAGGAACTCGCCGACCTTCTCGCGGAGGACCCCGAGGAAGCCGATGACGCTGATGACATCGCCGCCGACGATGCGGATGCCGGTTCGACGGATGCGGCCAGCCCAGCCGACACTGCCGATTCCTCGGCTTCCACCGACGCTTCGCAGACATCTGAGTCATCGGAGACCTCCGACGAGGGTGTCGCGGGTGAAGCAGTGCCGTCCGAGACCGATGAAGGCGTCAAAGCAGGCGACGAGGATGTCGATCAGGACTCGGATCTGCCCAACGGAGCCACCGATGCAGACACGATAGCCATCGACGCTCAGGTATCCGGGGCGAAGGGCAAGGACACCAAGGCGTCGCGGTCGAAGAACTCGCTGCGCTGAGGACTGCACTCTTCGCCAGCCCGCACGATTGAGCAGGGGCCAGTTCACAATGAACTGGCCCCTGCTCTCATCCGATATCGGGTGAGCCGATATCCGAGGCTGTCACCGGAATCGCTGGAAACATCTCGTATGCCAGTGCCGACGGGATTCCACCCCGATCTCCGTGCCATGACCAGCCGTCTGCCTCCAGGCCACGATGTGCGGCGTCGACGATGCCACGTCCTGTCCGCACCCGGGACAGACATAGATTCTTCCCTGGGAGTTGCCGGCGACATTCTGCACCGACCACGTTCCGTCAGACAGATCTCGGCTTCTGCGCAACCCGTTGACGGAGTCTGAGAGATCTCGTGGGGCTCGTGAGGACTGCTGCCATTTGTTCTTGCGACGCGAGGAGGTAGATCGTGGCATCTGCCCATTGTCTCACGTAGGGTGAAACCCGTGCGTCTCGTCATTGCTAAGTGCTCCGTTGATTATGCTGGTCGTCTGACCGCCCATCTGCCCATGGCCACCCGTCTCATCATGCTCAAAGCCGACGGCTCGATCCTCATCCATTCGGATGGTGGCTCGTACAAACCCCTGAACTGGATGACTCCCCCATGCTCGATCAAAGTCACTGATCCGAGTCAGGAGCAGGCAGAAGCGGGTCTGACCGAGCTCTGGACGGTGTCACAAGCCAAGACCGGTGACAAGCTCGTCATCTCCATCGCCGAGGTGGTCGCCGATGACCAGCATGAGTTCGGCATCGACCCGGGACTGGTCAAGGACGGCGTGGAAGCTCACCTGCAGGAGCTGCTGGCCGAGCACATTGAGACTCTCGGAGACGGCTACAGCCTGGTTCGGCGCGAATTCATGACGGCCATCGGGCCCGTTGACATCCTCGCCCGGGACCACGGCCACAAGTCGGTGGCCGTCGAGATCAAGCGTCGGGGCGACATCGACGGTGTCGAACAGCTGACGAGGTATCTGGAACTGATGAACCGGGACCCGCTGCTCACACCGGTAGAGGGAGTCTTCGCTGCTCAGGAGATCAAGCCTCAGGCACGGACCCTGGCTGAAGATCGTGGCATCCGCTGTGTCGTGCTCGACTACGACGCGCTGCGCGGTATGGACGATCCCGGTTCGCGCCTGTTCTGAGTCCTATTCGAAGCTGAGGACGTCGGCTTTCTCGACGCGTTCGATGCTGGCCCCGAGACCGCGCAGATTGCGCACGAAATTCTCGTAGCCGCGCTCGATGTGGTCGATGCCGGAGACTTCCGTGACGCCGGCGGCGCGCAGGCCCGCCATCACCAGGCCGGCACCGGCACGGATATCCGAGGCTTCCACCTCGGCGCCGGACAGGCTGTCGCTGCCGGTGATCAGGGCATGGTTGCCGTCAATCCGAACCTTCGCCCCCAGTCGAGCGATCTCCTGGACGAATCTCCAGCGAGCTTCGAACAGGTTCTCCGACAGCAGACCGACTCCGTCCGAGACGGAGTTCAAGGCGATGACGAACGGCTGCAGATCTGTGGGGAAACCGGGAAACGGCATCGTCGCGACACGAATCGCATGTGGGCGCTCTGCACCGATGACGCGGAATCCTCCCCCGTGCGTGCCGTCGCCCAGCTCGATCTCGCCGAGGTCGTCGACCGTGGCACCGGAGTCGCGCAGTTTGATCCCGATGTTGGGCATCAGCTCAAGGCCGACGCCTTTGACGGTCACATCGCCGCCGGAGAGTGCAGCGCCGAAAGCGTAGGTTCCAGCCGCGATCCGATCCCCCACCGTACGATGGTCGACCGGTCGGAGCTCCTTGACCCCGGTGATCGTGATGTCGGCCGTGCCGATTCCGCTGATCTGGGCGCCCATGTCCACGAGCATTGTGCAGATGTCGACGATCTCCGGCTCCTTGGCCGCATTCGAGATCGTCGTCACGCCATGGGCGAGTGTCGCGGCCATGACCAGGTTCTCCGTAGCACCGACCGAAGGGAACTCAAGAATGATCTCCGTTCCGCGAAGCCCGCTGGGGGCCTCCGCCACGAAGTAGCCATGGTCCAGATGCACCGTTGCGCCGAGGGCCTCGAGACCGGCCTGATGCATATCGAGGCCTCGGGACCCGATCGCGTCACCGCCGGGCAGCGCTACGTGTGCTGCCCGCATCCGTGCGGTGAGTGGGCCGAGGACGGAGATTGATGCCCGCATCGCGCGCACCAGCTCGTAGTCGGCTTGGATGCCCACCTCGGCCGGGACGTCAATGCTGACGAAGCCTCGTTCGGCATCATAGTCGACGCTGCAGCCGAGCCTGATGAGCAACTGAGCCATGATTCGGACATCGAGGATCGCGGGCACGTTGGTGATCGTCGTCCGCCCAACGGCCAGCAGACTGGCCGCCATCAGCTTGAGAACACTGTTCTTCGCTCCCCTGATTTCGACTTCGCCGAGCAGTCGACTCGGACCGGTCAAGCGAAAGACATCCATCAGGTGAACCTTCCCATCGTCGGGTTGAATCCAGGGGGCGATGATTCCAACCAGGAGGACATCGTGGACAGTGATTCGGTGTCCATCGCCAGTGATACGGAACGGGGTCGGCCGTCGGCCTTGCCGTAGGAGCAGTCCACCACCACTGCATCTGGCAGCACGGAGTACTGTTCCCCGGATGTGGGTTTGCGGCGGACGAGAATATCGAGATCGGCGCGCGGCAGTCGAACTGCGGCGCGCCGAGTGAGCGCGAATACGGGGTACCAGTCCAGTGACGCAACTGAGAATACTGCTACACCCAAACGCCAACGTGGGCGAGAAGAGGATTCCTCGCCCACGTTGATGGAACAGTCAAAAGCACCGGACAGCTTCGAAATCGACCTGCGCCGAATCGTCACGACGACGATCAGAGCAAGTGCGAGTCCCACTAACGAGAGCAGAACGATCAGCAGGACGGAAGGGTTCACGGTTGCCAGTTTAATTGACGGATCAGAGAAGTTCGGCCTGATCAGCGGCAATGATGACGCGATTGTTCTCGACAGAGAGGAACCCACCATCGGCCTGAACCCGAAGGGTCTCCTCAGAGGTCGTGAGAATACGCGCTTCACCATCGGCTACGACACCCAGAACAGGCTCGTGGCCTGGGAGGATGCCGATTTCGCCGTCCGAGGTACGGGCGATGACGCGCTTGGCTTCACCGGCCCATACCTGCTGGTCGGCTGCTACGACGTTCACATCGAGGACAGCCATGGCTTACTTCTGCATCTCTTCGTAGTTGCGCATGACGTCGTCAAGCCCACCCACGTTGAAGAATGCCTGTTCCGGAATGTGGTCGACCTCACCGGAGCAGAGTTTCGAGAACCCTTCGATGGTATCGGCCAACGGGACCGTCGAACCGGGCACCTGCGTGAACTTCTCAGCGGTGTAGGTGTTCTGCGACAGGAACTGCTCGATGCGACGAGCACGGTGGACGACGAGCTTGTCCTCTTCACCGAGTTCATCGACGCCGAGGATGGCGATGATGTCCTGCAGCTCCTTGTTCTTCTGCAGAATGGCCTTGACCTCGTTGGCGACACGGTAGTGCTCTTCGCCGACGATCAGCGGATCAAGGATGCGTGATGTCGAGGTCAGAGGATCGATCGCCGGGTAGAGGCCGCGCGAGGCGATGTCGCGGTTGAGCTCGGTCGTCGCGTCCAAGTGGGCGAACGTCGTTGCCGGTGCCGGGTCGGTGTAGTCATCGGCAGGTACGTAGATCGCCTGCATCGACGTGATCGAGTGACCACGCGTCGAGGTGATGCGCTCCTGCAGAAGTCCCATCTCATCAGCCAGGTTCGGCTGGTAGCCCACGGCCGAAGGCATGCGACCCAGCAAGGTCGAGACCTCGGAGCCGGCCTGTGTGAATCGGAAGATGTTGTCGATGAACAGCAGCACGTCCTGATTCTGGACATCGCGGAAGTACTCCGCCATGGTCAGTGCCGACAGTGCAACGCGCAGACGGGTGCCTGGTGGCTCATCCATCTGACCGAAGACCAAGGCGGTGTCTTTGAACACACCGGCTTCGTCCATCTCCATGATGAGGTCGTTGCCCTCACGGGTGCGCTCACCCACACCGGCGAACACCGAGGTGCCGCTGTGGTTGTGTGCGATACGGAAGATCATCTCCTGGATGAGGACGGTCTTGCCGACGCCCGCACCACCGAAGAGACCGATCTTTCCACCCTGGACATACGGGGTGAGGAGGTCGATGCTCTTGATGCCGACCTCGAGCATCTCGGTCTTCGACTCGAGTTCGTCGAAGGCAGGAGCGGGCCGGTGGATCGGCCAACGCTCACTGATCTCCAGCTGTTCACCGTCCTCGAGGTTGAGGCAGTCACCGGTGACGTTCCACACATGGTTCTTGGTCACGTCGCCGACCGGAACGCTGATCGGGGCGCCGGAGTCGACGACCTCCTGGCCGCGGACCAGTCCATCGGTGGGCTGCAGGGACACGGCACGCACGATGCCGTTGCCCAGGTGCAGTGCAGTCTCGAAGGTCAGCTTGCGCGTGCCTTCGGACAGTTCCACCGACGTGGACAGGGAGTTGTAGATCGCTGGCACGGAGTCGAGCGGAAACTCGATGTCGACAACCGGGCCAATGACTCGGGAAATCCGGCCGAGGGCTGTGCCCTGCGCCGGGGAGGTATCCGTAGCTGTGGCAGTCATGGTCTCTTTCTTCTCTGCTCTCGCCGGTCAGTCGCCGGCTGACGATGCCGCGAGGGCATCGGCCCCACCGACGATCTCGGTGAGTTCCTGGGTGATTTCCGCCTGGCGAGCCGTGTTGGCCAACCGGGTATAGGTCTTGATGAGATCATCCGCATTTTCGGTCGCGGTGTGCATCGCAGCCTGACGCGAAGCCTGTTCGGATGCCGAAGCGCTCAACAGCGCGGACAGAATCCGCGAGTCGATGTAGCGCGGCAGCAATGAGTCCAAGACGGCCTCGGCACTGGGTTCGAACTCGTAGAGAGGGAACGCAGCCGGGTCCTTCGCCGGTTCGGACGCGCCGCCGGAGGCGACCTCGTCCGCGTCGACGACTTCGAGCGGAAGCAATCGCCGGTATTCCGGATCATGCTTGACGCTGGAGACGAACTTCGTGAACACAATGTAGATCTCATCCACACCGTTCTCCGCGGATTCGGCGTTGAAGCTCTGCAAGAGGGCTTCGCCGATCTCCCGAGCATTCTCAGGAGTCGGCATCTCGGAGATGCCGGTCCAGGACTGTTCGATCGCACGATCGCGGAAGGTGTAGTAGTTCTCAGCCTTACCGCCGACGGTGAAGAGCGCAACATCCTTGCCCTCGCTGCGCAGCAGCCGAATGAGTTCCTCGGCTTCGCGCAGAAGGTTCGCCGAGTAGGCACCGGCGAATCCACGGTCCGGGCCGATCACCAGCACTGCGGATCGGCTGACAGACTCAGGCTCGGTCGTCAGCACGTGGTCGACGTTGGACTCACTCGACACCGCCGAGACCGCACGGGTCAGGGCGTTGGCGTATGGGCTGGCAGACTGCGAACGTGCAATAGCCTTCTGAATCCGTGAAGCAGCGATGAGCTCCATGGCCTTGAAGATCTTCCTCAAGGACGAAGTGGAGCGGATCTTCTGCTTGAAGACCCTCTGCTGGGCTCCCATCAGTTCTTCCTTTCGCTGTTACGGATCAGATTCAACGCTTCTGCCGAACGATCTGCTCCTGCTCGACCTCATCGGACGAGGCGGTGGCAGTGTCTTCGCTGCCGGCCCTGGATCCGCTGGAGTCGGAGCTGACGAAGTTCTTGGTGAACTCGGCCAGGACGTTGTCCAGCTCTGCCGAGGTGTCGTCATCGAGCTTGAGCGTTTCACGAATGGTCGTGAAGACGCCGGTCTTGCGCTCGATGTGATCATGGAGCTCGGTTTCGAACTTGAGCACGTCCGACACGGGAATCTCATCCAGGTAGCCATGAGTACCGGCGAAGATCGACACGGTCTGCTTCTCGAAGGGCATCGGCGTGAACTGAGACTGCTTGAGCAGCTCGGTCAGGCGTGCACCACGAGCCAGGTCGCGCTTGGTCGTTTCGTCAAGGTCGGAGGCGAACATCGCGAACGCCTCGAGAGAACGATACTGGGCCAGAGAGATCTTCAATGTGCCGGAGACACTCTTGAGTGCCTTCGTCTGAGCAGCGCCGCCGACGCGGGAAACTGACACACCTACGTCGACAGCTGGACGCTGGCCCGCGTTGAAGAGGTCCGACTGCAAGAATATCTGACCGTCGGTGATCGAGATCACGTTGGTCGGAATGAACGCACCGACATCATTCGCCTTGGTTTCGATGATCGGCAATCCGGTCATCGAACCGCCGCCGAACTCATCGGAGAGCTTCGCGCAACGTTCCAGCAGACGCGAGTGCAGGTAGAAGACGTCACCGGGGAAGGCTTCACGGCCCGGCGGACGACGCAGCAGAAGCGACACAGCACGGTATGCCTCTGCCTGTTTCGAGAGATCATCGAACACGATGAGGACGTGCTTGCCGTCGTACATCCAGTGCTGGCCGATCGCCGAACCTGAGTACGGGGCAAGGTATTTGAAGCCTGCAGGGTCAGAGGCAGGAGAGGACACGATCGTGGTGTATTCCAGGGCACCCGCTTCTTCGAGCGAACGGCGGACACCGGCGATGGTCGAACCCTTCTGACCGACGGCGACGTAGATGCAGCGCACCTGCTGCTTCGGGTCGCCCGTCTCCCAGTTGGCCTTCTGGTTGATGATCGTGTCGATCGCCAGAGCGGTCTTACCCGTCTTGCGGTCGCCGATGACGAGCTGACGCTGACCACGACCAACCGGGATCATCGCGTCGATGCTCTTGTAACCGGTCTGAAGAGGCTCGCGCACCTCCTGGCGATCCATCACACCTGCGGCTTGGAGCTCGAGCTCACGCTGACCGACGGTCTCGATTTCACCGAGGCCGTCGACCGGCTGACCCAGTGGATCGACCACGCGTCCGAGGTATCCGTCACCGACGGGAATGGAGAGAACTTCACCGGTTCGGTAGACGTTCTGCTCCTCCGCGACCCCGGAGAACTCTCCGAGGACGACGACGCCGATCTCGCGCTCGTCCAGGTTCTGTGCCAAGCCCAAAGTGCCGTCTTCGAACCGGAGGAGTTCGTTGGCCATCGTGCCCGGCAGACCCGAAACGTGGGCAATTCCGTCACCAGCGGTGACGACCTTGCCGACTTCGGACTTTACCGAGCTCTCGGGGTTGTACGACTCAACGAACTTCCCAAGAGCGTCCCGGATCTCCTCCGGGCGAATTGTCAGTTCCGCCATCTGGTTTCCCTGCTTCCTTTACTCAAAACTTGTGTCCGACGACCGGTGGGCCGCCTGTGCTGCCGGAGGGGCCGGCCCCTCGAATTAACTAGCGAGCTTACGCTGCACTTCGGCCAAACGATCAGCCACTGTAGAACTCATCATCTCATCGCCGACCTGCACCCGGACTCCCCCGACGACTGCGGGATCGACCTGGACGTTGAGAACGAGGTCACGTCCGTAGCTGGCGGACAGAGCGGCCGCAAGCTTCTGGGTCTGAGCCTCACTCAGCGGTTTGGCGACGGTGACATCGGCGACCGAGCGCTGCTGCCTGGCCGCGAGGATATCGCTGTACTGATCGAGGGCCATCGCCACGCGGAGTCCGCGAGGAAATAGAGCCGCCTGCTCGATCAGTGTGATGGTGTCGGCCTGAGCCTTACCTGCCAGCAAGTCGGCAATGAGTGCACGCTTCGTCGATGCAGACGCATCAGAATCCAAGGCGCGTGCCAGTTCATGTTCGCTTTCGCACAGACGGGCGAAGCGGAAGACCTCTTCTTCCACCTGGCCGAGTTGACCAGCCGCTTGAGCGGCAGCGGCGATCGCTGTCACTCCAGCAACTTCAAGGCTGGTCACCAAGTCCTGAGTCCTGGCCCAGCGTTGGCTCACAGCCATTTCGCCCACGCGCAGGACGGCTTCAGTCGTCCGAGTCGAGAACAGAGTCCGCAGCAGCTGCTGCTTCTTCTCGGCTGACTCGGCGGAGTCTGCCAAGGCCTTGCGCAGCGCTACGTTCTCGGCGAGAACCGCAACGATTGCCAGCTCGCCGCTGCCGATCTCACGGGCATCGCCGCGGGAGATCTCAGCATTGGCGTTTTCTAGAACGGCCTGCAGAGACAATCTGCTCGACTGGAGCATCAGGCCCCCTTGACCGGCTGTGCCGAAGACTGCGACTCAAGATCGGAGATGAAACGATCGACCACATTGGCAGAACGCTGATCATCGGTGAGAGATTCGCCGACGATGCGCGATGCCAGATCAGTGGCGAGCGTCCCGACTTCCGAGCGCAGCGACACCATGGCGGACTGACGTTCGGCTTCGATCTGGGTCTGAGCCTGAGCGACGATGCGCTCGGACTCCGAATGAGCCTGTGTCTTCATATTGGCGATGATCTGGGCGCCTTCTTCCTGAGCCTCGGCGCGCAGCCGTGCAGCTTCTGCACGGCCGTCGGCGAGCTGCTTCTGATACTCGGCCAGAGCCTGATCGGCTTCGGCCTGCACCTTCTCAGCCTTTTCAATTCCACCCTGAATGCGCTGAGCACGCTCATCAAGGGTCTTGTTGAAGGCCGGGAGGACGTACTTCCAGACAACCAGGAAGACGATCAGCAGACAGATGGCACTCCAGATGATGTCATACCAGGCCGGGAGAAGCGGATTCTCAGCCGAGGCAAGAATGTGTACCGGAGTCATCGATTAGTCCTCTTCGTGATCAGGGCAGGAAGAACGGGGTGGCGATGCCGATCAGGGCCAGGGCCTCGATCAGCGCGATGCCGAGGAACATGTTTCCACGCAGTGCGCCGGCCATCTCGGGCTGACGTGCGGTTCCCTCGATGGTCTTGCCGATGACAATACCAACACCGACGCCCGGACCAATAGCGGCAAGGCCATATCCGATGGTGCTGAGGCTGCCGGTGATTTCCGATGCGGCGAGCATATCCATTGAATGCTTTTCCTTTCATATGTCAGCCGGGTGGTTGGCCCGACTGTGCAACTCGTGGGTTACGGTTCTGGGAGCTAAATCAGTGGTCGTCTGAGATAGCAGCGTTGATGTAGACGCAGGACAGAAGAGCGAAGATGTAGGCCTGGAGGACGACGATCAGCATCTCGAGGATGAAGACGAAGAATCCACCGGCGAAGGTCACGATCGAGAAGAACTGGAATCCGTTCGCAGCATCGAGCAGGAAGAAGCTGGTTGCGGAGAAGCAGAGCACGAGCAGGAGGTGGCCGACCATCATGTTGGCGAAGAGTCGGATCGCCAGGGTAAACGGCTGGGTGATGAACTTCGTGATGAACTCGATCGGGATGAGCAGAATGTGCATCGGCCACGGGACGCCGGGCAGAATGAGCGAATCCTTGAGGTAACCGCCGAGTCCCTTCTCAGCGATGCCGGCCCAGTGGTAGGTCACGTAGACCGTGAGAGTCAGGACGATAGGCAGACCGATGACTCCGGTACCCGGCATATTGAGGAACGGAATGAGCTTCGTGACGTTCCAGAACAGAATGCCGAAGAAGATCGCCACGATCAGCGGCATGAACTTCTTGGCCCGGTCCCTGCCCATGGTGTCCTCGGCGATGCCGACGGTGACGAACTCCATGGCCAGTTCCATCGCGGACTGGAAGCGACTCGGGATGAGCTTCATGCCCTTGGCCCAGACGGCCAGCAGAACAACGACCGCCACAGTGGCGATGACACGGATGAGCATCACGCGGTTCATCTCGAAGAGAGTGCCTTCGAACAGGAACGCGGCGGGAAAGAACTCCGCCATGGACGGGGCGTGATAACCACTTTCAGCGGCTTGGATCATTGTGTTCGCAGCGTTGAGTGTTCCCACGTTTCCTTAACTCTCCCATGGTCAAAAGCCTTGATGGCCTGGCCTTATCCACACATGACCTGCGTGGCTTTAGGTTCAGGAGCGACATGGAGCGACAAATGGCTCCAGCACCGCAACAACTCTACCAATTGTAGAGAGCTGCCGACAAATTCATCACGCTTGACTGTACATCTTCTGGCAGTCGATCTCGCACTGGCCGAACACGGCTATTTCGCGTCGGGGTCCACGTAGGGCACCCGCCCCTTGACCACAGTGAGGGCTTCGACAAGCGAGGAGCCGATCACGGCGACGACAATGGTGAAGAATGCCACAGTTCCGTCCAGCCAGGTTGCATCTTTGAGCCGCCAGATGACGATCATGAATATGAACGCTTTGAAGAGGAAGCCCATCCCTAAGAATCCGGCGATCGCCGTCAGCCCCATATTGCGGCCCACATACATGATGACCAGGGTGATGATGATGAAGACCGCGGCCAATCCCCCGCCGACGGCGCCGCCATTGCGTCCTTCGGTCCCTGCGACCAGATAGCCGACGCCCATTCCGAGCACAGCGACTGCGACGACCAGAATGATGCCGCGAACCAGCATGGTCCTCCAGACTCTGGTCCACGCTGCCTGAACGTACGTTTCCTGACGGGCAGACTCATCGGTCATGAGATTTCCTCTCTGGCTTTCTGTCGGACCCGCAGGGGGTAGAAGGTGAAGAACAAGGTGATGGCGAACAGTCCGCCGATGATGCAGACCACGTAGATCCAGGGCATCAGCAGCAGCATGACCGAACCGAACGCGATGAGTGCGGTCCACGTATAGAGGATGAGCACGGCCCGCACATGTGAGTGTCCCAGGCTGAGCATTCTGTGATGGAGGTGCTTCGCATCTGCGGAGAACGGTGATTGACCGGCCATGAGTCGGCGAACGACCGCCAGACCCAAGTCGAGCAGAGGCAGGAACATCACCGCAATCGGCAGGGTGATGGGCAGGACTGTGGCAAAGGCGCGTTCCTCGCCCAGCAGAGCCGGATCAACCTGTCCGGTGACGCGGATGGTGGAGGCGGCAAGCAGCAGACCGATCAGCATCGATCCCGAATCGCCCATGAAGATCCGGGCCGGATTGAAATTGTGCGGCAGGAAGCCGACGCAGGCGCCGACCAGGATCGCGACGATCAGCGAGGCAAGATTCGCATAGGAATCCGGCGAGGCATCACGGGCCAGTCCGTACGAGTAGATGAAGAAGGCGCTGCCCCCGATAGCGACGACTCCGGCGGCCAGTCCATCAAGACCGTCGACGAAATTCACGGCGTTGATGGTCACCAGGACGACCAGGATCGTGACGATGATCGACATCCGCGGCGACCCGATGATGACTCCCCCGAAGGGGATCGACAGCAGTGCTACGCCGTTGATCGCCATGAAACCAGCGGCCAGGGCCTGACCGGCCAGTTTGGTGATCCAGTGGAGGTCCCAGATGTCGTCGATGATGCCCAGAACGCACAGTATCGTTGCGGCGCCGGCAATGCCGATGATGGGAGCCATGTCGACGAAGATGCGCTGCAGGAACGGGGTCTGAGAGGCGAAGACGAGGGCGACGATCACCGCGCCGAACATCGCGACCCCGCCCAACCTCGGCGTCGGAACGGAATGCACATCCCGTTCGCGCAGGGGAGAGAAGATGAGGCCTCGTTCGGCCACCCGCCTGACCATCGGAGTCAGCAGATAGGCCACGAGGGCCGAGATGATGAGGATGAAGAGGTAGGCGCGCACTCAGCCGTCCAGATCGAGGATGTCGGGGACGATCTCGGCCAGCTCAGCCACGGATACAGGACCCTCGCGCACGATTGTCGGAACATCGCCGGTGAGGTCGACGATCGTCGAGGACGCTCCCGATGTCCGGGCTCCCCCATCGACGTAGATGTCGACGTCATCGCCCAACATCTCCATTGCCGCATCCGCCGAGGTTGCCGCGGGTTCTCCGGATACGTTGGCACTCGAGACGGCCAGGGGCCCGGTTCGGCCCAACAGCGCCAGGGCGTATTCGTCATCGGGCATGCGCACCGCGACGGTGCCGTGCGTGTCGCCCAGATCCCAGTCCAAGGAGGGTTGGGCATTCGCGATGATCGTCAGTGGTCCGGGCCAGAAGCGGGCGGTCAGCGCCAGAATCGTCTCATCGACCCCGTCGACGAGGCCGAAGATGGTCTCCGCGCGTGGCACCAGGACGGGCGGCGGCATGTCGCGTCCGCGTCCCTTCGCTGCGAGAAGTGCGGCCACCGCTGAGGCGCTGAACGCGTCCGCGGCGATCCCGTACACAGTGTCGGTGGGGATGACGAGCAGATTGCCCGTCTCACTGACCCTGGCGCATTCGTCAAGGACAAGATCACGGATGTCGCTTTGGGTGACGTCGAATCGTCTCGACACGAATTCTCCGTTTCGAATCGTGGTGGTCAGTGGCCGGAACCGGGCTGTCCGTGGTCACAGGTCGACCTCGCTGACACGATGAGCCACCGTGTAGCGGTCGCGTCCAGTGTAGTCCGGGAAGGTGACCGCCTGCCTGAGACTGGCCGTCGACATGATGAGTTCGCAGGCTGCACGGCCCTGTTCCTCGGAGTGCTCCATGATGAAGAACCCACCGGGGCGCAGCAGCTTCTCTGCCTGCAACATGATCAGTGCTGGGATCTCAAGACCCGTCGAACCGCCGTAGAGCGCGGCCGCCGGATCGTGTTCGCGCACTTCGGGGTCGCGGGGAACAGCCTCGTCGGGCACATAGGGAGGGTTGGTCACGACGACATCGGCCCTGCCCCACAGCTCCGGGCGCTCATCGGCGAACGACGTCGCATCACCGGAGACCAAGTCGACGGTGGAATCGCCGAGGTGCACCGACGCCAGGTTCTTCAGCGACCAGTTGAGGGCTTCGGTTTCACGCTCGACGCCGATGACGGCCAGTTGGGGATGTTCGGTGGCCAGGGAGAGCGTGATCGCTCCCGAACCTGAGCACAGATCGATGACGAAGGGCACCTGTGTGTTCTGCTGGCGCTCCAGCTCCTCGAGGATTTCTGTGACGAGAAGTTCGGTCTCCGGCCTTGGCACGAAGACACCGGGCCCCACCTGCAGTTCGAGGTGACGGAAGGCTGCCGAACCGACGAGGTGCTGGAGGGGAACGCGCTGACGTCTCCGCTCGATCAGCTGTGCGAAGTTCTCCGTGACCTGAGTGGGGACGGTGTCACCGAACAGTCGTCTGCGCGCCAGGTCGGAGGCATCGATGCCCCACGCATGGGCGAGCAGCGCCGTGGAGTCGGGGTCGGGATTGGGCACGTGTGAGTCGGCCAGCAGTCGTGCCGCCCCGCGCAGAACCGTCGACACGTCCCCATTGGGAGCGGGCGGGCGCGGAAACAGGTCAGTCCCCCAGCGCGTCGAGTCGTGCTGCTTTGTCTGCCTCGCGGCATGACCCGATCACAGGATCGAGATCGCCGCCGAGAACCTGGTCGAGGTGATAGGCCTTGTAACCGGTCCGATGATCGGTGATCCGGTTTTCGGGGAAGTTGTAGGTCCGAATCCGTTCGGAGCGGTCAACAGTGCGAACTTGGGAACGTCGGATGTCCGCGGCCTCGGCTGCGGCCTCTTCGGCCTGTTTGGCCAGGATACGGGCACGGAGCATGCGCAGTGCCGCCTCTTTGTTCTGCAACTGTGATTTCTCGTTCTGACAGCTCGCGGTGATGCCTGTGGGCACGTGTGTGATGCGCACAGCGGAGTCAGTGGTGTTCACGGACTGTCCGCCCGGGCCTGAGGACCGATAGATATCGATGCGCAGATCGTTGTCGTCGAGGGCAACTTCGTCCGGCTCGTCCACTTCGGGAAACACGAGCACTCCGACAGCCGAGGTGTGGATGCGTCCTTGGGATTCTGTCACGGGCACTCGTTGGACCCGGTGGACTCCACCTTCGAACTTCACCCACCCGTAGGCGCCGTCGTCCTTGGCCTTCAGAGCCAGGGTCACGTCTTTGTAGCCCCCGAGATCCGAATGAGCGGCATCCAGGATCTGCGAGGACCATCCGCGTGAGTCGATCCAACGCTGGTACATGCGCAGAAGGTCTCCTGCGAACAGCGCCGATTCGTCGCCACCCTCACCAGCTTTGATCTCGATGATCGCATCGCGGGCATCGTCGGGGTCGCTGGGAACCAAGAGGTCTCTGAGTTCAGTCTCGGCAGCGGAGGCCTCTTCATGCAGGCGTTTGGCCTCAGCTGCGAATTCGGCGTCATCGTCGGCAAGTTCTTCTGCCGCGAGGGTGTCATCATCGAGCTGGGTCAACCGACCGGCGGCGACGGCCACCTTGTCGAGTTCTGCGTAGCGCCTTGTCAGTTTCTTGGCTCGGCCAGCGTCAGCATGCACCGCAGGATCGGAGAGTTCCGCCTGCAGCCGTGCATGCTCGTCGAGCAGTGCGCTGACGCTGGCCTTCAGGGTGTCATCGTCAGCCATTTCAGTTGCTGTCGGTGGAGGACTTCTGCAGGGGTGTCGTCTTCTGCACCTGCATCAGGAATTCGACGTTCGAGCCGGTTTCCTTCAGCTTCGACATGAGGAGTTCGACAGCCTGCTGCTGTTCGAGTCCGGCCAGCAGTCGACGCAGCTGCCACATCACCTTGGTCTCTTCCGAGGTCATCAGCATCTCTTCGCGACGGGTGCTCGACGCGTTGACGTCGACGGCTGGGAAGATGCGCTTGTCAGCGAGCTGACGCGACAGACGCAGTTCCATGTTGCCCGTGCCCTTGAACTCTTCGAAGATGACTTCGTCCATCTTGGACCCGGTCTCGACGAGTGCAGTGGCCAGAATGGTCAGCGAGCCGCCGTTCTCAATATTGCGTGCTGCACCGAAGAACCGCTTCGGCGGGTAGAGCGCGTTCGCGTCGACACCACCGGAGAGGATACGGCCTGACGCAGGCTGCGCAATGTTGTAGGCGCGACCCAGACGCGTGAGGTTGTCGAGGAGCACGACGACGTCGGAACCCATTTCGACGAGACGCTTGGCACGTTCGATCGCGAGTTCCGCGATCGTCGTGTGGTCGTCGGCCGGCCGGTCGAAGGTCGAAGCGATGACTTCGCCCTGCACCGCACGCTGCATGTCCGTGACTTCCTCAGGACGCTCGTCGACGAGGACGACCATCAGGTGAACTTCCGGATTGTTCTCGGTGATCGCGTTGGCCACCTGCTGCATGATCATCGTCTTGCCCGCCTTCGGGGGTGCCACGATGAGTCCGCGCTGTCCCTTGCCGATGGGGGTGACAAGATCGATGAGACGAGTGGAATGCTGCTTCGAGGTCGTCTCCAGACGCAGACGCTCCTGTGGGTAGAGCGGTGTCAGCTTGGAGAAGTCGACCCGGCTACGCGCATCGTCGATGGTCAGACCGTTGACGGAGTCCAGTCGCACCAGGGCGTCGAACTTCTCACGCTTGCTGTTGCGGTCGTTCTCGCGTGGCTGTCGGATGGCACCGGCGACTGCGTCGCCCTTGCGCAGCTGATTCTTCCGCACCATCGAAGCCGAGACGTAGACGTCGTTGGGGCCGGGCAGGTAGCCCGAGGTGCGCAGGAATGCATAGTTGTCATGCACGTCGAGGATGCCGCCGACCGGGATGAGCACGTCATCATTGCGGATCTCCGGCTCGTCATTGCCGCGTCCTCCGCGACGTTTGCGGTCACGACCGCGTCCGCGCCGATTGCCGCGATCGTCGTCATCGTTGTTGTTGCGACCCCGACGGTCGTTGTTGCGGTCGTTGTTGCGATCGTTGCTGCGGTCGCTGTCGTCGTTCTGACGATTGCGACCGTTCCCGCGATCGTTGCCGCGGTCATTGCCATCGTTGTGACGATTGCGACCGTTCCCGCGGTCATCGTTGCGACCGTTTCCGCGGTCATTGCCATCGTTGTGTCGATTGCGACCGTTCCCGCGATCATTGCTGCGGTCGTTGTCATCGTCCTGACGGCTGCGACCGTTCCCGCGATCATTGCGATCCGAACGCTCGCCCGAATCATCGGAGCTGTGCCCGTTGTCCTCGTTCTGGCCCTCAGCGCCACGTGAACGCGAACGGCTGCGACGCGGACGTTGCTTGTCAGGCTCGCCAGCGGACTCGGACGAGGTGTCGTCTGCGACCGAAGTCTCGGGGACTGCGGCGGACTCAGCGGGCGCCGATGCGCCATCTGCGTCCTGCGAGCCGGCGACGTCATCGTTCGACGCCGAAGCTGCGCTGCGACGAGAGGGACGACCCTGAGCTTCGTTCGGTGCCTCGTTGGCACCGCTGCTGTCTTCCTTCGCTTCCTTCTCGGAGGCTGCGGATGTGGCCGGTGCGGTCTTCGGTGCGGCCTGAGCCTGGCCCGAACCGCCCTGTGAGCTGTTGTGGTTGTTGATGGCGTCGATCAGTTCGCCTTTGCGAAGTCGACGGTACCCTTTGATTCCGAGTCCCGCCGCCATTTCCTGGAGCTGGGGCAGACGCAAAGCGGTCAGACTGCCGGTGCGTGGTGTGGAATCTTGAGTAGTGGTTTCAGACACGAAGGTCCTTCTCCCTCTTTCGGCCGTGCGGCAAGAGCCGTTTACTCACGGCGACGGAAACACCGTTGACGGTGCATTGTGAAAGATAACCTGCCTAAGAATGAGCAGGAGACGTTCCAGAATTTGTGAAATAGACAGTGTGTTCGCGATGCATACCGCAGAACCCGATCACTGACGGAACACTGTCAGTTTACGTGTTCAACGGCGATCATGCGAATCGGATGCCTGATTCTTTTTCTCCACCCGATATCCTCCGAGGTCAATGGAGGTCTGTATGAACGTGACCGCTGCGGGAACCAGCGTCTGGGGAACCGAGTCCGCGAGCACGAGGACGGTCGGGCCGGCTCCCGAGATCACTGCGGGCAGGCCATCGGCACGCAGAGCGTCGACCAGTGCCATCGACTGCGGGTATGCGTCGCGTCGGAATTCCTGATGCAGACGGTCGTCGGTGGCCTCCAGCAGAACAGAGGCATCGGTGACGAAACCGTGCATGAGCAGCGCGGCTCGTGCGGAGTTCTCCGCGGCGACTGCATGTTCGACGGATACGGGGATGAGGCTGCGAGCGATGTCCGTATCCAGTCGCACGTCGGGAACCAGCACGGTCACCTCGGCGACGGTGTTGGCCGGGATCTGCCACGAACGTGCAGGATCCGGCAGTGCGATCGTCAGTCCCCCGAAGACGGCGGGCGCCGCATTGTCCGGGTGGCCCTCGAGGTCGGAGGCGAGCTCGAGGACCCGCTGTCTGCTCAGTTTCTCACCGCCCGCATGGGCACCGATCTCACCGGCCAGCGCGATGGCGCCCACGATTGCGGCCGCGGAGGAACCGAGACCACGGGAATGCGGTATTCGATTCACGCAGTCCAGGCTGAGCCTTGCCCCCAGATCCGCTGCCGCGTCCGGATATTCGGCACGGAGCACATCGCCGATCACACGCATGATGAGATGGGACCGATCCGTCGGCAGAGTCGTCGCGCTCTCCCCCGTCACCTTCACGCAGGTGCTGGGGTCGACGAGTTCGTCATGGATCGTCAGGGTCAGCGTATCGAAGATGCCCAACGCAAGGCCGAAGGCGTCGTAACCGGGGCCCAGGTTCGCCGAGGTGGCAGGGACCTCGATCTGGATCCTCACGCTCACCTGTCTTCGAGCCCGAGAGCCCGTGCCGCGCTGACGGCGTCGACGGAGACTCGCTTCGGCTCGATCTCGGACCCATCAGCCGTGTGCAGTGCCCAGCTGGGGTCCTTGAGCCCGTGACCGGTCACGGTGACTGCGATCCTCGCTCCGGCAGGGACCTTTCCCGCCTCGGACATCTTCAGCAGACCAGCCACCGAGGCGGCCGAACCGGGTTCGACGAAGATTCCCTCTTCCCGGGACAGGATCTTGTGCGCGCGAAGAATCTCATCGTCGGTGACCGAATCGATGACACCGCCGGAGGAGTCACGGGCCTCGATGGCCTGCTTCCAGCTGGCCGGATTGCCGATCCTGATCGCGGTGGCGATCGTGTCGGGTTCGTCCACGGGATGGCCGAGCACGATCGGAGCCGAGCCTGCAGACTGGAAGCCCCACATCTGCGGCAGTCGCGTCGAGACTCCGATTTCCTGGTACTGACGGTAGCCCTTCCAATACGCGGTGATGTTGCCCGCGTTGCCCACAGGCAGCACATGAATGTCAGGGGCGTCGCCCAGGACGTCGACGACCTCGAAGGCAGCGGTCTTCTGCCCCTCGATGCGATCCGGATTGACGGAGTTGACGAGATGGACGGGGTAGGACTCGGAGAGCTTCTGGCACAGAGTCAGGCAGTCATCGAAATTTCCGTCGACCTCCAGCAGAGTGGCCCCATGGGCGATGGCCTGGCTCATCTTGCCTGGAGCGATCTTGCCCGAGGGCACCAGCACGGCGCAGGTCAGACCCGCCTTGGTCGCGTAAGCCGCTGCCGAGGCCGAGGTGTTGCCCGTCGAGGCACAGATGACGGCTTTCGCGCCCTGAGCCACGGCCTTCGTGATGGCCATCGTCATGCCCCGGTCCTTGAAGGACGCTGTCGGGTTGAGGCCTTCGTACTTCATCCACACCTCGGCACCGATGAGTTCGCCGAGCTTCTCCGCGCGGATGAGCGGCGTCCCGCCTTCGCCCAAGGTCACGGCCGGTGTGGTTTCGGAGACGTCAAGGAGGCTGCGGTATTCCTCGACGACGCCCTGCCACTGCTTTTTGGGGAATTCGGTCATTCTCACTGTCCTTCTACACGGATCACGGATTTGACGGCGCGCACCACGCGGAGGCCGCCGAGGCGCTCGACTGTTTCCCGGAGGGTCGCGTCGGTGTTCGAGTGGGTGGCGAGCACGAGCTTCGCGTGCTGAGTGCCCTGGTCGTCGACCTCTCCCACGGTCTGGCGCATGAGTTCGATCGACGCCCCTTCGTCGGAGAAGACCTCGGAGACTGCGGCGAGCACACCCGGACGATCGACGACGTCGAGCGTGATGTGGTACCGGGTGGTGATCGCCGATATCGGCAGGATCTTCGAGTCCTCGTGGAAGGGGCGCTCATACTGGCCCCGACCACCGAGCACCTTGCGACGGGCCACAGACACCACATCACCGAGGACCGCAGACGCGGTCGGTTCGCCGCCTGCACCCTGCCCGTAGAACATGAGCGAACCGGCGGCCTCGGCCTCGATGAAGACTGCGTTGAAGGCCCCGCGCACTGTCGCCAGTGGGTGACTGCGTCCCAGCAGTGCCGGGTAGACGCGAGCGGACAGTCCTGGTCCTGCAGGTGATTCGCTGACTCGTTCGCAGACGGCGAGGAGTTTGATGACGAATCCCTGGTCCCGAGCCGTGGCGACCATCTCGGGTGTGATGTCATCGATGCCTTCGACGTGGACATCGTCGATCGAGACAGGAGCGTGGAAGGCCAACGACGAGAGGATGGCGGCCTTGGCTGCGGCGTCATGGCCGCCGACATCGGCGGTGGGGTCCGCTTCGGCGAATCCCAGTTCCTGCGCGGTCTTCAGCGCCTCATCGAAGCCCCAGCCCTCGGAGTCCATCTGGTCGAGGATGTAGTTGGTGGTGCCGTTGACGATGCCCATGATTCGGTCGATGCGGTCCCCTGCCAGCGAGTCGCCGACGGGACGGATGATCGGAATGGCACCGGCCACCGCGGCCTCATGTTCGAGGCGGACACCGGCTGTGTCTGCTGCGGACATGAGCTCACCGTAGTTGGCGGCCAGCAGCGCCTTGTTAGCGGTGACGACGGAGGAACCGTGATCGAGTGCCGATCGAATGAGGGTTTTCGCCGGCTCGATGCCGCCCATCAGCTCGATGACGATATCCGCCCCGGCGATGGCGGACTCCGCGTCGGTCGTCAGCAAGCTCGGATTGATCCCCGAGCGTCGTTTCGAGGTATCGCGAACGACAATTGCGCTCAACTCCAGGGGCGCGCCGATCCTTTCAGCCAGAGCCTCACTCCGGTTCTGCATGCGGGCGGCGACTTCGGTGCCGACGACTCCACATCCGAGCATGGCAACTTTCAAAGCCTGCATTTGTTCACCTTTTCGCTGTCTTCAATGGCACTCACACTTACTTGTCCGCGCTCATTCCCGGATCGCTGCGCAACATCTGAGAGTAGTCCTCGGGCGTCACGATCCACTCAACCTTATCTGCTGTCACAGCCAGGACTCCTGGCTTGGGCAGGTGGTTGTAGTTATTGGCCAGGGACCGGCAATAGGCACCGGTGCTCGGGACTGCGACGAGGTCGCCCGAAGACACATCGGCTCCCATGTATTCGTCTCGGACGATGATGTCACCGGACTCGCAGTGCTTGCCCACGACACGCACGATGGCGGGTTCTGCACTCGAGTTCCGATTGGCCAAGCTACACGAATAGTCGGCGTCATAAAGAGCTGTCCGAATATTGTCGCTCATCCCGCCGTCGACAGCGACGTAGGTGCGGATCCCGTTGTCGGTACTGACCTCTTTGACGGTGCCGACCCGGTAGAGGGTGAACGTGGACGGGGAGACGATCGCGCGCCCGGGCTCGATGGAGATGCGCGGGACATTCGTGCCCAGCCCACGGCATTCCTTGGCCACCACCTCGGCGAGTTCCTGTGCCATCTCGGACACGGGGATAGGTGTGTCCTGCGAGGTGTAGCGGATGCCGAAGCCACCGCCGAGGTCGACATCGGGCAGATCGACACCGTGCTCGGCCATGATCTCGGCCCGCAGTGCCAGCACACGGGCGGCAGCGACCTGGAATCCGGAGATGTCGAAGATCTGTGAGCCGATGTGCGAGTGAAGGCCATCGAAGCGCAGGTGCTCGGAATTCGCTACCGCCTCGGCGGCCTTCGCTGCGGTTCCCGCGGATACTGAGAGACCGAACTTCTGGTCCTCATGAGCTGTGGCGATGAAATCGTGAGTATGGGCCTCGACTCCCACCGTGACGCGCAGCATGACCGGGGCGACGGTTCCCTTGGCGGCCGCGATCGATTCGAGGAGGGTGATCTCGTCGAGGCTGTCGACGAAGATCCGACCCACGCCGTAGTCGAGTGCATATTCGAGCTCTGCCACAGATTTGTTGTTGCCGTGCAGGCCGACCCGCTCCCCAGGGACTCCTGCAGCGCGGGCCACCATCATCTCTCCCAGGGAACAGGTGTCGAGGCCGAGGCCGGACTCGTGGACCAAGCGGGCGACGGCGGTGCACAGGAATGCTTTTCCCGCGTAGAAGACGTCGACTCCGGCCAGCCCCTTCTCTGTGGAGAACGCGGCCGAGTACGCACTGAGGTAGTTCTCCGCGCGGGCGGTGAAGTCCGCGACATCCATGATGAGAGTAGGGGTGCCGTAGCGTTCGGCGAGCTCGGTGACTTCGTGTCCGGCCACGGTGAGGACACCGGAGTCGGACTTCGTCACGTTGTCCGACCAGAGGCTGGGCAGGAGCGCGTTGACGTCGTCGGGGTAGGGCAGCCATACGGGGGCAGGGGTGGCGTGCATGGTGCCGGCGATGTGGGCAGGCATTAGATCCTCTCCGGGGCGGAAGCGCCCAGTAGTCGTAGTCCTGTGGCCAGGACGATGATGGCGGCTCGGTCGAGGACCAGCCGGGAAGCGTGGACTTCCGTGATGTCCTCATCGATGTTCGGTGTCACGGGACAGGCGTTCACCCAGTCGACGAACAGCTGGGATGTGGCCTCGAGGAGGAAAGTGATGGCCTGTGGTTCGCGTGAGGCTGCGGCACGTCGCGTCGTGTCGATGAAGTCGGCCAATGCGGCAGCCAGCGCGGTCTCTGTGGCATCGGTCAGGGTGTCAGGGGCGAAGGCAGCAGCATCGATTCCGCAGGATGATGCACGGCGTTCGACTCGGCAGGCTGTTGCGTGCGCGACCTGGACGAAGTAGACGGGATTGTCCGGATGGGCTGTGCGCAGGAACCCCGTGTCGCCCAGGTGCCTCGGCTCCGCTGTGGCGCGCGCGGCCATGAAGCGACGCGCATCTGCTCCCCCAACCACATGCGGCGTCCACAGCTCGGGGCTGGCGGCGATGCGTTCGTCGACTGTGGTCTCGATCCGCTCAGCTGTGGCACGATCCGGACCGAATGTCCTACCGGCGCTGACGATGTCCGCTGCGGTCTGGGCGAGGCTGCTGGGCCTGACTGCGATGTTGAGGAACCCTGGTCCCGCAACCTCGACCCTGGCCACTCTGGTGTCTTCGCGCAGCATGACAGCGATCTCCTCTGCCAGGCTCCTGGGCTCGGTATGCAGAGCCGCGGCACTGCGCAGTGCGATGGTCGAGACCCAGTCCCCGTGGCGCTGTGCCTTCGACCGACGGATGCTCGGGTCCGAAACACGGTCGTTGGCGACTCCTCGTACGGAGGCGATGCTTGCCAGTGCACGCGCCAGAGCGGTCTGCAGAAGTTCCGGGGTCACCCGATCAGATTACTCGTCTCCGGTTGTCGACGGCGAATCAGGTGTCACAGTCGTCATCGTCGACTCTGTGGGCGACTTCTCCTGATCAGATCGCGCCGGGGCGGCAGGCGGAGAAGCTGACTGCGAACTTCACCGCGACAGAGGCCAGCACTACGGCGTAGGCGGGCCACATCACATCGAGGTTCTGAATCAGGAAGGCGAAGATCAGGGGCCCGGTTGCGGCCATCAGGTAACCGCCGCCCTGGACGAAGCCGGACAGCGCTGCTGAGGCTTCGGCACTGTGAGAGCGCAGCGTGATCAGGGTCAGTGCCAATGGGAACGTGGAGATGCCGATGCCCAGCAGGACAGTCCACAGCACCGGCGCCGCCGCAGGTATGAGCCACAGTCCCAGGTATCCGACAGCCAGGCACAGGCAGAAGGCCGCGACGATCGGTGATGCGGTGCGCATCTTCTGCGCGAGCAGCGGAAGGACGAACCCGAGGACAAGTGGAATCGCAGTCACTAGGGCGAGCATGGCTCCCGCGAATGCCGCGTCGAAACCCGAACGAGTCAGCAGGGTCGGCAACCAGGTGAACAGGATGAAGTTGTTGAAGGAGGTCAGCCCTGTCATCGTCATCAGCGCCCAGGCACGGGGGGTCTTGACCAGCCGCACCAGTTCGCTTCCGCCTACGACCGTTGCTGAGACCTGTGACCGTGGTGCAGGCTTGAGCACCGCGATCACGGCCCAGACGGCGATTCCCACTGCTGCCGTACCGGCCCACACGAGAAGAGACCCCCGCCACTCGAACGTCGCCGCCAACGGCACTGCCACGAGTGGGGGGATGAATGTCCCCAGCTGCAGCAGACCCACGTGCACTGTCGACATCAGTGCGACACGATCGGGGAAATAGGACTTCACGATGGGCGGCACGACGACGTTGCCGATGCCCATGCCCAGCAAGGCGAGGACGCTGAGCCCGAGGAAGATCGCGGGCGACTCGACTACTGCGCGCACGCCCAACCCCACCGTGATCATGATCATCACGACCAGAGCGATCGTCAGCCCGGAGAAGCGGTTGTACAGTCGGGGCGTGATGAAGCCGCTGAGTCCGTAGAGCAGGGGCGGCAGCATCCCGATGATTGCCAGGAAGACCGCGCTCAGATGAATGTCGGAACCCATGGCATCCAACAGCGGTGACAGTCCGGTCACGCCAGGACGGAGGTTGAATGCGGCGACAACGATGCCGATGACGATCAGACCGGATGCCCACGCAGATTTCATTCTTGCATTTCTATCATCCGGCCCATTGCGTCAGCGTCAGTGGGGTCAGTTCTCCTGTTGGAGCCCTTCGACCGGCGACAGCCGCGCGGCACGTCTCGCAGGTGCCAGAGCAGAGAGCAGACCCGCGAGGATTGCCACAAACAGGATTCCGAGAGTGGCGGGAAGGGACCAGTCGACGATGAGCTGATCGGAATAGTAGCTCGTGATCAGCCGGGTGCCGACGATGCCGAGTGCCCCGCCGAGGAGGAGGCCGATCAGCGCCGAGACTGAGGAGATGAGAGTGGCCTCGAGCGCCAGGAGCGATCTCAGCTGGGAGATGCTCAGCCCCAGGGCCCGGAGCAGAGAATTCTCCCGCCGACGCTCGATGACTGACAGGCTCACCGTGTTTGAGACCCCGAGCAGGGCGATGAGCACCGCGACGAACAGCAGCGCCACCGCGACGATGAGGAAGGTGTCGATGAGTTCGGAGTACTCACCCCGGGCCACTGCTGAACCGCCCACCTCGTCACTGGTGACGTCGAGTTCTTCCGCGACGGCCTGTTGGATCCGGAAGATGTCGGAGACCGAAGCATTCGGATCGACCTCGACCAGGACCGAAGTGGAGGTCGCGGACACGCCCACGTCGTTGCCGACGTCCGGGGTGGTGAAGAACACCAGGCTCGAATCGCCTGCCTTCTCGACGGGTACCGTTGCTTCGGTGAGCCCCTTGATGCGGATGCTGTCAGGGGCGAAGTCCCTGGGGACGAGCACCTTCCCTATGACCGGTGATTCGGCGCCCTCGCTCAGCACTGTCTGTGCGGAATCGGGGTCGATGACATAGAGATCGGGAGGCGAATCCCCGTGATCGCCGAGCACCTGTGCCCGCTGAGCGACGACGACGGCTTCCACACCTGCGATATCACGCACGCCATCGGCTTCGTCCTGGTCAACTGTGGTTTCGAGCGGGACAGCGATGTCGACTGGATAGCGCTGGTCGAGGCCGAAGGCCAGCGTTGCCTTCGTCGACATCCCGCCGACCAGAATCGTTGCAACCAGGGTGACACCGATGATGAGTGCGGTGGCGGTTGCCGCTGTTCGTCGGCGATTGCGCAGGGTGTTCAGCGTGGCCAGGCGGCCCGGGACGCCGAATGGGCTGAACAGCAGGTCACCGATTGCGGCGACGATCGGGGGAATGATCATCACGGAGCACAGGACGAGGCCGAAGACGAGGAGCACGCCCCCGATCGCTCCGCCCAGGATCCACTTCTCCGAATGCTCGACCAGATAGACCGAGGCCACGAGGAGCCCGATTCCGAGCCCGATGCTCGACCAGCCGATGATGCGGCGCAGCCGGCTGTGGCGCGAAGGAGAGAGGGAATCGTCGAACGGCTGAAGTGCTTCGAGAGGCGTGACCGCGATTGCGCTGCGGGCGGGTCGGATGGTGGCGAGGATCGTCAGAAGCATCCCCACGGCAATGCCGGTCAGCAACGCTGACGATGGAATGCTGAGGCTCAGGTAGTCGAACTCGTCGGGCCAGATGCGTTTGGCACCTGCGGCGAGGCAGAAGCTGAGACCTGCGCCCGCAGCGACCCCGACGATCGAGCCCAGCAACCCGACGAAAGCCCCCTCTGTGACCACTGAACCGTAGAGCTGAATTCGTGAGGCCCCCAGGCAGCGCAGCAGTGCCAGCTCGCGCCTGCGTCCGGCCACGATGACGGAGAAGGTGTTCGACACAACCAGTATCGCCACGATGACGGAGATGCCGGCGAAGACCAGAAGCAGCGAAGTGATGACCTCATTTCCACCGGACAGGCGATCAGCTTTGACGTCGATGGCGTCGCCGACGGTCATCGCCTCCAAGCTTCCGCGCAGGTCAGAAGCATCGATCGTGGACTGCAGCCGAGTGCGGACAGCTGCCGGATCGGCACCGTCGTCCAGAGCAATCTGGATCGCGATGACATCTCCCTGCTGGGCGAAGTACTCCTGATAGCTCGCCGAAGTGGTCATCGCGCGGTGCATGCCGGCAGTCGACGGAGTGCTGCCCATCGAAGCCAGACCGACGACGGTGAACATCGTGTTGCTCTGGCTCGGGCCCCGATAGACGGGCATCGAATCGTCACCGGGTTCGACGGACACCGCGTTGACGGAGAACCGGATTTCGTCGCCGATGCCCACCCCCAGATCCGTCGCAGTCGCCTCGTCCAGAACCACATCTGTGCTCGAATTGGGTCGGGTGCCGTCGGTGATGGAGAACGAGTCCAGCCCCGGGTCCGCCGGGGAGGGAGTCAGAGCGAACGTGCTCTCCGAGAACGACTGTCCTCGACCGGTCGTCGTCGTGCGAGCATTCACGGCCGCTGTGCTCACCCCGTCGACCTGTCTCAGAGGATCCGTCAGAGGAGAGACTTCCTGCCCGTTGACGAAGACGTCCTGTGCGGGAACGATGACGAGGTCGGCCTGTGAGAATGTGTGCCCGACGGAATCCCTCAGGCTCGCCTGCAGCGAGGAGTTGATGATCAGGGCAGAGGCGACGAAGCCCGCCGCCAGGGCGATGCCGAGACCCACCGCGAGGAATCGCGCCCAGTGGATTCGGATCTCCGCCAGAGCGACTGCGATCACAGATCGCTCAGCTCACCCAGCGCAGAGACCACGGACTCCCTCGTCGGCTGCTGCACTTCTCCGGCAGCGCGGCCGTCCTTGAGAAGCACGACTCGATCCGCGTGTGAGGCGGCCACAGGGTCGTGGGTGACCAAGATGATCGTCTGCCCGTATCGGCTGGTTGCACCGTGCAGCAGAGCCAGCACTTCTCCCCCGGACTGCGAGTCGAGGTTACCAGTGGGTTCGTCAGCGAAGATCACGTCCGGGCGAGTCAGGAGTGCGCGGGCGACGGCGACACGCTGCTGCTGACCGCCGGAGAGCTCGTGCGGGCGGTGCTTCAGCCGGTCCCCCAGCTCGAGGCGTTCGATGACTTCCGCCTTCCATTCGGGATTGATCCTCTTGCGTGCCAGGGACACAGGCAGTTCGATGTTCTGCTCGGCACTGAGCGTGGGAACCAGATTGAATGCTTGGAAGATGAATCCGACACGGTCGCGGCGCATCTGGGTGAGCTCTTTGTCATCGAGACCGGTGATGTCCTGCCCGCCGATGGTGATGGTGCCGGAGTCCACCCTGTCGAGCCCCGCGAGGACATGCATGAAAGTGGACTTTCCGGAACCGGAGGGCCCCATGATCGCGCTGAACCTGCCGGCTTCGAAGTTCACGCTGATGTCATCAAGAGCTGTCACGGCGGTGTCGCCGCGGCCGAACCTCTTGCGCACCGATTGTGCTCTGAGCACGATATCGGCGCTCGTCACGTCCGCAGGAATCGACATCACGGCCTTCGTCAGCTGGTTGAGGTTCGTTACGGACCACCGTAATCGGTGGTAGCAGAAACCGCCCACCTCAGGTGATGAGGAGGGCGGCGCATGGTGCCCGCGACAGGATTCGAACCTACGACCTTCTGCTCCGGAGGCAGACGCTCTATCCACTGAGCTACGCGGGCAACGCATGCAATGCTATCACCGTATTGTCGTGGCTCCCAAAACGAAACCGCGTGCAATCGAGATTCGATTGCACGCGGTTCTCAGCGTCAGGCGCCCTTGAGATCCTTGCGCCCTGGCACGTATTCCCAGTGCCAGAGTTCATACGAGTTGCGCTTCGCCCAGTCCGGATTCTCCCACCCGTACTTCTCACCGTTGGCCACGAGCCACTCATACTGCACACCGGTTCCGTTCTGAGTTCCCCCACCGAGGTCCAGCGCAATTCCCCACCCGTGGTTGGAGGTGCCGGGACGAGCGGCGAATCCGGGTTTGCGTTCTGCGACGGAGATCTGGGATTCCAGCGAGCGATACGAGTCGGTGACAGCCAGCTCCTTGCCGGTGTCCTTCTTAAACGCAGCATTCATCTTGGCGAAGGACACGGCAGCGTCCGAGCGCAGCTTGTGCTTGCCGACGCCGATCTCACACAGCCAATCCTCGGGGACCTCACCGTTCGATGCGTCACCCTTCGGCACTTCGCCGTCGCATCCGGGAAGAACAGTCTTGGTGATGGCACGCGAAGCGGCCTTCACCTTGGTCTGCTTGGCACTCGGGGCGCCGATGGCCATACTTGTCTTCTCGTCATCCGCCTTGATATCGGCCGACACGGACTCCGAGCTGATGGCGCGGGTCTGGCTGTCGGCAACCGTCTCGTCGACTTTGACTTCCTGGTTGGCGCTCATGTTGCCGGCGACCATGACGGCCGCGATGGCGGTTCCCGTCACAGACACAGTGGCCAATGCGGAGAACGTCGTGACACGACGTCGACGCACCGAGCGCAGAAGAGATCCGTCCGATCCGCGGCTGCCCATCCGAGCGGCGACGAAAGCGGAACCGCTGTGATCGGGACGCGCTTCGGCTTCCTTGGCCATCGCAGCCCGTCGTGACGAACCGGCTGCTGCTCTGGCTTCTGCCGCCATCGCGGCGCGACGCGGCGATAGGGCGGGCGAAGGAGTCGAAGCCGAGTGCTGCGACACCGCTGTCGCACTCCGCTTGGAAAAGACAGTTGGAACGCCTGAAGAGGTGTGCTGCTTGCGCAGATCGCGACGGCGAACCGGCTGCGACTCTGCGGTCGAGGACTCACTCGACATATTACTCCGTACTGTTGTCCGTATTTCGGCCGCTATGGATCCCGGCGAACGAAAACCTTATGTCACAACACTATAACGACCTCGTTACAGATTGTCACTTTCCGTTCACACTTGGCGTGTGACCTCGTGTTACAGCCGTTTTTCCCCTCGCCGGACGGACACAGAACGCGCATTTTCGGCATCTGGGAGGGGCGATTAGTAACATATTGTTACAAACGACCGTGCAATTGGATGACGCGTGTCACAGATTCATCGTCATCTGTGCGAGATGTCATGCTCAATACTGGTAGCGGCTCCGCTGCATGGCGTCCTGGACTTCTCCGACGAGCTCTTCCAAGACGTCCTCGAGGAAGAGCAGTCCCAACACGTCACCCTCCGCAGAGATGACCCTGGCCACGTGGATGCCTGCCTTCTGCATCTGGGACAGAGCCTCTTCCACTTCATCGTCCGATGTCACCGTGAACAGGGGGCGGAATCGCTTCCCGGGAATCGGCGCACCATACTCTAAGTGGCTGTCGGCGTAGAGGACGTCCTTGATGTGGAGATAGTCCTGAGGGTACCCATCCTGGTCGACGACGAAATACCGGGAGAAACCCGTCTTGCCGACCAATGTGACGAGCTCATCTGGGGTCACGTTCGAGGATATGGTGATCAGCTCAGACATGGGCACCATGATGTCGGCGGCGGTCTTGTCACTGAACTCCAGCGCGCCCTTGAGCAGCCCTGTGTCGTCGGTGAGCAGACCCTCGCGTTTGGACTCGGCGACGATCGATTCGACCTGCTCGATCGTAAAAGCCTCGTTGACCTCGTCGCGGGCCTCGATCTTGAACAGATGCAGGATCGAGTTGGCCAGGCCGTTCAACGGCTTGATGACGAAGCCGAACACTCGGGAGAGGAAGACGAGCGGTGGCGCCAACAGCATCACGGCGCGAGCCGAACCTGCCAGGGCCATGTTCTTCGGCACCATCTCGCCGATCACCACGTGCAGATATGTGACGACGCCGAGAGCCAGAATGAAGGAGATCGTCGAGGACAGGCCCGCCGGAATGCCCAGTCCCTCGAGCGGTCCGGACAAGAGGTGGTGGATCGCCGGTTCTGCAACATTGCCCAGCAACAGGGAGCAGACGGTGATTCCGAGCTGGCAGATCGCCAACATCACCGAAACATGCTCCATCGCGTAGAGAGCGGTCTTCGCAGCGGATGACCCCTCCTGCGCTCGGGGCTCGAGCTGCGAGCGTTTAGCCGCGACCACGGCGAATTCAGCGGCAACGAAGAAGGAGTTGCCCAGAAGCAGGACAACGAACCAAATGAGGCCCATCCAATCAGCGCTCATCAGAAGTCACCTCCCTGTTCATAGCCGACCGCGTCGGTCGCGCGAAGGAGAATGCGCAGCCGTTCGATGCGGCGACCGTGCATCCGCTCGACGCGGATGAGCGCGTCCTCGGTGCGGATCTGGTCGCCTGGGTCCGGGATTCGGCCCATTTCTTTGAGGACGAAGCCCGCCAAAGTCTCATAATCGGAATCCTCCGGGATCTCGAGCCCGATCGTCGACGAGACCTCGTCGGGACGAAGCTGTCCGGGAACGATCCACGTTCCATCACGGGCGGGCCGCGCCGCCACCCGCATCCGGTCGTGTTCGTCGGCGACCTCGCCGACGAGCTCTTCGACGACGTCTTCGAGCGTCACGACACCGGCCGTGCCTCCGAATTCGTCGACGACGACGGCCATCTGCAGGCCCTTGGCCCGTAGTTCCATGAGGAGCGGATCGAGCAAGAGTGTTTCGGGAATCTCGGTCACCTCGGTCATCAGTCCCCCGGCATACGCGTCGTCTCGATTGGCGAGCGGAACCGCGAATGCCTGCTTGACGTGGACGACGCCCACGATATGGTCCTTGTCCTCCCCTGCGACCGGGAAACGGGAGAATCCGGTGTCTCGAGCCTGTTCGATGATCTGGCGTGCAGTCGTGTCCTTGACCACCGATGACATGCGGGTGCGCGGAGTCATCACGTCCTCTGCGGTGCGCTCGGAGAAGCTCAGGGTCCGTTCGAGAAGATCGGCAGTCTGCTCGTCGAGCATTCCCTCTTCGGCGGAGTGCCGCACCAGAGACGTGAGCTCTTCGGGCGAGCGACCGACCGATCCCTCTTCCTGCGGCTCTATGCCGACGGACAGCAGGATCTTGTTCGCGGTGCCGTTGAGCACGCTGATCACAGGTTTGAATGCGATGGAGAAGACATACTGCACCGGCGCTGCAATGCGTCCGGTGGCCAGCGGCACGGCAATCGCCAGATTCTTCGGCACCAGTTCGCCGAAGATCATCGACAAGAACGTGGACACGATGAGTGCGATCGTCAGCGCGATCGGGGCTGCGATCCCGGGGCTGGCTCCAATCGACTCGAAGACAGGGGCCAGGAGCTTGCCCAGAGACGGCTCCATCAGGTAGCCGGTCAGCAGCGTCGTGATCGTGATGCCCACCTGGGCGGCAGACAGCTGTGTGGATAGGTGGGTCATCGAACGCCGCAGCGTCTTAGCACCGACCACGCCCTGCTCCACCGCCTTGTCGGCGGTGTGCCGGTCGAGTGTGAGGAGAGAGAACTCAGCAGCGACGAAGACGCCGGTGCCGCAGATGAGGATGAGGGCTAATGCAAGGTACAGCCATTCCATCAGGGACGATCCCCACCGCTCGCGGTCAGGGGATCAGGGTCAGTGCTGTGATCCAACCTCGGGGGGTGAGGATCGTCGTCTGGGGCGCCGGCTTCCCGCCGGCCGGGACTGTCACTGTGCATGGACAGAGCTTACCAACTTCTGACCAGAGGTCGCCCCTCATCGTATCCGGCAGCGCTTTGGACACCGACCGTGGCGAGTTCCGCGAATTCCGCTAGGCCGCGGGCACCGGCGTAGGTGAAGGAGCTGCGCACACCCGAGGTGATCGTGTCCAGCAGATCCTCGACTCCCGGAGATTCTGGGTCAATGTACATCGTCGACGAAGAAATGCCCTCTTCGAACAGACCCTTTCGCGCGCGAGAGAACGCGGACTCGGTCCGGGTCCGGTTCGCCACCGCCCGTGCCGAGGCCATGCCGAAGCTTTCTTTGTATTTCCGGCCCTCACCGTCGACGAGAAGATCACCCGGAGATTCGTGGGTACCTGCAAACCACGAGCCGACCATGACCTGCGAAGCCCCTGCCGCCAGAGCCAAGGCCACATCGCGGGGGTAGCGCACTCCCCCGTCCGCCCACACATGAGCACCCATTTCCCGGGCTGCCTCGGCGCATTCGCGAACAGCCGAGAACTGCGGACGGCCGACGGCCGTCATCATGCGGGTGGTGCACATAGCACCGGGCCCCACACCGACCTTGATGATCTGGGCACCGGCCGACACGAGGTCCCGAACGCCGTCAGCAGTGACGACGTTGCCGGCGACGATGGGCACTCCCAGATCTGCGGCCGCGATTGAGCTCAGAGTATCGAGCATCTTCACCTGATGGCCGTGTGCCGTGTCGACGACGAGCACGTCGGCACCGGCTGCGACCAGAGCAGAGGCTCGCTCGACGGCATTGCCGTTGACTCCAACTGCCACGGCGATCTTCAGCTTTCTCTGGTCATCGCAGTTAGGGGTGTAGATCGAGGACCGCAGCAGCGACTTCGGCGTCAGGGACCCCAACACCCTGTCGCTGTCATCGACGACGGCCGCGAATGGGGTCCTGGCCTCGTTCATGGACTCGAACAGAGACTCCAGCTGCGCGCCATCTGACCAATCGACGTCTGCGGCCCTGATGACATGCGGGGACGATTCGAGCATCGCAGACACCGCAGTGAACCGGTCGACGCCCTTGAGGCTCTGCGAATCGATCACGCCCTCGAGCTTGCCGGCATCGTCGACGACCACACCGAATCCGTGGGCGCGCTTAGCCAGAACGTGCAGTGCACTCAGGACCGTGTCTTCCGGGGAGAACCGCAGTGCCGAATCGAAGACGCGATCCCGGCTCTTCACCCACGCGATCGTGTCCTGCGCCGCGGACAGGGGAATATCCTGCGGCAGAACGGCGAGACCACCTCGGCGAGCCATGGTCTCGGCCATCCGACGACCGGACACGGCGGTCATGTTCGCAGCCACGATCGGCGTCGTGGAGCCGGTCGGGTCGGTCGTCGACAGGTCGACGTCGAACCGGGAAGTCAGGGTCGACGAGTTGGGAACCAAGAAGACATCGGAGTAGGTCAGATCATTATTCGGGTCATTTGAGATGAAACGCATAACACTATTGTCCCCTAAGCGGACATACGCGGGTACATCGCGTTAGGCTGGTGATGTCGTTAAGCAGCAATTCTTGAAGCAGGAAGTAGGCGATCAACGCCGTGTCCGTCAATACTCCGAACCGCACCGTCGATGACTTCGGGTCGAACGAGTGGTTGGTCGAGGAATTGTATGAACAGTACAAGTCCGATAAGAACTCCGTCGACCAGTCGTGGTGGCCGTTCTTCGACAAGTACGAAAAGAACGGGAATGGGCCGGCAGCGAAGACTGCCGACGCCGAACCCACAGCGAAGACCGGCGCCAAGCCAGCCGCGAAGACAAAAGCGAAACCGGCTTCTCAGGCTTCGGCGAAGTCTGCGGACAAGTCCGACTCGTCCACAGCGGATGCCGCTCCGGACGAAAGCCCGCGCGGAGTCTCCCCGTCCTCGGCTCAGACTGAGACGCTGAAGGCCGAGACCAAGTCAGTGCCCAAGGTTGTTGTCAAGGACACCGAGCCAAAGCCGGCTCCCGAAGAGACTGTCACTCCACTGCGCGGCCCGGCGAAGCTGATCGCCAAGAACATGGATGATTCGATCGAGGTGCCCACAGCCACGTCCGTGCGGGCGCTGCCGGCCAAGGCGCTCATCGACAACCGCATCGTCATCAACTCTCACCTCAAGCGGACTCGAGGTGGAAAAGTCTCATTCACCCACCTCATCGGCTTTGCCGTGATCCGGGCCCTGCAGAACTTCCCGTCGCAGAACGTGTCCTATGACACTCGCGATGGCAAGCCCGTCATGGTCTCTCCGGCTCACATCAATTTCGGCCTCGCGATCGACGTGCCGAAGAAGGACGGTTCGCGCACACTCCTGGTGCCGAACGTCAAGAAGGCCGAGACCCTGACCTTCCGCCAGTTCGTCGATGCCTATGATGGTCTCGTCGACAAGGCTCGGCAGGGAAAGCTCACGGCTGACGATTTCGCAGGCACCACAGTCTCACTGACCAATCCCGGCGGCATCGGAACCGTGCACTCAGTGCCGCGTCTGACCAAAGGCCAAGGCTGCATCGTCGGCGTCGGTGCACTCGACTATCCTGCGGAGTTCCAGGGCGCCAGCCAGCACACGATCAACAAGCTCGCAGTGTCCAAGGTGCTCACGCTGACCTCCACCTACGATCACCGCGTGATCCAGGGGGCAGGATCCGGTGAGTTCCTCAAACTCATCCACAGCTATCTCCTCGGCGAAGACGGCTTTTACGACGACGTCTTCGAGTCACTGCGACTGCCCTACGAGCCTGTGCGCTGGGTGCCCGACGTCTCTGCCGAAGATCAGGACGATGTCAACAAGACCGCCCGCGTCATCGAACTCATCGATGCCTATCGCACCCGCGGTCACCTCATGGCGAACATCGATCCACTCGTGTATCGCCAGCGTTCACACCCTGATCTCGACATCAATCAGCACGGTCTGACTCTGTGGGATCTCGAACGCGAGTTCCCCACAGGCGGCTTCGGCGCCAAGCCGATGATGCCCTTCCGCAGTATCCTCGGACTCCTGCGCGAGAGCTACTGCCGGACCATCGGGTTCGAGTACATGCACATTGCCGACCCGTTGCAGCGCCGCTGGTTCCAAGCCAAGATCGAGGTTCCGCACCAGGAGCTGACACGTTCAGAGCAGGGACACATCCTCGGCCGTCTCAACGCAGCCGAAGCCTTCGAGACCTTCCTGCAGACGAAGTACATCGGTCAGAAGCGCTTCAGCCTCGAGGGCGGCGAGTCAGCCATCGTGCTCCTCGACGAAGTGCTCAACCAGTCCGCGGACACCGGTATCGAGCAGGTCGCCATCGGCATGGCTCACCGTGGCCGTCTCAACGTCCTCACCAACATCGCAGGCAAGTCCTACGCGCAGATGTTCCGCGAGTTCGACGGGACGATGTCCCCGGACAGCGTCCAGGGCTCCGGCGATGTCAAGTACCACTTGGGCACCGAGGGCTCGTTCACCTCGCCGTCCGGCAATTCGACCGATGTCTACGTCGCCGCCAACCCCAGCCACCTCGAGACCGTCAATCCGGTCCTCGAGGGCATCGTGCGCGCCAAGCAGGACCTCATCGACCAGGGCGAGGCCGGATTCACTGTGCTTCCCGTCCTCGTCCACGGTGACGCGGCGTTCGCGGGCCAGGGCGTCGTGACCGAGACCCTCAACCTCTCGGAGCTGCGTGGCTACCGAACCGGTGGAACCGTCCACATCATCATCAACAACCAGGTCGGCTTCACCACTCCGCCGGCTTCGGCCCGCTCGTCCTTCTACTGCACCGACGTCGCAAAGTCGATCAACGCACCGATCTTCCACGTCAACGGCGATGACCCCGAAGCAGTCGTTCGAGCCACACGCCTGGCGTTCGAATACCGGCACGAATTCAACCGCGACGTTGTCATCGACCTCGTCTGCTACCGCCGCCGCGGACACAATGAGGGCGATGACCCATCGATGACCCAGCCGCTGATGTACTCCCTCATCGAGAAGAAGGGCTCGGTGCGCAAGCTGTACACCGAGTCCCTCGTCGGCAGGAAGTGCATCACTGAAGATGAGGCCAGCGAAGCGCTCAAGGACTACCAGTCGAAGCTGGAATCGGCATTCGCCGAGACCAAAGAGGCCGAGACCGGCTCCGGTGACGGTGACGCCTTCAACGCACCGCACGTGCCCAGCGACGTCGAGGCCTTCAACAGTGCCGAGACCGCCATCAGCACAGAGACCCTGCAGCACATCGGCGAAACCTTCGCCGCGGTTCCGGACAACTTCACGATCCACAAGAAGCTGCGGGCTTTGCTCGAGAAGCGCAAGGAGATGTCGCTGTCTGGCGGCATCGACTGGGGCTTCGCCGAGCTCCTGGCCTTCGGCTCGCTGCTCATGGACGGAATCCCGGTCCGCCTCGCCGGCCAGGACTCGCGTCGCGGCACCTTCGTGCAGCGTCACTCGGTGCTCATCGACTCCATCAATGGGAACGAGTGGACGCCGTTGCAGAACCTCAGCGACGAACAGGCTCGCTTCTGGGTCTACGATTCCCTGCTGAGCGAGTACGCGGCAGTCGGCTTCGAGTACGGCTATTCGGTCGAACGCAAGGATGCCCTAGTCGCCTGGGAAGCCCAGTTCGGTGACTTCGCGCAGGGCGCCCAGACCGTGATCGACGAGTTCATCTCGTCCTCGGAGCAGAAGTGGCAGCAGAATTCCGGAGTCGTCATGCTCCTGCCCCACGGATACGAGGGTCAGGGCCCCGACCACTCCTCTGCTCGCATCGAGCGCTACCTGGCGCTGTGCGCCGAGTCGAACATGACTGTGGCTCTGCCATCGGACGGTGCGTCGTACTTCCACCTGCTGCGTCGCCATGCGATGACGACGAACAAACGTCCGCTCATCGTGTTCACGCCGAAGTCGATGCTGCGGCTCAAGGCCGCAGCGAACGCCCCCGAGGACTTCACCACGGGAACGTTCGAAGCCGTCATCGACGATGCCGTCGTCGACCCAGAGCAGGTCGACCGCGTCGTGCTGGTCTCCGGCAAGCTCTACTGGGAACTGCTGGCTCAGCGTGAGAAGCGTGAAGACACGAAGACAGCGCTTGTCCGCGTCGAACAGCTCTACCCCCTCGATGAGGACTCCATCAAGGCTCTGCTCGAGCGTTACCCTGACAGCGCACAGCTGATCTGGGCACAGGAGGAGCCCGAGAATCAGGGCGCTTGGCCGTTCATGGCAGTCAACATGCCGCAGCTCCTGGGCGATCGTGAGCTGACGTTGATCTCACGCCCTGCCTCGGCTGCAACCGCCACCGGGCTCAAGCACGTCCACGAAGTCCAGCAGCAGGAAGTCATCGACAGGATCTTCCGCCGGTGAGCTCCGTGACCCCAACGACCGTTGCTGTGATCGGTGGCCCTCTTGTGGCCGGTCACGGCGATGGCCGTGGCCTCGGGTGGGTCGGACGCGTCACGGCCAGGACGTTGCCCAGCGTGCCCGATCTCAGAGTCTTCCCTTTAGCCGTACCGCACGAAGATTCTTCGGGTCTGCATGCTCGCACCATCGCCGAGGCGTCGTTGCGGTTCACCGCCGACGGTGACAACCGGCTGGTGCTGGCCCTGGGATCAGGTGACCTCGATTCCGGTCGTTCCGTTGCTCGTGCCCGTCTCGACGTAGCCAATGTCCTCGACGAAGCGCTGGCGAGGAAAGTGTCGACGTTCGTCATCGGCCCACCCCCGGAGTATAACTCCGAGCGGAATCGCGCGATCGCTGAACTCAATACGAGCTTCTCAGATGTCGCGAAGCGACGCGGAATCGCCTATGTCGATACGTTCACGCCGTTGCTCGGCCATCCGGTCTGGCAGCGTGAGATCGCATCATCGCGAGACAACCTTCCTGCACAGGAAGGATACGGTCTGCTCGCCTGGCTGGTGCTGCACCGAGGCTGGTTCCCGTGGCTCGGGGTCCAGGATGCGATGGGCGATTCCTGATGGCCTCGCATCCTGCCTCAGCCGCCTACGCCTGAGCTCGTGACCCGAGTGACACTTTGCCCGGGCCCAGTGGTCATGAAAGAATGAAGTATCTAGTGAAGGAGTGAAGTCATGAGCAAGCGCAGCCGTAAGCGTCACGACCGTCGCCGCAACAAGGCGAACCACGGAAAACGTCCACTCAGCTGATTCTATCGAATCATCCGAGACAGTGAAGGGGGGGGGGGGGGGGGGGGCCCCCCCCCCCCCCCCCAAATTTTAGCGTAAGCCGGTAACCCCCCGCCCCCGGGCCGCCCCCCAGGGGGGGGGGGCGGCCCGG